>JBBQGJ010000202.1:0-11702 GCA_038322925.1 Mycobacteriales bacterium
GTGATTGTGGGAGGTGACCAGCACTCGCCCGGTGCCGTGATCTCGCACCGGCTGGTTGATCCCGCGGTGCCCGAATATGAGCTTGTAGGTGCCGAAACCGAGGGCGCGGCCGAGGATCTGGTTTCCGAAGCAGATACCGAACAGCGGGATCCGGCGGTCCAGGATGGCCCGGGTGAGTTCCACGATGGCATCGGCGGTGGCCGGGTCGCCCGGCCCGTTGGACAGGAAAACGCCGTCCACACCGAGGTTCTCGATCTCCTCGACGGTGATCGAGGCCGGCACCACGTGGGTGCGGATGCCGTTCGCGGCCAGCAGTCGCGGGGTGTTGGCCTTGATGCCCAGGTCGATCGCGGCGACCGAGTACCGTTCGGAGCCCTGCGCGGGCACCGTGTAGATGCTCGGCGTGCTGACGTCGCCGGTGAGGTCGGCGCCGGCCATCGGCGGCTGCGCCCGCACCTGGTCGAGCATGTCGGGGAGTTCGCCGACAGCGGCACCGGAGAAGATCCCGCAGCGCATCGCGCCGGCCGTGCGCAGGTGCCGGGTCAGCGCGCGGGTGTCGACACCGCTGACACCGACGACACCCTGCCGCTCCATCTCCTGCGGCAGCGTGGTCGTCGACCGCCAGTTCGACGGGCGCGGGGACAGGTCCCTGATGACGAATCCGGCCACCCAGATCGCCGCGGACTCGTTGTCCGACGGGTTCTCCGGCCCGTTGCCGACCGAAGGACCGTCACCGGCCACCCAGCCGGTGTTGCCGATCTGCGGCGCCGTCGCGACCACCACCTGACGGCGGTAGGACGGGTCGGTGAGCGTCTCCTGGTAGCCGGTCATCCCGGTGGTGAACACCCCTTCGCCGAACGTCGAGCCGGTGGCGCCGAAGCCGGTGCCGCGGTAGACCCGTCCGTCCTCGAGCACCAGCACGGCGGGTACGTCCGGTGTCGGGCCGGTACTCGGGCCGGAGTTCATGCCGGTGCTCCGTTGCTGGTCGGTGCCCCGCCATCGGGGCGGGCGGGCAGGTCGGGTTGGTCCGCACCGGCATCGTCCGCTCTGCGGGCGGTCCCGATCAGCGCGCCGGCCGCGGCGATCCAGTCGGCCTGCAGCTGCGGATCGTCGGCGCGGAAACCGCTGTCCAGCTCGACGTCGCCGAGCCGCCAGCTGACGATCAGCACGCCGTTCGGCAGGCCCATCACCTTGCCGGCGATCCCGGGCGCAGTCCCCACCGCGGTCAGCGACCCGGCCGGCAGGAAGATGGCGTCGTCATCGATCCGGTCGATCAGCACGCCGTCGGCGGTCAGCTCCGCGGTGGCGTTCGCCCGCCTGCCGAGTCCGCGCGCGACGATCCGGTCCTGCCAGTTGCCGGCCGTCGTGGTGCAGACGTACAGACCGGTCAAAGGGGTCGCCAGCGCCAGCCCGAAATCCTCTGGCACGGAAGGCAACTCGGGTAGACCTGCCTGCCGCTGCGCGCGATGCCGCCAGCCGACGAGCAGCCCGTAGCCGGCCAGCACACACACCGCGAGGACCGCCAGGGTCAACCAGAAGCGTTCCACCGCTCAGCCCCCGACCAACGCGGCGGCCGAGACGGTGGCCCGGCCACGCAGATAGGTCGCCACCACCCGGCCGGGCAGCTGCATGCCGGCATACGGGGTGTTCCTGGACAGCGAGGCCAGCGCGTCGGGATCGACCGTCCACACCGCCTGCGGGGCGATGAGCACCAGGGTGGCCGGCTCACCGACCGCGAGCGGCCGGCCCTGATCCTGCAGGCCACCGATCCGGGCCGGCGCCTCGGACATCACCCGGGCGACCCCGCGCCAGTCCAGCAGGCCGGGCCGCACCATCGTCTCGATCACCACCGACAGCGCGGTCTGCAGTCCCAGCATGCCGGGACTGGCGTTGTCCCACTCGGTTTCCTTGTCCTGGCTGGCGTGCGGGGCGTGATCGGTGGCCACGATGTCGATCACGCCGTCGGCGAGCGCCTGCCGCAGCGCGCCGATATCGGATGCGGTCCGCAATGGCGGGTTGACCTTGAACACCGGGTCGTAGCCGACCGCCCGCTCGTCGGTGAGCAGCAGGTGATGCGGGGTGACCTCGGCGGTGACGGTGGTGCCGCGCCTCTTCGCCGCCGCGACCACCTCCACCGAGCCCGCCGTGGACAGGTGGCAGACGTGCAGCCGGGAACCGACGTGATCGGTCAGCAGGCAGTCCCTGGCGATGATCGCCTCCTCGGCGACCGCCGGCCAGCCGGCCATGCCGAGCCGCGCTGACACGATGCCCTCGTGCATCTGCGCGCCCTGCGTCAACCGGGGTTCCTGGGCGTGCTGGGCGATGACCCCGTCGAAGGCCTTGACGTACTCCAGCGCGCGGCGCATCAGCAGCGGGTCGGAGACGCAGTCGCCGTCGTCGGAGAACACCCGCACCCGGGCCGCCGAATACGCCATGGCCGCCAGCTCGGCCAGCCGCTCGCCCTTGCGTCCGACCGTCACCGCGCCGATCGGGTGCACGTCGACCAGTCCGACCTCCCGTCCCATCCGGTAGACCTGCTCGACCACGCCGGCGGTATCCGCGGTCGGGTCGGTGTTGGGCATCGCGAAGACCGCGGTGTACCCACCCAGAGCGGCTGCGCGGGAACCGGTCTCGACCGTTTCGGCGTCCTCGCGGCCCGGCTCACGCAGGTGGGTGTGCAGATCGACCAGCCCGGGCAGCACGACAAACCCTGCGCCGTCGACGGTCTCGGCGTCGGCGGCACGCGGATCCGTGGCCGCCTGCGCGCCGACCGCGGCGATGACGCCGCCGGCCAGCAACAGATCCTGCGTCTGTTCGCCGTATGGCGCCGCGCCGCGAATCAGCACCGGGCGCGGCTTCCCACCCATCGACGTGCTCATGCCAGTCCCCCAGCAGAGTCGGTCGCGGTGGCTGTGTTATCCATTTCACCGGAGAGCAGCAGGTAGAGCACGGCCATCCGCACGGTGACCCCGTTGGCCACCTGTTCCACGATCACCGACCCGGCGCCGTCGGCGACCTGCGGGGTGATCTCCATGCCGCGGTTCATCGGACCGGGGTGCAGCACGACGCCGTGTTCGGCGATCAGCGCACGACGCCGGCTGTCCAGCCCGTAGGAGCGGCTGTACTCGCGCTCGGTGGGGAAGAACGCGCCGCTCATCCGCTCGCGCTGCACCCGCAGCATCATCACCGCGTCCGCGCCGACCAGTGCCGAGTCCAGGTCGTAGGAAACGACGGCCGGCCAGTTGGTCACCCCGACCGGCAGCAGCGTCGGCGGCGCAACGAGCATCACCTCGGCGCCGAGGGTGGACAGCAGCAGCACGTTCGATCGCGCGACACGGGAGTGCAGCACGTCACCGACGACCACGATTCGCCGGCCATCGAGGCCACCCAGGTGCCGGCGCAGCGTGTAGGCGTCCAGCAGCGCCTGCGTGGGGTGCTCGTGCGTACCGTCCCCCGCGTTGATCACGTGGCCGTCCACCCAGGCCGAAAGCTGTTGCGGCGCACCGGAAGAGGAGTGCCGGCAGACCACTGCGTCGGCACCCATGGCCTGCAGGGTCCAGGCCGTGTCCTTGAGCGATTCGCCCTTGGACACCGACGAGCCCTTGGCCGAGAAGTTGATCACGTCGGCGGACAGCCGCTTGGCCGCCAACTCGAAGGAGATCCTGGTCCGGGTGGAGTCCTCGTAGAACAGGTTGACCACCGTGCGGCCGCGCAGGGTGGGCAGCTTGCGCACCTCCCGGCCGGCCATGGCCTGCTCGATGCGCTGCGCGGTGGACAGCACGTGCTCGGCGGTAGGCCGGTCCAGGTCGGCCGCCGAGAGCAGGTGCCGGGGCATCCGCACCTCCGGCAGCTGCGGGGCGGCGGCGCGCACGGACCCGGCCGTGGTCTGACCGGATTCCGGGACGGCGCGTTCCCTGGGTTGCATCGCCAAGGTCATGATGGTGTCCCCCGTCCCTGTGGTGCGGTAGTGCTGGTCGCCGTGCGAGCCCCCGGCCCCGGTGTGCCCGGGGAGGTGGGCGGGAGTGTGGGCTGGGATGTGGGTCCAGACGTCGGCACCGCCCTGGCCAACTCGACGCTGTCGGAGCCGTCGGTCTCCACCAATCGCACCGAAACGTCGTCGCCGAAGGCTGTCGGGATGTTCTTGCCCACGTAGTCGGCCCTGATCGGCAGTTGCCGGTGCCCGCGGTCCACCAGCACCGCGAGTTGGACGACCGCCGGCCGGCCGTGGTCCCGGAGCGCGTCCAGCGCCGCGCGGACAGTGCGCCCGGAGTACAGCACGTCGTCGACCAGCACCACGATCGCGTCGTCGATGCCGCCGTCCGGCAACCTGGTTTCCTCCAGCGCGCGGGGCGGGTTCCGCCGCAGGTCGTCGCGGTAGAGCGTGATGTCCAGCGATCCGACAGCGGCCGGCCGGCCGGCGAACGCGGCCAGCCGCTCGGACAGCCTGCTGGCCAGGTGCACACCGCGGGTCGGGATGCCGAGCAGCACGACGTGCCGGTCGCCGTTGCGTTCCAGGATCTGGTGGGCGATCCGGTCGATGGTCCTTGCGATGTCCGAATGGGACAGGATCTCGGTGCGGATCTCCCGCGACGGGCCGGCTGTTGCGGATTCGGTGGCGCTGGATTCGGAGCTGGACTCCTGGACACCCCCGGGCGGAGCGACACGTGCGTCGGGGGCTCCATCACCACCGGGAACGGCATCACCAGCGGCGGGTCGAACCGGGCGCGCGGTTGCCACCTCGCGACCTCCTTTCCCGCCTCACCGGACGGTCCTTAAAGGATGTCTACGCTTTGGCCGGCCCAGCGCTGGTGCGCTGAGAGGCTGACCGATGCCTGGCCATGTTACCAACGGGGCCGGGACGCCCAGACCAGGCAACTCCGACGGGCGACCGGCGGGCAATGAGTGCCGCATCACATCGACGCTCTGTGCTCGCTCAGCGACCATTCCCACCCGATCGCGGCAATCGGCGTTCCGGATGCCCGGCGCGTTCGGTTGGCACTAGCACGCACAGAGCGACTACTCTGCGTATACAGTGAGGTTATTCGTCGGGATCAAGGAGTTCCTCATGTCCGCAGACTATGCACATGCGCTGGGCGCGCGACTGCGTTCGATCCGTGCGCAGCAGGGCCTGAGCCTGCACGGCGTCGAGGAGAAGTCGGAAGGCCGATGGAAGGCGGTCGTCGTCGGCTCCTACGAGCGCGGTGACAGGGCCGTCACGGTCGCCAAGCTCGCCGAACTCGCCGAGTTCTACGGGGTCCCGGTCGCCGAACTGCTGCCCGACGCAAGGGCCACCCGGCGTGGTTCACCGAGTCCCAAGCTCGTGATCGACCTGCAGCGACTGGCCGAACTGCCGGCACACCAGGCCGGCCCGCTGGCGCGGTACGCCGCGGCGATCCAGTCACAGCGCGGTGACTACAACGGCAAGATCCTGACAATTCGGTCGGAAGACCTGCGGTCACTGGCCGTTATCTATGACATGACCCCCGAGGACCTCACCGATCAGTTGGTCCATTGGGGTGTACTCCCCGCCGGTACCGAGCTCGACTGAGCTTCGTTACGGGCGGGCGCCGAGCGGAGGCTTCGGCTCGATTGCCCCAATCCAGTGAGCCAGGACTTGGTCTGTCAGGCGCCGCGCAGCTGGGGGCTGATCAGCATGATCTGGCCGAGCACGCCGTTGACGAAGCGCGGTGAATCGTCGGTGGACAGCGTCTTGGCGGCCTCAACGGCCTCGTTGACGGCGACCGCCGGCGGTACCTCGGTGGCGTACACCAGCTCGTAGACGGCGATCCGCAGGATTGCCCGGTCGACGGCCGGCATCCGGTCCAGCGTCCAGCCATGGGAGTGCTCGGCGAGCAGGGTGTCCACGCTGGCCTGATGTTCGACGACCCCGCGGACCAGCGATTCGGCGTAGTCCCCCATCGGCGAGTACGAGTGGATGTCGGGCCCGGTGGGCACCTCCATCCGTTCGGACAGCACGACCAACGGGTCGACGCCGCGCGCCTCGGCGGCGTAGAGCACGTCGAGGGCGCGTTTGCGGGCCTTACTGCGGGCGGACACGTGTGGTTGCGCCGGGCTCAGCTGTTGACCCGGCCGAGGTACCGGCCGTCACGGGTGTCGACCTTGATCTTTTCCCCGGTGTTCAGGAACAGCGGCACGGCGATCTCCGCGCCGGTTTCCAGGGTGGCCGGCTTGGTGCCGCCGGTGGACCGGTCGCCCTGCAGGCCCGGGTCCGTGTGCGAGACGATCAACTCGACCGACGCGGGCAGTTCGACGTACAGCACGACGCCTTCGTTCTGGGCGACCAGCGCGGTCTGGTTCTCCAGCATGTAGTCCGCGGCCGATCCTACGGTGGCGGCGGGCACGCTGATCTGGTCGTAGGTGTCGCCGTCCATGAACACGAAGTCCGATCCGTCCTTGTACAGGAAGGTCATGTCGCGCTTGTCGACGGTGGCGGTGTCGACCTTGACGCCGGCGTTGAACGTCTTGTCGACGACCTTGCCGGACAGCACGTTCTTCAGCGTGGTCCTTACGAACGCCGGGCCCTTACCCGGCTTGACGTGCTGGAACTCGGTGATCGTCCAGAGCTGACCCTCGAGGTTGAGCACGAGGCCGTTCTTGAAGTCGCTGGTGGAAGCCATGGGTGCTCTCCCTGTTGCCTTTCGTGTGATGCGCTCGCGCCGGAGCCGAAGCCCGGCGAGCGCAATGGTCGGACGGCCGGGAAGGCTGCCCGCTGGCCTGCCACAACGCGGCTTGACTGCTACAGCACGCACAGCTCCCGGGAGGTCAGCGTGAGCACGTGGTACCCGTCCGGGCGGATCACGCCGCTGTCCTCGATGCGCACTCCGCCTCGCCCCGGCAGGTAGACCCCGGGCTCCACGGTGACGCACATGTCTTGGGCCATCGTACTGGGCGATTCGCGCGCCAGGCTCGGTGCCTCGTGGACCTGCAGTCCTACTCCGTGGCCGAGACCGTGCGAGAACTCCGCGCCGAGGCCGGCTTCGGCGATCACGTCACGCGCCGCGGCATCCACCTGCGCCCCGCTCGCCCCGATCACCGCGGCGTCCCGGCCCGCCGCCTGGGCGACGTGCACGAGCCGGTAGACGTCGAACTGCCAGTCCGCCGGCGGGCCCAGTACCAGGGTGCGGGTCATGTCCGAGTGGTACCCGTCGACGGTCGCGCCGAAGTCGAGTTTGACGAAATCGCCGACGGCCAGCTCGGCGCCGGTGGGCCGGTGGTGCGGGATGGCGCTGTTGGCCCCGGCGGCGACGATCGTCTCGAACGACGGGTCGCTGGCGCCGAGCACCCGCATCCGCTGGTCCAGGTCGAGGCCCACCTCGCGCTCGGAGCGGCCGGGCCGGATACCGCCGGCTTCGATCAGCTCGGCCAGGGCGCGGTCGGCGACCTCGCACGCCCGGCGCAGCGCGTCGATCTCCGCGGCGTCCTTGACGGCCCGCAGTTGCTCGACCAGGTCGACGGTGGGTACGAGCTCTGGTTTCGCGGCCGCCTCGCCGGCCGCCGCGCTCAGGGCAGCGTGATCCGCGACGCTGACCGACCTGGCTTCGAAACCAACCGATCCGCCGGGGGCCAGCGCCAGCAGCGCACGGTCGCACGGCCGGCCGATCAGCCGGGGCAGGTCGGGAACCTCGGCGGCCGACTGGGTGGTGTACCGGCCGTCGGTGCAGAACCGGGTGCGTGGCCGGCCGGTGTCCGCTGTGGCTGCAGCACCGTCCGTCATGTCCCCGGCTTCTTCCGCTGTGTCCCCACTGTCTTCCGGGTCGTCGGCGACCACCAGCAGGGCGGCGTTCGAACCGGTGAAACCGGTCAGGTAGCGGATGTTGATGAGGTCGGTGAGCAGCAGCGCGTCCAGCCCCGCGGTACACAGCAAGCCGCGCAACCGATCCCGCCTGGCCCGGGTCGCTGCCGCGGGCGCCGGCCCGGTCACAGGTCGACCGTCCGGCCGGACCCGCCTCGGGGTTGACCCGCGACCACCGAGTACGCCGCGGCCAGCAGCGCCGGGTCGGGCCCGACCAGCCGCCCGGGCCGGGCCAGTGCGTCCAGCACCACGAACCGCAGGGTTCCCGACCTGGTCTTCTTGTCCGAACCCATGATCGTCACCAACTCCCCGAGCGCGTCCGGGTCGTAGGTGGTCGGCAGCCCGAGGCCGTCCAGCACGGTCAGGTGACGGTCCGCGGTGTCGTCGTCCAACCGGCCCGCGGCGCGTGCCAACTCGGCGGCGAACACCAACCCGACGGACACCGCGGCGCCGTGCCGCCAGCGGTACCGTTCCCGTTTCTCGATGGCGTGGGCCAGCGTGTGCCCGTAATTCAGGATCTCCCGCAGGCTGGATTCCCGCAGGTCCGCGGCGACGACCTCCGCTTTCACCGCGACGGCGCGGCGCACCAGCTCGGCCAGCTGGGTGCCGGCCGGGTCGAGCGCCGCCTGCCGATCGGCCTGGACGATGGACAGGATCTGCGGGTCGGCGATGAACCCGCACTTGACCACCTCGGCCATCCCGGCGACGAGTTCGTGCGGCGGCAGCGAGTCGAGGGTGGCCAGGTCGGCGATGACGGCGGACGGTTCGTAGAACGCGCCGACCATGTTCTTCCCGGCATCGGTGTTGATGCCGGTCTTGCCGCCGACCGCGGCGTCGACCATGCCCAGCAACGTGGTGGGCACCTGCACGACCTTGACGCCGCGCATCCAGGTGGCGGCCGCGAACCCGGCCAGGTCGGTGACGGACCCCCCGCCGAGCCCGATCACCACGTCCCGCCGACCCAGCCCGATCTGGCCGAACACATTCCAGCAAAAGCCGAGCACGGTGAGGTTCTTCGCGTCTTCCGCGTCCGGCACCTGCAGCAGTTGCGCGTCGATGCCGGCGTCGCGGACAGCGTCGCGGATGACCTCGGCGGTCGCGGCAAGGGTCGGCGGGTGGATGAGCGCGGCCCGGCCGGCGCCGGTGGCCCGCACGGCCTCGACCAGGTCGCCCAGCAGCCCACGGCCGATCAGCACGTCGTACGGCGCGGCGGACGCGACGTGCACGGTCACCGGGTCGGTCGACATGTCCGCTGTCAATTCCGTCATTCCAGTCATTTCAGTCATTTCAGTCTCTGCTCACGCGTTTCCCGCCGGGTGATACCCAGTCCGTCGATGATCGCGCTGGCCACCTCGTCCACGGTCAGCTCGTCGGTGGGCACCACGATGGTCGCGACCTCCCGGTACAGGGGCAGCCGCGCATCGAGCATGGCCTTGTAGGTGGCGCGCGGGTTGACCCCGACCAGCAGCGGCCGGTTGGAGGCGAGCCCCGTGCGCTTGACCCCGGTCGGCATGGTCACGCTGAGAAAGACGACCCGGTGGCCGCTCAGCCGGTGGCGGGTCTGCTCGGCCAGGATCGATCCGCCACCGAGTGCGAGCACGCCGGGATGGCCGGCGAGCGCGGTCGCGACCGCTTCGCGTTCCAGTGCACGGAACACCGATTCGCCGTCCTGCACGAAGATGTCCGGGATCGGGCGGCCGGCGGTGGCCTCGATGTCGGCGTCGGTGTCCCGGAACGGGTGTCCGGTCTTGCGGGCCAGCGCCGTGCCGACCGAGGTCTTGCCGGAGCCGGGCGGACCGACCAGCACCACCACCGGCCCGGTCCGGCTCTGCGCGCTGTCCACGGGGATCGGGCCGGGCGCCGTCATCGGGAACCGGACGCGGGGCCGATCGGGTCGAGCAGGTCGCCGGCCAGCGGCAGGGTGTCGGCCAGCGTCGCCAGGTAGGCCCGGACGTTGCGCCGGACCTCGACAACCGAATCCCCGCCGAACTTCTCGGTCACCGCGTCCGCGACCACCAGGGCCACCATCGCCTCGGCCACCACCCCGGCGGCGGGCACCGCGCAGACGTCGCTGCGCTGGTGGATCGCCACCGCCTGCTCGCCGGTCGCGACGTCAAGGGTGGCCAGCGCGCGGGGCACGGTGGAGATCGGCTTCATCGCCACCCGTACCCGCAGCACCTCGCCGTTGGTCATCCCGCCCTCGATACCGCCCGCCCTGTTGGACCGCCGGGTGACGCCGGGATTGCGGGGATCGATCTCGTCGTGCGCCTTGGAGCCGCGCCGCCGGGCGGTGGTGAACCCGTCCCCGACCTCGACGCCCTTCATCGCCTGGATGCCCATCAACGCGCCGGCCAGCCGCGCATCCAACCGGCGGTCGGAGTGCACGAACGAGCCGAGCCCGGGCGGCAGGCCGTAGACCAGCACCTCCACCACCCCCCCGAGGGTGTCGCCGTCGGCCTTGGCTGCCTCGATCTCGGTGATCATGGCGGCCGTGGAGTCCGGGTGCAGGGCGCGGACCGGTGAGGCGTCGATGGCGTCCCGGTCCGCGGGGGTGGGCAGCGGGCCGTCGACCGCATCGCCCTCGCCGATGGACACCACGTGCGAGACGACTTCGGCGCCGAGCACCTCGCGCAGGAACTGCTGAGCCACCGTGCCGAGCGCGACCCTGGCCGCGGTCTCCCGGGCGGACGCGCGCTCCAACACCGGCCGGGCGTCGTCGAAGCCGTACTTCTGCATGCCGGCCAGGTCCGCGTGACCGGGCCGCGGACGGGTCAGCGGGGCGTTGCGGGCCAGCCCGGCCAGGATCTCCGGGTCGACCGGGTCGGGCGCCATGATCTGCTCCCACTTGGGCCATTCCGTGTTGCCGATCTGCACCGCGATCGGCCCGCCCATCGTCAGACCGTGCCGGACGCCACCGAGCAGTGTGACCGCGTCCTGCTCGAACTTCATCCGGGCGCCGCGGCCGTAGCCCAGGCGCCGCCGGGCGAGCTGGACGGCGATGTCGGCGGTCGTCACCGGGACGCCCGCGGGCAGCCCCTCGAGCACGGCGACGAGCGCGGGTCCATGTGATTCACCAGCGGTGATCCAACGCAACACGCGCGCCATCCTCCCACGCCGGAGCGAGTCCACGGTTCTCCCGCCCGTCCGGTCGGTCCGTGCCCGCGGCTCCCGTCAGTGCGCGGCCTCCCAAGCCGCGTAGGCGTCGTGCACCACACGGATCATGTCGTCGACATCGTCGGTGACGTGCAGCAGGCCGAGGTCGGGCGGCGAGATGTTGCCGGAGGCGGCCACCGAATCCCGGATCCAGTCGACCAGCCCACCCCAGTACGCCGAACCGAACAGCACGACCGGAAACTTGGTGACCTTCTTGGTCTGCACCAGGGTGAGCGCCTCGAACAGTTCGTCCAGCGTGCCGAACCCGCCGGGTAGACACACGTAGGCCTGCGAATACTTGACGAACATCGTCTTGCGGGCGAAGAAGTAGCGGAAGTTGATGCCCAGGTCCACGTACCGGTTCAGGCCCTGTTCGAACGGGAGCTCGATGCCGAGCCCGACCGACATCCCGCCGGCCTGCTTGGCGCCCTTGTTCGCCGCTTCCATGATCCCCGGGCCGCCGCCGGTGATCACCGCGAAACCCTCGTCGGCGAGCGCCGCGCCGATCTCCTCGGCCTGCTGGTATTCCTTCGAACCGCGCTTGGCGCGCGCGCTGCCGAACACCGTGACCGCGCGCGGCAAACCGGCAAGGGCGCCGAAGCCCTCGACGAACTCGGCCTGGATGCGCAGCACCCGCCATGGGTCGGTGTGCACCCAGTCGCTCGGCCCCCGCGAGTCCAGCAACCGCTGGTCGGTGGTGCTGCTGTTCTCCTCACGCTGATCGCCGCGCAGCCGC
>JBBQGJ010000203.1:0-11693 GCA_038322925.1 Mycobacteriales bacterium
GTGGAGCAGCTGACGGTGCGATTGGACAGCGTGTACTTCGGCACCGAGCTGCACGACCTGCTCGCCCACGGCGTGACATTGCGGTGCCGCACCGGTCGGACCGAGGCCGGATGGCAGCTCAAGACCGACAACGGGTGTTCAACCTCAAGGTCTGGTCGTGGTGGTGGATTCACATCCTCCTCGGAATCATCGCCATACGTGCCGGCGCCGAGCTGGTCTCAGGAGCGATCTGGGGCCAGGTCCGTGGCAGTAGCGGGTCGAGCAGGTGAACGAGCAGGTCGCCGCCCAGGGCAAGGGAAACGGGCTGCTTTTGGCCCGAAGGCTACGAGAAGGTGCCGCAGGACCTGCTCGATCTCGAGGAGGATGCCGCGAAGGCGACCGGCGGGGACTGGGCTACCAGGTTGGCCACCACCGCGCGAATGTCGTCCGGCAGACCTCCGTGGTGTTCTTCCAGCTCCTGAACGGCCAGCTCAAGAGCTGACCCGGGGCATCCTGGTCAGAATCCGGTCGGTTCTGTCTCGAGTTCGGGTTCTGCCGGGCGGAGTTCGTGGTGCAGCGGGCGTAACGCGGCGGTTGCTCGAGCCAGATGAGGGCGTCGTACCGACCGCCCATCCTTGTGACGACGTAGTTCCCGAGTTCGCTGGTCGGTCGGTAGACGACGCCGATTGCCCGGAGCCTGAGCCGGCCGGACAACCAGGGTCCTGACCGGTCGTCGTCGAAGGCGAGAACGGCCGGCGCCCCTAACGTGCGGTGCAGCAGATCTTCGTGGCTGCCCTGACGGGCTGGTGGCACCGGGAGCACGCGTTCGGGAGTGCCCCACGCGTCCGCGGCCAGCACCGAACCGCGGTGGGAGGCGAGGCCGATCAGCGCGACGCCATCGCGGCCGTGCCGCTCCCGGATGAGTTGGCCGACGTTGGTGAGCCCCTCGCGGGCCATGTCGGTCGCCCGTGCGTCGCCGATATGGGTGTTGTGTTCCCAGATCAGCCCCTTCGATCCCGGCCCGTGGTGCCGGGCCAGGCGGTCGATGGTGTCGGCCATGTGATGATCGCGGATGTTCCAGGACTCGCGGTCACCACGGACCATGATCCGGTAGTAGTGTTCCGCGTTCGCGGCCACCTCCGCGTTCTGTGCGGCGTCGAAGGCGGCCTCATCGTCGACCGCGAGACGGCTCGTCCGGCGGCGCACCTCCACCAGGAGATCGACGACGTCGGCCTCGCACGTTTCCGGCACCAGGCGCGTGCTCCAGGCGTATTCCTGCGGGTCCTCGCGGTACGGCACGAAACACAACCAGGCGCGCACCGCGGTCGGCACCGCGTCCGGAGCGTTGATCTCCAGCCACGAAATGATCTTCCGGAGTGAATCCCACAGCGAATAGACGTCCAGTCCGTAGAAACCCACCCGCGCCTGCCCGGGACGGGCGAGGTTCCGCTCATGAAGCCAGCCCAGGAAGTCGGCGACCTCCTCATTCGCCCACATCCAGGTCGGCCATCGCTCGAAGTGGGCGAGCATCCCGAACGCGTCGAGATCTTGATCGTCCTGGCCCCGCACCCAGCGGTTGATCCGCCAGCAGTCGGGCCAGTCGCCCTCGACTCCGATCCAGCGGAAGCCGTGTTCCTCGATGAGGCGACGGCTCAGCTCCGCCCGCCACCGGTAGTACTCGTGGGTGCCGTGCGATGCCTCGCCGATACCGACGAACCGGCTGGCACCCACTCGATCGACAAGCGGATCGAGGTCGGCCGGACCGGTCAGCGGGCGTGCCAGCGATCGGATCTCGGAAGCGACCGCGAACCCGTTCGCGGTGCGTCGTAACTCGGTCATCGGCGTGCCTGCGCCCAGTGCGCGATGCCGCTGGACAGCAGGTGGTCCACGAACCAGTCGCGGGCACCCATCGCCGCTTCGGCCAGCGTTCCGGGCTCCTCGAACAGGTGGGTGGCTCCCTCGACGATGGTCAGGCGATGAGGGCAGCGCAGCTGCGCCTGTGCTCGGCGATTCAGTTCGAGCACCGTCTGGTCCCTGCTTCCGACGATCAGCAGCGTGGGTGCCTGCACCTGCGCGAGCCGTCGCCCGGCCAGGTCGGGACGGCCCCCCCGGGACACGACCGCTGAGATCCGCGGGCCCGCGTCCGCGGCAGCCCACAGCGCCGCCCCCGCTCCCGTGCTGGCGCCGAAATAGCCGATTCGGCAGGAAGCAGTGTCCGACCGAGTGCCGAGCCACGTGGTCGCGGCGGTCAGCCGGCCGGCGAGCAACTCGATGTCGAACACGTTGGCGCGATCGACCTCCTCGTCCGGGGTGAGCAGGTCGAGCAGCAGGGTGCCCAGGCCGGCCCGATAGAGCACGTCGGCGACGAACCTGTTTCTGGGGCTGTGCCGGCTGCTGCCGCTTCCGTGTGCGAACGCCACGACGCCGGCGGCCGCGTCGGGAACATGCAGGTGCCCTTGCAGGATGGTTGCTCCGGCGGGGATCTCGACGTCGACATCAGCGTCGGCTCGGCCGCCGGGGTAGGCGGCGAGCGCCCGGCGCGACGCGGCTTCCAGCAGGACGATCACCTCCTCGTCACTGGTCGGGGAGAAGTCCAGGTAGTGGTAGCCGACCGCCAGGAAGCGTGAAACCGCGGAGATGCAGACCACCTCGTCGGCCGCCGGGAATTCGCGCAGCGTTGCGGAGGGCCCGACCGGGACCGCGAGAACCACCCTCGCCGCGCCGAGCTGACGGGCGACCTCACACGCCACGCGCGCAGTCGACCCGGTTGCGATGCCGTCGTCCACCACCACCGCAACACGGCCGGTCACGTCGACGCGCTCGCGACCCCGGCGGTAGCTGGCCACCCGTGCGTCGAGCTCTTCCCGTTCCCGCCGCTGGACGCTGCGCAGGTCGTCCTCGCTGATCCGTGCGCGCCGGCACACGTCGGCGTCGAGCACCCTGGCACCACCCTCGCCGATGGCGCCCATGGCCAACTCGGGCTGGAACGGGACCCCGAGCTTTCGCACCACGACCACATCCAGCGGCGCGTTCAACGCCTCCGCCACCTCGAACGCCACCGGCACCCCACCTCGCGGCAAACCCAGCACCACCACATCCTGACCACGCAGGAACGCCAACCGCTCTGCGAGTTGACGGCCCGCGTCGACCCGATCGCGAAAAACGGTCATCCTCAACACCTCCGCCGGTCTGCCAGCTTGCCAACCGATTCACCCGCATCACCCGGATCGGCTCACCGTCCGGTGCCCGTGCAGACCGCCGCGACA
Source organism: Mycobacteriales bacterium (assembly GCA_038322925.1). Taxonomy (GTDB): domain Bacteria; phylum Actinomycetota; class Actinomycetes; order Mycobacteriales; family Nakamurellaceae; genus Nakamurella. The sequence goes on from JBBQGJ010000203.1 coordinate 3,246, forward strand.
GGCCGAGGTGATCGCCCCTCTTCCCGTCGGACAAAGTCCCCGCCGCGTTGTCGCAGACAGCAGCGACCGGGCGGACCATCCGCGAGACGCCGAAGACGTTGACGTCGACCATTGCCTCTACCGCAGCGCCCGGGACCTCCTCGATTACTCCGCGGACGGCGCACCCGGCATCGTTGAGCAGCACGTCGATACGCCCGTGCCGCCGTGGGGTCGCGGCGACGGCAGGAATCCGTGGCGGCCGAGTCGGTGACATCCACCAGCCCGGTCGAAGCGGCGACACCCTTCAATGACTCCGCACGTCGATCGGTGGCCACCACCGCACACCCAGAGACCCTGAGGCGCTCCATGACCGCTCGCCCGATGCCCGTGGAACAGCCGAGGATCAGAACGACCCGCGACATCACCGCGCGCCTCCCCCGGGGGCATCTCGCGTCGCCCCTTCGTCACCCTGTCTCCTCTGGGCAGCGCGGCACAGAGCCGAAGGTCCTCCCGGCAACACTTGCGCACCGGAAACACAACGCTTACCCGTCCCGAAGGCCCAACCCCAAACAGGATGTGGCGACTCGATTTCGCAGTCGTCGCTGCCTTGATCGGCATCGTTCCGCAGGGGGATCCTCCGGCGGGACAGACTTGACCAGTGCCTGTTGATACCGAGGCACGGTGAACCATGGGTCAGTTGACGTCGCCCTCGTTGCACGTGGGCGCACGGTCTCGAAATCGGAGGTCTTAGCTGCGGGATATCGATGGGTGCCCCCGCTGGAGTCGACCAACTGGTGGTGGGTGTTGGCCGAACGGGTGGCTAGTCGGTGTGATTGTTGTTGCGGCGCAGCAGGTACAGGCCGAGGGCGAGCATGATCACGTCGTGCGCGACGAGGGTCGGGATCTTGGGCAGCGCACCGATCGAGGCGATCAGGTCGCCGGCCATGTGCAGGGCCATGACGGGCCAGATGGTGTTGGTCCGCAGCCGGAGTGCGGCGTAGCCGATACCTCCGCAGAAGGAGCCGATGGCTTGCGCGGCGACCAGGGCGGCGTTTTCCCGGAACATGATGTTCGACAGGTGAGCGGCGCCGAACAGCAGGGACCCGATGAGGACGGCCTGCATCGTGCCGGTGGGCCGCAGTACCCGCAGCACGACACCGCGCCACATGGCTTCTTCCATGTACCCGGTCAGGGCGTACCCGGTGATGAGCATCGCGAGCATGCCGGGTGCGACGGGGGTGACGCCCGCGGCGATCGGGGCGAGGACGACGACGGTGGGCAGTGCGTAGAGCCGCAGTTCCTGCCATTGGTGGGGCCGGGTGAATCCGGCGTCCTGCCAGCCGGTGACCCGGATGACCAGGATCGTGGAGAGCACGACGAGCGGCATCATCGCGACGTAGGACCGGGCCAGGCCGGACCAGTCGGGCAGCAGGTGGTTCACGACCAGGCCGCTCACCGCGGTGGTTGCCATCCATGCGGCGTACAGCAGTTGTGCCTTGACCCGGGGCCGCGCCCACAGCCCGGCGAGCCGGCCGGTAGGGGATTGGCCGGTGGTGGTCGTTGGGGTGCGATGCGTGGAGGTGGTGTTGGTGGTCATGGCGTGCTCCCTTCGGTGGTGGCGGGCGGGTAGAGCGTCCCGCGGGGCAGCCGGGTCCCGGATCGGCCGACCGGCAGGGCACCGGGTGGGCTTTTCGCCCGGGGTGGTCTCGGCCGGATGACGTATCCGGGACCGGCGTGGCACGCTGTGCCCGGTTGGCGATCGCGGTGAGGGAGTGGGTCATATCGGATCAGCCAGGGACCGGGGTGGACCCGGCAGCGGAGCAGGAGACGACGGTGTTTCTGGTCGACGACCACGCGGTGGTCCGGACCGGTTTGGCGACGTATCTGGGCACCGAACCGGGTATGCGGGTGGTCGGTCAGGCCGCGAACGCCCGCCGGGCGTTGGACGAGTTGGCGGTGCTGGCCAACAGCGGGGATCTGCCGGATGTGGTGTTGATGGATGTGTTGATGCCGGAGATGGACGGCATCACCGGCACCGCGGAGATCAAACGCCGCTGGCCGGAGGTCGAGGTGGTCGCGGTCACCAGCTTCCTGGAGGAGGGCAAGATCCGGGCCGTGTTGGAGGCCGGTGCGGCGGGCTATCTGTTGAAGGACGCCGACGCCGATGACGTGGTCCATGCGATCCGCGCCGCCCAGCGCGGCGAGGTGCACCTGGACCCGGCCGCGGCCAAGGCGCTCACCGCGTCGATGCGGGCCCCTCGGCGGGCCGCGTTCCCCGCGTTGACGCCGCGGGAACGTGAGGTGATCGTGCTGATCGCCCGGGGCGGGACCAACCGGCAGATCGGCACGCACCTGGGGGTGACGGAGCGGACCGCACGGACGCATGTGTCGAACATCCTGAGCAAGCTCGGCCTGGCCAGCCGCACCCAGGCGGCGATGTGGGCGGTCAACGAGGGACTGGTCGACGTCGCCCCGGCCGGCGGGGCATGAGCGCCACCCGGCCGGTGGCCAGCACGGACCTCCCCGCGACCGCGCGCACCGAACCGGCAACGCCCACAGCCGCTTCGATGAACGATCAACTCGTCGACATCTTCTTCGACCGGGTCCCGATGGGCGTCGCGGTGTTCGACCGGGACGCCCGACTGGTGCGCTGCAACCGGACGTGGGCAGGTTTCTTCGTCCACTACATGGGAGTCACCGCGGACTACGTCACGCCGGGCCGCACCTTGCACGAACTGATCCCGGACAACCAGGAGGCGATCGCCCCGCTGCTGACCGCGGTACTGGCCGGGCAGACGATCCGGCAAGCGGCGCACCGGTTGTCGAACGGGACGGTAACCACGTACTGGGATGTGGTGTTCGCCCCGACCTTCTCGGGCGGCGTGGTCGACGGGTTCGTCGACATCGTCACCGATGCCACCGACCGGGTGCTGGCCTACGACCGTCTGGAGCAGCGGGTCCGGTCGCTGACCGGGATCACCGCCGGGTTGACGGTGGACCAGCCGCTGGAGATCACCCTGCGGCAGGTGGTCGCTGCGGCGGACACCGTGCCCGGCGCGGCCGGGGCGTCGATCATCAGCTGGGGCACCGCGACCGGGCGGGTCGACGTGTACGCCGACGAGTCCTTCCCGGCCGGCTACGAGGCAGCGCTGCGGCAGACCTGGGCCGCCGTGCACCCCGGTGACGCGGCCGCGGACACCCTGCCCACGATCGCGGTGATGCGCGGATTCCGCACGAACGCCCTGTCCCAGCAACGGTTCACCTGCATGCGCCCGCTGTGGGTCGACGCCGGGTGGGACGACGTCGTGGTGGTCCCGCTCAGTGCCCAGGGCCGCAGCTTCGGCGAGCTGCACGTCTACCTGCCGGCCGGCACCGAGCTCACCGGCGATGACGAGGCGTTCCTGACCGCGTTGGCCGACCAGGCCGCGGTCGCCGCGCAGAACGCCGACCTGTTCGGCGCGGCCCAGCAGAACGCGACCCTGCTGGAACGGCAACGGCTGGCCCGTGAGCTGCACGACTCGGTGAGCCAGGCCCTGTTCTCCATGACCCTGCACGCCCGCACCGCCCAGCGGCACCTGGCGGCGGCCGGCATCCACGCCGGTGAACCCGCCAGCGTGGAGGTGGACCGGATCCGTGCTCTCACCCTGGGCGCGCTCGCCTTGTTGCGCGCGTTGATCTTCGCGCTGCGCCCCGGGGCGCTGGCCGAGGAGGGCCTGGTCGCCGCCCTGCGGAAACAGGCCGCCGCGATCGGTGCCCGCACCGGGTTGACCATCACGGTGCGCGGACCGGCCGAGCGACCGGTGATCGATCCGGCCGCCGAGGAACACCTGTACCGGGTGGCGCTGGAGGCGCTGAACAACGCGGTCAAACACGCCCAGGCCACCGAGGTTCGGATCGAGATCACCAACGCGGCAGCGGATCTCGTGCTGACAGTCACCGATGACGGGGTCGGATTCGATACCACCGCACCCGCGCCCGGTCACCTGGGCCAGCACACCATGCGCGAGCGTGCGCACGCCGCCGGGGGAACCCTGCAGGTGGCCAGCAGCGCAGGGCACGGCACCGTCGTGCGTGCCGTGGTCCCCGCGCTACGTCATCCGGCCGAGAACTGACGGCCACAGCGCCGAGAACCAGACCGGTCCAACAGCCGATTCGCCGTGCCCGTTGGCGGCGGAAAGTCATCCGTGACACCGCCAACCCGTCACGGAAAGGGGCGACATCATGTCGACCACCCAATGGATCCTCAACCTCGGCCTGCTGGGCTGGGTGCTGCTCCGCAACCTCGGCAGCAAGCCGGTCACCCGCGCAACGTTCGCGGTCCCGCTGCTCATCGTCGCCGTTGCCGCCGCAGTGTTCCTGACCGACATCCCCACCGTCGGCAACGACGTGCCGCTCGAGGTCGTCGGGGCCGCGGCCGGCGCGGTGCTCGGGGTGGCTGCGACCGGGTTGACCCGTATTCGCCGCACCGGGTCCGGCACCGTCATCACCGCCGGGGCTGCGTTCGCCGCGTTGTGGATCGCCGTGATCGGCGGGCGGATCGCGTTCGCGCAGTGGGCCACCGGTCCCGGCGGCCGGGCCGTCGGCGAGTTCTCGATGCAGCACCACATCTCCGGCGCCGACGCCTGGACAGCGGCGTTCGTCCTGATGGCCCTGACGATGGTGCTGGCCCGGGCCGCATCCACCATGGTCGTCATCAAGCGGTCACCGGTCCGTACGGCCGTCCCGGTCGGCTGAGCGACCACGATGCGCCGGGTGCTGATCGTCGACGACGACCCTCGGGTCCGCGCCGCCCTGACCGCGCTGATCACCGCGACCACTGACCTCACCGTGGCCGCGGCGGTCGGCACCGCCCGTGATGCCTGTGCCGCCCTGGCGGCCCGACCGGTCGACCTGATCCTCATCGACGTGCAACTGCCGCACCGCGACGACGGCATCACCCTGATCCAGACCCTGTCCCGCCGCTACCTTGTCGTCGCGATGAGCATCGACGGCTCCCGCCGCGCAGCGGCCCTGCGGGCCGGCGCCGCGGCCTTCCTGGAGAAGAACGGAAACCCCGACGACATCCTGGAGGCCCTGCGCCGACCACTACCACCGGGTAGTGGTCGGCGCGGGTCATCAGCCGGTTCGCCGCTGTGCCGAGTGACGCCCTCGGCGCCAGGCACCCCGCCGTGCCGACCCATCACCTCGACGACAACGGCCCGCTGGTGATGGGAGCCGGTGCTGCGCACGCATCGGTGCCTGTTCCGTTCCCGGGTTCCGCGGCCTCCGGGTCGCTGCAGCGGTTTATCCGGTGCGTTGCCGGCGTGGTGACCGGCCGGCGGTGGTGTCGGCGGTGAGTTTGGTGTTGCTGGCCAGCAGTGCGGCGTTGCGGGTGCGGAGGCCGGCGTTGTCGGCTTCCAGGCCGAGGACCCGGGCGATGCCGGTCAGGTTGATGCCGTCGTTGATCAGGACTCCGATCCGGCGGAGCCGGGCGATGTCGGTGTCGCTGTACCGGCGGGTTCCGCCGGCGGTGCGGGTGGGTTCGAGCAGTCCTTTGCGTTCGTAGAGCCGCAACGCTTGCACGCTCATCCCGGTCAGCTCGGCGGCGACGGTGATGCCGTACACCCCGGTGGTGCCGTCACTGGCCGGTCCGGGCGGCGTGGATCCCCGAGAACTGTTGCCGGCCAAAAGTTTCCTCGATCCGCTTGCCTATCTCCTGTGTCGGATGATATACCGAATCTACACCAGCGGACATACATCAGCAGGCTTCTTGGATGACCGTGAAGGGGTGAGAGGCATGCTCGGCCGTGAGGACACCGGCGCGGCACTCGGTTCCGGGGCAGTGGACGACGATTTTTGGGCGTTGGTCTGCGAGGACGAGGAGTGGCTGCAGGCGGAGTTCGACGCGATCGTCAGCGAGCCTCGCGAGACCCCGGTCCGGCCATCGGGCGGCCCAGCATGACTGCCGCCGCGCGGCCCGACCGGGCGGCGTGGCAGCGAACATCCGGAACCACCAAGCCGTGGCGAACCGGGAACCGACCCGGCAGGCGGTGGCGGCGGGAACGATCACCTCCGGATGAGGCCGGAGTACCAAAGTGGACTGCCGTGAATTGAAGGGATGGTGATGTGATCGGAACGAACCCAGCAGCTATCGACCCAGACTGTGGCCACGCCACGTCGCCTGCACCGTTTCGACAACTCGTGCGGACAACCCGCCAGTGGGACACCGCATCCGCGTCTCGTGACGCACCCGTGCAGCAGGCCGCGTGACGTGGTCACCCCGAAAACTGATGGGCGGCCACCGGTGAATCCGGTGGCCGCCTTCCCCTATCCCATCGAGCATCGGTGCTTCTGTTCCAGGAACGTCGCATCGGCCGTCGGCGGCCGACCGGAGCGTTGCGTGCCCGGCAGCCGGGGACCGCACCCACCGCCGCAGCCTTGGTCAGCAGCCGCAGCAGACCAACCCCCGGCCCAGCGATCGCCGTCCCAGGTCCATGCCCTGCCGGAGGGCAGCGACCACGAACGGCCCGCAAAGACGCTGGCCACAAACATGTTTCGCTGCTCGAGCCCTTGCAGGCCACTGGTGCCGGTGCTATAACAAATCTATTCCGTCCGTAACAAATACGGACGGTGCGGAACACACGTCAAAGGAAAGGACCTGGGAGGTGGTTCGTGATGCTCATGCGTACCGACCCGTTCCGTGACCTGGACCGGTTGACCCAACAGCTACTGGGCACCAACGCCCGCCCGTCGGCGATGCCGATGGACGCCTGGCGGGAAGGCGATCATTTCGTGGTGGAGTTCGACCTGCCGGGGGTGAACGCGGACGCGGTGGACCTGGACGTGGAACGCAACGTGCTGACGGTGACCGCACAGCGCCCGCCGTTGAACGAGAACACCGAATTCCTGGCCGCGGAACGGGCCCGCGGGGTGTTCAGCCGGCAGCTGGTGTTGGGTGACAACCTGGATCTGGACCGGGTGCAGGCCGGCTACCGGGACGGCGTGCTGCGATTGGTGGTCCCGGTCGCGGAGAAGGCCAAGCCCCGCAAGATCGCGATCGACACCGGCGGCGGCGCCGACCAGGCCATCACCACCGGCAACGGCCACCACGCCACGGCCCCGGACGCCAACACGGTCGACGCGGTCAACGCCTGACCCGGCAAGACCTCTGGTCCTGCCCGGCAGTCCATGGTTCCCGCGGTGCCGCGCGGAATCTCGGCGCCGATCGGCGCCATCCGTTCCGCGAACCGCTGTGCCGGAATCCGCGGCGGGCCACCCCAGCCCGCTTCCGGGCAGCCAGGTCCGCCCGCTGGGCGACGGCCGGTGAGGCCCGGGCTGGTGGGGTTGGTCGGTGGGTCTTGCTCGACGCGGGCCCACCGACCGGGGGTAATACGGGGGTGTGACCGGACGAGGTCCGCCGCCTCCGGATAACCGCATTACCGATACAGGCAGGGAAGTGACCGCAGCGTCGGTTGACCCCGCTGCGGTCGGCGTCGGACCGAACGCACGTGTCGCTGCGTTCTTTGCGGTGGCCTGGTGCCGATGTGCATCATCCGCTGCTGCGAGGCAGGGGGCGCGTCACAAGGGTGACGTGTTCGCGTTGCGCGCCTCGATTGGCTGTGCCGTGACGACCACTTGTGGGTGCAGAGCCACCGGCTGCTGGCCGCGGTCTCGGGTATCTCGGAACATCGTGTGACGCCGTAGCGGACCAGCAGACCGGGTGTTCCACCCAGCTCGCTGGGTACTGCTGGACGCAACGGCGGCGCGGTCCAGGTCGAGGCGGACCAGCAGAACTGAGGTCGCATTATGAGTCGCACGGCCGCGTCGCCATCGATGTCACGTTGGACCGGCGGACTCTGCTCGCCAGGACGAAGGACGCGCTTATCACTACGCGTATGGCGCCGCCGCGACGCTGGCGCTTTGAGCTAACGCGGGCGGTCACGCGATGGCCCGGGATGATGTGACCAGATTTGTGACCAGAACCCCGTGAATCTGGCTGATTCGGCGGTGAACGGATGAGACCGCCTGAGATCTATTTGACTACATCAGCGCCGCTATATCGAGCGCTTGTGCGTCGCGCTGAACCTAGATGCACCGCGTGAATTGGTGTGATTCGGCGTGGCGATATGGGGCGGATGGCCTCCCACCTGGGAAAATGGTGATTGCTTAAGTCCCCATGGCCCCGAAGAGAAAGCCATCCGCGAAATGCGATTGTCTGAAAGCGCCGGGATAAACCGGCATGGAGGAGGAAATGGAAACGCTCTACACCGAAGGAGTAGCGATCCACGGTGGCCCCGAGTCATGTGTTGGCGTTCCGCGAGGGCGCAGCGAAGCGTTGACAGGGGTACACCTAGGTGGCTGGTGTCGAACGGCTGTTGGTGGGTGACCGGTGCCGGCTGGTGTGTCCAGGGCGGCCGTCAGTCGGCCGGGAGGATCGAGTTCGTATTCGGCCGCGCGGGCGCGGTCTGGGGATTCCGGCGCGTCGGTGGC
>JBBQGJ010000204.1:0-11687 GCA_038322925.1 Mycobacteriales bacterium
ATCCCGCGGATCGCCGGAAGGTGCTGTGGGACAGCCCGGCGCGCTTGTTCGGATTCGCCGAGCCGCAGGGACCGACGGTGCGATGATCTGGCCCGGCGGCACGACGTCAGCCGCGCTCCCGCGTCCGGCCGGGACCATCCGGTCGATGAAGTGCGCCGCGACCTGCAGGGGTGCAAGGGTCTCATCATCAAGATCGAGACCCACCACGGCCGGGAGGCAACCTGCGGACGACGACTCAGGGTCGGCGATCGTGAGCGTGAAACTTGCCGGCGACAGCCGCGGCCTGCGCCCGGCGGTGGATTCCCAGTTTCGTCAGCAATGCAGATACCGACTTCTTGACGGTGTTCTCGCCCAACGTTGTGCGCCCGGCAATCTCCCGGTTCGTCAGCCCCTCGCCGATCAGGGTCAGCACCGTCTTCTCCTGATCGGTCAATCCCGCCAACGGGCCCGAGCGCGCGGCATCGGCACTGATCCGTTGGCGCAGCGCCGCCACCGCCCTGACGTCGAGCATCGACGTGCCCGAACCAACCGTGCGGACAGCCGATACCAGATCCATGCCCTGGATGTCCTTGATCACGTAGCCTGCGGCGCCGGCCAGGATGGCATCCACCATCGCCTCCTGGTCGGTGTACGACGTGAGGATGAGGCACTGCAGCCCCGGCATCCGAGATCGCAACTCCCTGCACATCTCCACCCCGTTGCCGTCCGGCAGTCGCATGTCGAGCACCGCGACATCCGGTCGCATCGCGGGGATCCGGGCCAGGGCTTCGGTCACCGACGACGCCTGGCCGATCACCGTCAGGTCGTCTTCGGCATCCAGCAGGTCCGCTATGCCCCGCCGCACGACTTCGTGGTCGTCGACCAGGAACACCGTGAGCAATCGCACCGTCATCGACGGCCAAGGAGCTCCGGTGTCGCCGAAACCTCCTACTCCATAGGACATCCCGACCGACGGCTGGTATCCGCGGCCGGCGCTGCCGGACTGGGCGAAAGGTTCGGGGTCCAATTCGAGGATGTCCGCGGGAACGGCCCGTTGGGCAGTGTCGGTGTCGGACAGCCGGGGACGATCGGTCAGTAGCGCGTCGGCCAGCGCGACCGCGAATTGCTCGCACGACTGGTACCGCTCGCTCGGGTCCTTGGCGAGCGCCCTTGCCACCACCTGATCTGCCGCACGAAGGTCGGCTCGTCGCTGGGAAACGGGTGCCGGGAGATCGTTCAGGTGCGCCCACAGCAAGGCTGCCGCGTCGTCCCGAGCGAAGACGGCGTGGCCGGTGAGGCATTCGTAGGCAACGCAACCCAAGGCGTACAGGTCGGTCCGGGCATCAATCGACTGGCCGCGGATCTGCTCCGGGGCGATGTAGTCCAACGTTCCGATCAGGTTGCCGGTGCCGGTCAAACTCGTCAGCTCGGCTGCATGCCGGGTGAGTCCGAAGTCGCCGAGGTACACGTGCTGATAGCCGTGGCGCTCGGCCACCGGGGAGAGCAGAATATTTGCCGGTTTCACGTCACGGTGGATCAGCCCGGCGGCGTGCGCCGCGTCCAGTGCATCGGCCACCGGAGCGAGCACCGCCAGGGCATGCCCTGAGTCGAGCGCGCCACCCCGACGCAGCAGGGCGGCCAGATTGCCGCCGCGGACACAGCGCATCGCGATGTACAGCAGCCCTTTCTCGGCGCCCGTGTCGTAGATCGGGACGATGTTCGGGTGATCGAGCGACGCGGCGAAATGCGCTTCGCGGAGGAAACGTTTGCGGAATTCCGGACTCTCCGCACGCTCCCGCATCAGTACCTTCAACGCCACGCGACGTTCCAGGCGCGAATCGGTGGCCTCGTACACCACTGCCATCCCGCCGCGGCCCAGCAGCGATTCGATGCGGTAGGGCCCGACCCGGAACCCGACCGGAAGGTCGTGCGAGATGGGCGGTTCCGAGGACTCCGGCGCCCAGCCACCGGTCAAGGGATTTCACCTCCAAGGGCGAAGCTATGCGCACTCACACCGAACGGACTTCCCCCGAACCGACCGACCAACAACGCGTCGCCCGCGGGCGAGCAGTTGCAACGCACACCCCGCGTCCGTCCCGGCAACCCTATACGCGTCATTCCGGCGGGGGCAGCGGTGAGGCGCCCTCGATGGACTGGATCAAGGATCGCAGCAGAGCGGCCAGCGCGGCCCGCTGGCGGGCCGACAGGCCTTGCAGGAGCCGGTGCTCGTTCGCGACGTGATCCGGCAGGGCCGCGCCGATCAGCGCGCGCCCCCGCTCGGTCAACGTCACGTCGGTGGCACGCGCGTCATCCGGGTTCGGGCTCCGAGTGACCAGCCCACGGCTCTCGAGCCGATTGAGCCGCTGGGCGACGGCACTCGAGGTGATCATCGCGCTGCGCTGCAGCGCACCCGCGGTCAATCGATGCGGCGGGCCATCGCGCAACAGGGTGGCCAGCACGTCAAACGACCCGGAATCCAACCCGTGCCGGCTGAACGCGATGTCCAGTTGCTGGTCCATGAGCCGGTTCGCCCGGGCCAGCCGCCCGAACACGTGCATCGGCGAAACGTCCAGCCCCGGCCGCTGCGCATCCCACTGCTCGACGATCCGGTCGACACCGTCCTGGCCGGCACTGTCCTGGCCGGCACTGTCCTGGCTGGCACTGTCCTGGCTGGCACCGTCCTGGCTGGCACCGTCCTGGTTCACCCGCGCTGGCATGACATCTACACTAGACAATCGCTAAGCGGTGAGCTATTTTTGCTAAGTGCTTAGCAATCGACTGCGGACAACCGCCACCACCGCCCTGGCGCCGATGGCCTGGGGAACGACCTACCTGGTCACCACGGAACTGCTGCCGCCCGGGAGACCACTGACCGCGGCAGTGCTCCGCGCGCTGCCCGCCGGCCTGCTGTTGCTGGCGATCACCCGAACCCTTCCGCGGGGAGCATGGTGGTGGCGATCGGCGGTCCTGGGCACCCTCAACATCGGGGCGTTCTTCGCCTTCCTCTTCATCGCGGCCTACCGGTTGCCGGGAGGGGTGGCCGCCACGATCGGCGCCATCCAGCCGCTGGTCGTCGGACTGCTCGCCGCGCGGGTGCTGGGCGAGTCGCTGACCCGGCAGCGCCTCGTCGCCGGTGCGGCCGGCATCGCTGGCGTGGCCTTGCAGGTCCTGCAGGCAGACGGCCGGCTGGATGCCATCGGGATCGCCGCCGCGGTGGGCGGCGTACTGAGCATGGCCTGCGGGATCGTGCTCACCAAGAAATGGGGTCAACCGGAACGTCCGTTGGTCAACACTCCCCTGATCACCACTTCCCTGATCACCACTTCCCTGATCACCACGGCGTGGCAGCTGATCGCCGGCGGGACCTTCCTGCTGCCGCTCGCCCTCGTCGCGGAAGGGCTGCCCAGCCAACCGTTGACCGGCCAGAACCTTGTCGGGTACGGGTATCTCGCGCTGATCGGGGCGGCGCTGGCCTATACCCTCTGGTTCCGCGGGATTGCGGCGTTGCCGGTCGGGTCCATCATCTTCCTGTCCCTGCTGAGCCCGGTGGTGGCCGTGTTGGGTGGATGGGCAGTGCTGCATCAGTCGCTCGGCGCTGGGCAGATCGTCGGTGTCGCCATCGTGCTCACCGCCGTTCCGGTGGTCACGCTGCACACGACGCCCGGGGTGGGCCGCGGCCCGAAGCGACGGGTCGGGCCTCACCGATCGAGGGCGGAAACGGTCTCCGATCACCGCATCGCGGTGACGTGCCAGCCATGAGTCGCCGTCATCACACCGCCGGCTGTGGAGGAAACGGCCCGTCGACCAGGCACTCTGTGCAGGTGAGCGCCCACAGGAATGAGCCGGCCGAGTCCGTACCGAGCAGCCGGTGACCGGCACGGGCGAGGTGATCACCGAAGTCCTGACGCTCGGAATAGCGGTGGCCGCTTCGCCGTTCCCGATCATCCCGGCCATTCTGTTGCTGTTCACGCCGCGGGCCAGAGCGACGAGCTTCGGGTTCGTCGGTGGATGGGTGATCGGCGTCCTGGTCGCCACGAGCGTGTTCATCTCCCTGGCCACGATCGTCGAATTGGCAGACGAGCCACCGACGTGGGCGTCCTGGACCAGGATCGTGATCGGCGCCGCACTTCTCGCGCTGGGCCTACAACGGTGGCTGACCCGCGGGAAGCAGCAGGATGCGCCGGCGTGGATGCAGTCCATCGACCGCCTGACCCCGCCTACCGCGCTGCGGTTGGGTCTGTTGCTGTCCGCGGCAAACCCGAAGGTCCTGCTGCTGACCGCGGCAGCCGGGCTCAGCATCGGTGCCGCAGACCTCGACGCGACCGAAACCGTCATCACCACCGCGGTTTTCACCGTGGTCGCGGCGAGCACAGTCACCTTGCCGGTGCTGCTGTACCTCATCGCGGGAGAGCGGATCCTGCGTCCGCTCGGCAGCGTTCGGACCTGGCTGCAGGACAACAACGCCGCCATGATGGCGGCGGTGATCCTGGTCATCGGTGTGCTGCTGGTGGTCAAGGGCCTGCAGGGCCTGTGACCTGCGGGACCTGGTGCGGGTCGGATGCGGCTCCCGCTTCCCACCAGCGAAGGACACGCATCGCTCGGAGGGTGTTCCAGCGGCTCGGTCCGGCCGGCTCCATCAGGAACCACGTCCGACCGGAGTACCCGCGGTACACCGGCCACGCACCGTCCGCGCGACGAGCCCGGCGGACGACCTCGATCGCCTCACCAAGGTCCGGGTCGGCGGGCGCTCCCGCCGCGGGGAAATGCTCGAGACCGCGCAGCACGTCGAAATGCCACTGGGGCGGGAACGGGAATCTGCGCAGCGCCGGGTCCACGACCTCTCCGGTGCGGTGCGACCGGTACAGCCGGTGGTCCAGGAAGAACCGGCGGCCCCGGCGCATGGCGTCTTCGACCGGCAGCTCACCCCCGGCCCGTTCGTACTCCAGCAATGCCTCCAGCACGCTGATCGATGTATGGAACGACCCGTGACGTGAGCCGTCCCGCACCGACCGACAGTTCCAGCCGCCGTCGTCCAGTTGCTGGCCGAGAAGCCAGCGGACGGCGCCTTCGCGATGTTCGTCGCAATAGTCGAAGCCGAAGGCCAGCGAGACGAGCATCGCGGTGATGCACGCCTCGGGGTGGCCGATGGAACGGGCGAGAGTGAGCCCGCCGCCCTGAAAGTGCGCACCCTGCCAGATCTGCCGGCAACCCGCGAGCGCCCGTGGGTGACCGGCCGGCAACCCGAGCCGCTGCAACAACAACAGCGTGTAGGTGGTGGAGATCCATTTCGGGCTGTACAGCGCGCCCGCCCAGCGACCGTCGGGGTCCTGCCGCGCGAGCAGTTGCGCACCCCAGCCCTGGCTCGCGACGCGGCGCCGCTCGCGCTCGACGTCCTCCCGGGCGGCGCCCGCGAGGTCCCGCAGGACCTGCCAACGAATGGCCGGGTCACCCTGCAGCAGCCAGGCCAGCACCGATTCGTCCGCGGAGTCCGCGGGACCCGCCGGTCGGCCGCGCAGTGGTCGAGTACCGGCGTTCATGTCTCGCGTCCCCAGCCGCCCCCGCCAGGGGTGACGACGGTGACGACATCGCCGGCACGCAGCTCGCGGGCGACCTTGGGCGGCAGTTCCGTGGGGCTCGCTGTGGCGGACGCTGTGGCCGGCTCAGCGGCGGATTCCGTGCTGGACCGGGCGAGCAGGTTGCGGCCGACGGCCCCGGGCCCGCCACCCGCCAAACCTGGCGGCGCGTGCCGGCGCCGGTCGGTCAGCAGGTTGACGGTGGCGTCCTCGAGAACCCGGATGGATCGGACGATGCCGTCGCCTCCCAGGTGCGCTCCGGTCCCGCCGGAGCCGTCGACGAGCTCGTACCGCTCGACCCGCATCGGGTACTCGAGCTCCAGCGCCTCGATCGGCGTGTTCAGCGTGTTCGTCATCCCGACGTGCACGCCGGACGGGCCATCGCCGGTGCTGGAGGCGCCCTGGCCGCCCGCGACGGTCTCGTAGTACGTCCACCCGCGGCCGCCGATGACGGTGTTGTTCATGGTGCCCTCCCCCGCGGCGGGCACGTCCGCCACCTGGGACAACGCCGCCAGCACGGCGTCGGCCAGGCGCTGGGAGGTTTCCACGTTTCCGGCCACGACGGCGTGCGGCGAACGGGCGTTCACCAGCGACCCCTCGGGAGCCTCGATGGTGAGCGGCGCGTAGGTCCCCGCGCAGGCGGGCACGTCCTCGGGCAACAGCACCCGGAGCGCGAAATAGCAGGCCGAGCGGGTGACCGCGAGCGGGCAGTTGACGTTGCCCGCGACCGCCGGTGAGGTCCCGGTGAAATCGATCCGGGCGGAGTCGCCGTCGATGGTCACCACCACCTCGATGGGGATGTCGTCGTCGGTGACGCCGTCGCCCTCGAGTTCGGTCGCCGCCCGGTAGGCGCCGTCGGGAAGCTGACGCAGCGCCTCCCGGGTGCGGCGTTCGGCGTAGGCCAGCACCTCGTCGAACCCGTCGAGCACCGTCGACAGGCCCCACCGTGCGACGAGTTCGGTGATCCGCACCTGGGCAACCCGGTTGGCCGAGACCTGCGCGCGGAAATCACCCCGCCGCAGCCGCGGCGTGCGGGAGTTGGCGCAGACCAGGGCCAGCACGTCGTCGGTGAGCCGGACCGGCGGGATGATCAGACCCTCCTGCCACAGGTCGCGCGACCCGGCCGGCATCGACCCCGGTGACATCCCGCCGACATCGGAATGGTGTGCCCGGGTGACTCCGAAGCCGACGATCTCGCCGTTGACGTCCACCGGGCTCACCAGCGTGATGTCCGGCAGGTGGGTTCCACCGGTGTAGGGGTCGTTCAGAATCCAGACGTCGCCCGGCTGCGGATCACGGGCGATCACCGCCGCGACCGATTCGGGCATCGCACCCAGATGCACGGGGATGTGTTCGGCCTGCGCGACCATCCGCCCCGAGACGTCGAACAGCGCAGCCGAGCAGTCCCGCCGCTCCTTGATGTTTGAGGAGTACGCCGAGCGCACCAGCACGGTGCCCATTTCCTCGGCGATCCCGGCCAGCGCCGACCGCAGCACCGACAGGGTGATCGGGTCCAGGCTCATCGGCGCGCCTCCTGGTTCTCCTCGACGGCCATGCGTGCCCGAACCCGGTCGGCCGCGGCTCGGTTGCCCTCGTCCCGGGTGAGCACCAGCGTCCCCACCTCGTCGACGGCACCCGACCAGCCCGATCGGACCAGGCAGGTTGACTCCGCGAACTCCACCACCGCAACGCCTTTCACCCGCGACCCACGCCCCATCGCGGCACGGTCCAGCACCAGCGCCTGGACCGCAGCGGAGTCGGTGAACACTGTCCGGCGACCCGCCACCGCGTCGCCGCGCTCGTCGGGTTCGTGCAGGTCGGGGCTCGCGCCGGGCACCGTGGCCACCAACCGGATGTTGACGATCTCGACCGGCTCGTCGTCGATTCGGTGGCCGTAGCGGCGTTCGTGCTCGGCATGGAAGGCCCGCACGAGTTCCTCGACGGTCGACCCGGAGACGGTCAGCTCGAACGACTGACCGGCGTAGCGCAGGTCCGCCAGACGCTGGGTCGACGGGCCATCCAGGTCAGCGGTCGCGACCGCCTCCAATTCGGCGAACGCGGCCGCCAGGCCGTCGCCTTCGTCGTTGGGATCGTGCCCGTCGGGATCGTGCCCGTCGGGATCCTGCCGGTCGGGATCGTGCGCAGCATCCGCGTCGGGCACCTCCGTGCGCAGGACCGGCCGGACGAAGTCGTGCCGGACGTCGGAGATCGCCAGCCCCAGCGCGGACAGCACGCCGGCCGCCCTCGGGACCAGCACGGTGCGGCAGCCGAGTTCCTCGGCCAGCGCGCAGGCATGCAGGCCCCCCGCCCCGCCGAAGGCCACCAGTGCGAAATCCCGCGGATCGAGCCCGCGCCGCACGCTGATCATCCGGAGCGCGCGCACCATTTCGGTGTCCGCGACCTGGACCACACCGAGTGCCGCCTGCTGGATATCCAGGCCCAGGCGGTCCGCGAGGTCGGCCAACGCCCGCTCGGCGAGGTTCCGTTGCACCACCAGCCCGCCGCCCAGCTGTGCGCCGTCAGGCAGGTACCCGAGGACCAGGTTCGCATCGGTGACCGTCGGCTCCTGGCCACCGAGCCCGTACCCAGCGGGGCCCGGAACGGCGCCGGCGGAGCGGGGGCCCACCCGCAACGCGCCGCCCTCGTCCACCCACGCGATCGACCCGCCGCCGGCGCTGACCGTGTGGACGTCGACCATCGGCAGCCGCAGCGGTACCCCCGCGACCACCGACTCGGTGGTCATCTGCACCCGGCCCGCCACCACCGGCGCGACATCCGTACTGGTGCCGCCCATGTCGAACGTCAGCACGTTCGGGAACCCGGACAGGTCGGCCACGTACGACGCCCCGACCACCCCGCCGGCCGGACCGGACAGCACAAAACGCGACGGTTGGCGCGCAGCGGTTCCGGCATCGGCCACGCCGCCGGACGACTGCATGACCAGCGGTTCGGGCAGGCCCGCCTCGGCCGACCTGGCCGCCAGCCTGCTCAGGTACGCGCTGAGCCGGGGCCGGAGGTAAGCGTCGGCGACGGTGGTGGACATCCGCTCGTATTCCCGGAACTCCGGCAGGACCTCGCAGGACAGCGACACCGTGACGTCCGGCAGCCGTTCGTGCAACGCGTCACCAACCACTCGCTCGTGCTCGGGATGCAGGAAGCCGAACAGCAGGCACACCGCGACGGCCTCGACGCCAGCCGCGGCCACCGCTTCGACGGCGGTGGCCAGGCTGTCCTGGTCGAGCGGGACCACGACGCCGGCCGGACCCATCCGCTCCCTGACCACGAACCTCAAGTCCCTGGGCACCAGCGGGGTGGGCCGGTGCTTGGTCAGGTCGTACAGCGAGGCACGGTCCTGCCGGCCGATCTCGATGATGTCCCGGAAGCCCTCGGTGGTGACCAACGCGGTGCGGCCGCCGCGACGCTCCAGCAAGGCATTGGTGGCCACGGTCGTGCCGTGCGCGAAGACCGCCACTCCAGCAGCGTGCTCGTCGAGCGCGAGCCACCCGGCGATCACCCCGGCCGAGGAATCCTCCGGTGTCGACGGTACCTTCGCGGTCGCCACCCGGCCCTGCGGGTTAACCGTGACGACGTCGGTGAACGTGCCGCCCACGTCGACCCCGAGCCGCACGGTCGATCGGCCATGCCCGCGGTCTCCCGAGGCCCCGTCGGCCGGCCCGGCGCCGGGCATCTGCGTCACCGCGCCAGGATAGGGTGCCGCTTCGCTGGACTTGCGCGCTTAAGGGGTGGCCACCCGCGAACACGTCAAGCGCACCGCGTGATCATCGCTGGCGCCCGGTTCCAAAGTTCGGTGATCGCCTTCTGGGGACCGCCAAGGGTGCTGGTGACCCCGGACGGTCCTGTTGCGGTGATGACCGTCGGCTCGCTGCGATGCGTGCGGCCACAGGTAGGCACCGCAGGTCGACAACCGGTAGACAGCCACCGCGGCCCCGCGCGGCCCAGGGTGGGCACCCGCCCACGCGGCTCGCGCTTCTTACCGGGCCAAGCCGGCCACCATGATCAAGCCCCGTGGCCCTTCAGAGTCGCGACACGACACGAAAAGGCCGGAAACAACGATCACCAAGATCGGCTCGCACGAGGCAGCCGCCGACTTCCGCGGCCTGCGGCACGGCCTGCGCGGCCGGCGCGGCCGGCGCTGCGCCCGGACCGGCGGCCAGGTCTTGCGTCGCCGGCTGCGGCCGGGATCAGCGCGCCGAGGAAATGTAATCCACCAGTTGATCGTGCTCGGTTTCCATCTCGTCCATCCGGCTTTTCACGAGATCGCCGATGGACAAGATTCCGGCCAGCGCCCCGTCAATCGTCACCGGCATGTGCCGGAATCGTTTGTCGGTCATTGTCCGAGCGAGTGTGGCGACCTCGTCGGTGGGCACGCAGGTGTGCACGTTCACCGTCATGATCTCGCGAACCGCCGTCTGCAGCAGGGCGGGACCGATGCTGTGCAGTGCCCGAACGACGTCCCGTTCGCTGATGATCCCCTCGATGGTGCGGCCGTCGCTGCTGACCACCAGGGCTCCGACGCCGTGCCGGGCTAGTGCCGCGACGACATCGGCGACGGACTGCCCTGGTTCGACGGTGGCCACCCCGGGGCTCTTGTGCGCCAGGACATCTTTGACCCGCATAACATTTCTCCTACCACGACGACGTTTCCCCTCAGGGCCCTGAGGGGAACCAGAGTAACCTGCTGCGTCATTTGTCCGCTCGAGTGACGCCGCGCGGGTTCCGGAAAACGTCGAATAATGGTGAACTCCGGCCGATCAGCCCTCTTTGTGTCCGATCTTGTTGAGAGCGCAGGGCTGCGGTCCGGCGTCCAGCGACGGGTCGATCGGCGAGGCCGGTCGCGGTAAGGGCAGGATCAGCGCATGTCACAACAACCCGCGCCCTGCCGGCAGATCGAAAAGTCGGCGCTGACGTGAACGGTGGGGATCTGGTCGGTGAGGTGCTGCGGGCGCAGCGCGTCAGCGTGCTGTTCACGTTGTGCGGGGGCCACATCTCGCCGGTGCTGGTCGGCGCGAAGGCCTATGGGATCCGGGTGGTCGACACCCGGCACGAGGCCACCGCCGTCTTCGCCGCCGATGCGGTGGCCCGGCTGACCGGCCGGCCGGGGGTCGCCGCCGTGACCGCAGGGCCCGGGCTGACGAACACCGTCACCGCGGTGAAGAACGCCCAATTGGCGCAGTCATCGGTGGTGCTGATCGGCGGCGCGGCGCCCACCGTGCTGCAGGGGCGGGGTGCCCTGCAGGACATCGACCAGATGGCGCTGCTCCGCCCACATGTGAAGTGGGCACGGGGGGTGCGGCGGGTCAGGGACATCGTGCCCGCGCTCGAGCATGCCTTCCGGGTCAGCCAGCAGGACGTCCCTGGCCCGGTTTTCGTCGAGCTCCCGGTCGACCTGCTGTACGACGAATCCGTCGTCCGCGAGTGGTACGGCGCCGCCCGGACGGGACGCGGGCCGCGGGAGCGGGCTGTCCGGGCGTACCTCGCGCTGCGGGTGCGCCGGCAGTTCCGCGGCGCAGCAGCGCACCACGCCGCCCCGCCCGACGAGGTCGTGCCACCGCAGCCGGACACCGCACGGCTGCGGGAGGCGGCGCGGCGGCTCCTGACGGCACGGCGACCCGTCGTCCTGGTCGGCAGCCAGGCCCTGGTGATTCCGGGCATCGCCGGACCGGTACGGGCCGCGCTGGAACGGATCGGGGCACCGGTGTATCTCTCCGGCATGGCCCGCGGCCTGCTCGGCGCGGACCATCCGCTGCAGGCCCGGCATCGCCGACGAGAGTCGTTGCGCGAGGCGGATTTCGTGCTGCTGGCCGGCGTTCCGGCCGACTTCCGGCTGGACTACGGCCGGCACATCCGGCGGAGCGCCTGCGTGGTGTCGGCGAATCGGAGCGCGGACGATCTGCGCAAGAACCGGAGTCCGGACATCGGCGTGCTGGGTGACGCCGGGCTCGCGCTGGCCGGCATCGCCGACGCGGTGACGAGCGCTCCGGACCGCTGGGCGGACTGGCGAGCGCAGGTCAACAGACGCGACGCCGCCCGAGACGTGGGGGTGGCCGAGCCACCGGCGGGCACCACCCACCGGGGGCACCCCCACCGAAACAGGCGGCCCGTCGCCGAGGGGCG
>JBBQGJ010000205.1:0-11605 GCA_038322925.1 Mycobacteriales bacterium
CATCCTTGGACAGCGCCATGGCCGTTCCTATCGTCGATCTGGGCTTTCGTTCTTGATGGTCGTCCCCCGACATGTCAAACGGTAGCCGGGTGAGCGCTCCGACCCGAAGGGGCGAAAGTCCCCAGTGCAGCAAGGCGAAGGCCCGTGCGCGCAGCGGCGGCAGGTTTCGCAACAGATTGGCGGCCGATCGGCGGCACAGTGGCACAGTGGATTGGTGAGTCCTCACGATTGGCGTGCGGAATACGCCGCGCTGAGCGACCGGGATCGCCGGCCCGGCGGCTTGCCGCCCGAGGAACTGGATCGGCTTTCCGTCGCGGCCCTTCTGTTGGGTCACGACGACGAGGCGACGACGCTCCGCGAGCGGGCATACCACGCTCACCTCTCCGGGGGCGAAATCTCCGCCGCGGTGCGATGCGCGTTCTGGTTGGGCTTCCACTTGCAGAATCGCGGCGACCTGGCCTGGTCGTCAGGGTGGCTGTCGACGCTGCAGCGGCTGGTCACCACCGCTGACGAGGAGCCGCTCACCGGACTGATGCTGCTGGCGAGTGCCGCCGCGATGATGACCCAGCGGGACGATCCAGAGGGCGCGCTGACGTTGTTCGAGCAGGCGGCCAGGATCGCCGAGAGCAGCGGCGATCTGGACGCTTTCGTGCTCGCCGGCCTCGCGCGCGGACGGTGTCTGGAGTTGACCGGGCAACCGATCGATGCCGTTACGGCGTTGGACGAGGTGATGGTGCATGTCCTCGGCGGGGCAGTGGCGGAGCAACTTGTCGGGTTCGCCTACTGCTCGACGATCGTGCTGTGCATGCATCATTTCGACGTTCGCCGCGCGCAGGAATGGACCAGCGCGTTGACCCGATGGTGCGACGACCAATCCGGCCTGGTGCCGTACCGAGGCGCCTGCCAGGTGTACCGGGCGGAGGTACTGCAACTGAGGGCGCCTGGCCGGCCGCGATGTCGGCCGCTCAGGACGCGTGCCGGCAGCTCGGTCATTCCGTCGCGGCCGGCTCGGCTCACTACCGTCTCGCCGAACTGCACCGCTTGCAGGGCCGGTTCGACGAGGCCGATCGCGAGTACTCACTGGCTGCTGAGCTCGGCACGGAGGTGCAGCCCGGCCTCGCGCGGCTCCGCGCGGCACAGCGCAACCCCGACGCGGCGATGGCCGGTCTGGACCGCGCTCTGGGCGAGGATCCGCGCTCGCCCGCCCGACCGGCCCTTCAGGCCGCCCGGATCGAGATCGCTCTGGCGGTCGGTGATCTCGCCGCCGCAGGGCCGCAGCGGAGGACCTCGAACCGCTCGCGACCGAACCCTGCGCACCGTTCCTGACGGCGCTGGCCGCATTCGGCGACGGCGCTCTGCGGTTGGCCGAAGGGGACGCTCGCGGGGCCATCGGGCGGCTGCGACGGGCCTGGACGTTATGGCAGCAACGGCTGGACGCCCCCCTACGAGGCGGCCAGGTGCCGGATGCTGATCAGCGCCGCGTGCTGGGCGCTCGGCGATGCGGACGCGGCGCGGATGGAGAGTGCCGCCGGCCGTGCAGGTCTCGAACGGCTCGGCGCGATGGGTGATCTGGCCGCGGGTCCAGCGCCGGGTCCCATCGCCGGTCCGTTGGCAGACCGGCAGCACGACCGGCAGCACGACCGGCAGCCGCTGACCGCGCGCGAATGCGAGATACTCCGACTGGTTGCCCCGTCGATCCGGGAATTCGCGGAGGGCGGTCGTTCATGGAAATATCCATCGGCACGGTGGTGATCGGAGGCGGCCAGGCCGGCCTGGTGACGGGCTACTACCTGGCCAGGCACGGCGAGCCGTTCGTCATTCTGGAGGGCACCGCTCGCGTCGGTGAGAGCTGGCGACAGCGCTACGACTCGTTGCGGCTGTTCAGTTTTCCCCGCTACGCCAGCCTGCCGGGTTGGCGTATCCTGGTCGACGGCTGCCCGACCCGGGACGAGATGGCCGACTACCTCGAGCGGTACACAGAGCGCTTCGACCTCCCGGTGCGCACCGGGGTCCGGGTGAACAGGATGTCCCGGCACGGCGAGCTTTTGCTGGTGAACACCGATCACGGTTGCTACCTCGCCGATCAGGTGGTGGTGGCCACCGGCTCCCATCAACGGGCGAGCACACCGGCGTGGGCGGCCCTGCTCGATCCGGCGATCAGGCAGGTCCATTCGGTGGACTACCGGAATCCGTCACAATTGGCACCCGGAAATGTGTTGGTGGTCGGCGCCGGCAAGTCCGGAACCGACATCGCACTGGAGGCGGCGCGCACGCACCCGACCTGGCTGGCCGGGCGCCATCCGGGGCAGGTTCCGGTGGACATCGATTCGCCGCGGGCACGTGCGGTGATCCCGGTCGTGATGTTCGCGTTCAAGCACGTGCTGACGCTGCGCACTCCGATGGGACGGGCACAGCGGCAGAAGGGATTGGGGCACGGCGCCGCCCTGGTGCGCAACAAGATCGAAGACCTGGACGCCGCCGGGATCACCAGGGTGGGCCGCGTCATCGGAACGCGGGATGGCCTGCCGGTTGCCGAAGAGGTTGGAAGGCTGAGGGTCTCGACGGTGGTGTGGTGCACCGGATCCGAGCCCGACTACGGCTGGCTGAACCTGCCGGTGTTCGGGTCCGATGGTCGGCCGCGGCATCACCGCGGGGTGTCCGACGCCGAGCCGGGACTGTACTTCGTCGGGCTGGACTTCCAGTTCTCGCAGGCCTCGGCGACCATCCAGGGTGTCGACCAGGATGCCCGCCACGTCGTGCGGCGGCTCCGCCGGCAGGCCAGGAAGGCGCACCGCGCGGGGGCCCAGAAGTCGGAGGCGGCGGTCAGCCGCGCGCAGACCGGTACCGCCTGATCAGCTCGTTGGTGGAACTGTCGTGCGAGAGCTCCGGCTCGGTCTCCGCCCGCAGCTCGGGAGCCACCCGCTGCGCGAGCTGCTTACCAAGCTCGACGCCCCACTGGTCGAACGCGCTGATGGACCACACCGCGGCCTGGGTGAAAACGCTGTGCTCGTACAGCGACACCAGCTGCCCCAGCACGTACGGCGTGAGCTTCTCGACCAGGAAGGTGGACGACGGGTGGTTGCCCTCGAACACCTTGAAGGGCACCAATTCCTCGGCTGTGCCCTCTGAGCGCACCTGGTCGGCGGTCTTGCCGAACGCCAGTGCCTCGCCCTGCGCGAACACGTTCGAGGTCAGGAAATCATGGTGCTCCCCCAGCGGGTTCAGCGAGTGCAGGAACGCGATGAAATCCACCGGAATCGTCAGGGTGCCCTGATGGATCAGCTGGTAGAACGAGTGCTGGCCGTTGGTGCCCGGCTCGCCCCAGTACACCGGTGAGGTGTTGTAATCGACCCGGCGGCCGTCCAGCGACACGGATTTCCCGTTGGATTCCATGGTCAATTGCTGCAGGTAGGCCGGGAACCGATTGAGGTACTGGTCGTACGGCAGCACCGCCTGGGTCTGCGCACCGAAGAACTCGACGTACCAGAAGGTCAGCAAACCCATGAGCACCGGCAGGTTCTCGCCGAGCGGCGCGGTTCGGAAATGCTCGTCGATGGCATGCGATCCGGCCAGCAGCTGCTCGAAATTGTCCGGCCCGATCGCGATCATCGTGGACAGCCCGATCGCCGATTCCATCGAATACCGGCCGCCGACCCAGTTCCAGAATCCGAACATGTTCGCGGTGTCGATGCCGAATGCCGATACTGCCGCCGCATTGGTGGAGACGGCCACGAAATGCTTGGCCACCGCCGCCTCGTCGCCGAGGGCGTTCAGCGCCCAGGCCCGCGCGGATCCGGCGTTGGTCATCGTCTCCAACGTGGTGAACGTCTTCGACGAAATGATGAACAGCGTCTCCGCCGGGTCCAGATCGTGCGTCTTCTCCGCGAAATCGGTGCCGTCCACGTTCGAGACGAACCGGAAGGTGAGGTCGCGTTGGCTGTAGTGCCGCAGCGCCTCGTACGCCATCACCGGACCGAGATCCGACCCGCCGATGCCGATGTTGACGATGTTGACGATCCGCCTGCCGGTGTGCCCGGTCCACTCCCCCGAGCGCACCCGGTCGGCGAACGCCCGCATCCTGCCCAGCACCTCGTGTACACCGGGCACCACGTTCTCGCCGTCGGTGCTGATCACCGCGTCGGCCGGAGCGCGCAGCGCCACGTGCAGCACCGCGCGGTCCTCGGTGATGTTGATGTGCTCGCCGGCGAACATCGCGGCCCGCAGCGCCGCCAGGTCCGATTCCTGGGCCAGCTGGTTCAGCAGATCGATCGTCTCCGCCGTCACCCGTTGCTTGGAGTAGTCCAGGTAGATGCCCTCGGCCTCGAGCGTCAGCGCGGTTCCCCTCGCCGGATCGGCGGCGAACAGGTCCGTGAGGTGGGCGTCCTTGACGCTCTCGTAGTGCTGCTCCAACGCCTTGAAGGCTGTTCGCTGACGAAGTGGGGTGGACGCGGCAAAGGTCATGCGCAAAAACCTAGCGGCACCGGCAGCGGGCCGCGCGAGCGCCCGCCATTGGCTCACCCGATACGCGATCGGCGCATCTACGTTCCGGACAGCAGGCGTGTGCTTGATCTCAGCGTAGTCGGTAGGCGTCTTTACGATGGTCGATACCGACGACTATGACCTCGCGACGGTCTTCACGAAGTCGGTACAGCACTCGGTAGGTACCGCGACGGGCAGACCAGATGCCAGCGAGGTCACCACGCAACGGGGTGCCGACACGTCGTGGTTGCGCCACCAGGGTGGTGGTGAGGAAGTCGATGACCGCAGTAGCGACCGCTTCGGGAAGTCGGTCGGTCAATGCGCGACTGGCGGGCGGGGTAAGGACGAGCTCGTATCGTTCCGGGTGGGTCAACGGACGAGGTGGCGGACCGCGTCGACGCCGCGGACGACGTCGCCGCGGGCGTAGGCGGCGTCGGCCTCGCGGATATCGGCCAATGCCTCCGGGTCGCCCAAGACGGCAATGGTCTCTTCGAGCTCGGCGAGATCCGCCGGGCTGATCACGACGGCCGCATCACGCCCGTTGCGGGTGATGACGACGCGCTCGTGCTGGTGTTCCACCCGGTCGACGACTTCGGACAGATGGTCGCGAACCGAGCGCAGCGATTCAGCAGAAGTCATGGCCACAGTTGTGGCGCCTACACAACAGGATGTCCACAAATGCTCGTTGTTCGGGTTTCGGAACTGGCCAAGGTGCCACTCGTCGGCCTACCCGTCTCATCGTGCGCGAGAGCCCTACCGCCGCAGTCACCCGCGCCGGGCTGACGACGGCAAGCTCATCACGAGCCCGCGTGGCCGCCACGTACACCAGGGACCGGGCTCGCAGGTCGGCATCGTGCCGCTCCGCCAGGTCGAGGGCGGCCAGGCGGCGCTGCTCGGCGTCGCTGGTCCACCCGACCCCGGCCAGGACCACCTTGGAGAATTCGGTGCCCTTGGCGCGGTGCATGGTCAGCACCGATACCCGGTCCGGAACGGGACGGTCGCGGTCGATCTCCCGCGCCGGTAGTCCGGCCTGGGTCAGGGCGCCGGCAACGCGTTGCCGCTGGTAGCGGTCGTGGACGAGGACGGCGATGGCGTCCGGTGGGGTGCCACCCTGGATCCAGCCCCGCACTATCTCGCCGACGGCGTCCAGCTCGGCGGTCAGCGAATCGACCTTCTCCACCCGTGGAACCGATCGATCGGCGTGATGACGCCGACCCTGTCCTCGAGCGCCGCCACCGCGTCGAGGCAGAGGTTCTCGCTGTAGTACCGGGAGCCGATCACCGGCCGCGGGGGACGCCGACGGGCGCGAGTGGGTTCGGGGTCGGCGGTAGCCGCGGGTCGGTCAGCCGTCGGTGTCGCTGGGCGGGGCGGTGCTGGCGGGCGTGCCGGTGAGCGTGGTGGTGGGGTGTACGGGCAGGGGCGTGGGGTGGCGGGGGGTGGGTGAAGTCGAAGTCGGCGGTCAGTTCGCCGAGGATGGAGCGCTTTCTCGGACATCGGGTCGGGGCCGGGTCGACGCCGCCAACGCGGCGAGCGTAGAACGGCCAGGTCCACTCGCATGCGTGGAGGCACCAAGCGGTTACGGGCGGGGTTCCTCGGTCCACCGTGCGCCGCCGATGCCCTGACTGTCGCCGACGAGCCACAGCCCGGCGTCGGTAGGGTTGACTGATTCGGTGACCGCCGCGTGCAGTCGTTGGCGGTACCGCAGCAGCGGTGCGTGGCGTTCGGCCGGCAGGTCCGCGAGCAGGTCACCGAGCAGCGCGCTGATTCTTCGGGTCACCTGCGGTGCGGACAGACCCGCCTCGAGCACTTCCCAGATCGCGAGGTCAACGATGTCGTTCCACGTCGCCCCACGCACGACGACGCTGCCCGCTCCGGCCGGAATCCGAACCGGGCCGAGTGGCAGCGGCGCGGCGGCCCGCAGGACCGCTTCGACCTCGTCCAACGCCCGGACCGCGGTCGTCGGGTCGTTGATCGCCGGGGATAGGGCTCGAAGACCCACATCGGTGAGGATCCGTAGGGCGTACACCGGGTCGTATTTCAGGGATCGTTCCCGGTGCACGAGCACGCACCGATCGACTGCTCGACAACCGAATCCGCCGCCACCAGCGCAACCCGTGTACCCGGAGCGATCCCGTCGCCGACGCGCACCTGGAAGACCACCTCCACACCCGACCGCGCAGCCATCCGTTCGGCCCGGGCGACGTCGATCCCCACGATCTGACCGGTGTCTCCCCGGTGCCGGACGACCGCACCACGGCCTGCCACCTCCGGCACCACATCGAGAAGTGCAACCTGCTGACCTCCCGCGCCCGGCGAATGTCGGAGCATCGCTCGGCGAGCAATTCTGCCGAGATTTGACAGCAGGGCGTCCACCCTGATGCGGCCCGCCACGTTCTGGATCAGGGCGAGGAAGGCCACCAGGCTGGCCACCAGGAAGAGGAGGCTGACCCCCACACCAAAGAGGGGCACGAACGTATCCCGGCCCGCCGACCCGATGGAGATCAACGCCAGGAACGCGTAGGTGCTCGTTGCGACGAATATCGCCAGCACCGACTGGGTCACCCGCGACCTCAAGAAGTACGACACCGTTCGCGGGGAATAGCTCGACGACCCGAACTGGATGATCAGCAGCACCAGGGAGAACACGAATCCGGTGAAAGTGATCATTCCGCCACCGATCGACGCCAGCAACGTCACGGCCGAGGACGGTGACAGCAGGGTCAACTCCGCAGCGGAATCGGCGGACGCCTCATCAGCAGCGTGGACCAGCCAGTCGACAACGACAGCCACCAACAGGCCCGTCACCGGAATGACCCAGAACGCGTCGTCCCACCACATCCGCAGGCGGATGGCATGCGTGCCCACGATCACCTCTTGCCGCTCGCTACGTGTCTTTCGGGGATGCTGCCTTGTCGGGATCCCCGGTCCATCCTGATGGTCAAACGGCACTCGCGCCGACCACCAGGCTGTCAGTGCCTGACCCTGGCCGTGTCAACTCGAACCGGCCCCACCATGACGGGGCGGTTTGACGTGGACCCACGTCCGTCGCGCTTGCCCTGATGCATCCGTCTTGATGGGGAGCCTGGTCGCGAGGATCACCGCCTGCTGACGACGCGGTGGACGCAGTGGCTTGGTAGGCGTTCAACCTGTGACTCCGGAGTGACCGGAGGCGGCGCTATGGCCGGTGTACCCGTCGTTCGGTCGGAGATGAACTTCCGCCACCGGGGGTCGAGATGGGTTGCACCGCCGTCACTTCCCGCCGGCTGGCCGAGCATGGCCCGACGCGGAGGCGGATCACCGCCGCACCTGATCGATGTCGCGTCCCGGGTCACCCGCGCCGCAAGTCAACCATGAACAGGGTGGTTTCGGGCTCAGTACCATCGTCGGATGGACTCCGTCGGCCCTGCCCTGACAGCTGCAGTCGAGGCTCTCCGTGAACTGATCTTGGCCGGTGAGAACTATCGGCAGGCGACATCGGGCTATCTGGGCCTGGATACCAGCCAAACGCAGGCAGTGAGTTACCTCTACAGCAGGGGCGAGATGGGCCAGAGCGAACTGGGTGCGTTGCTGGGCTACAACACCAGCAGCATGACCGCTCTGGTCGATCGGCTCGAGCGGGACGGGATCGCCACACGGGTACCGCACCCGACCGACCGTCGGCGACTGACCGTGCGGCTCACCAACGAAGGACGCGCCGCGGTTCGCAGCACCGGTCGATGGTTCATCGGAGCGTTCGATCACATTGAGCAGGCCGCGTTGCCGGCTGTCACGGTCGCGCTGACGGCTATCGCCGAAGATCTACGCGTAAACGCCCGCGACATCGCCGCACACCCCAACACCGCGCAGGCGCGACGACGGGGGCACGCCTCTGCTCGATGATCGCGGTCATCAGATGTGCCTCGCGCTGCCGAAAGTGCCAGGACCCCGATCGCACTTACTCGACGGCTGAGTTGCGTGTTTCGCGGCTTACTTGACAAACGAGTAGTGCAGAGTTCAAGATCTTTGTCGGGTTCAACCGTCGAACCCGGCGGACACCGCGATACAGACTGCAGGTCTCACAGGCAGTTTTGGCCGGACCTGGTGGTCGGGACGCCGTTGATCGGAGGTTGGTGTGGCCGCGAATGCTGCGATACACACACGGTTGTCGTGGCGCAACAGCGATCGCGATCACTGCCTGGCCGTTGGCCGGCATCTGGTAACGGCAGCGCCTCTCGACAGTAGGCCGGGTGAAACCGGGGATCAGCATCACCTGCCACGTTTCCTGGACCGACGACGGGACCAAAGGCCCTGATTCAGGCGGCGAGGCCGATGGTTGCATGTACTCGTTTCCGACAACCGTTGGGACCAGGTCGGTGTGGCTGTCGACTCGCAGCAGCACCGACCTCATTTCCTGGATCACGCAACGGCTGCCGGCGTCAGGTAAGTAGCCGATCACAGTCCTGCACGAACGATCGATCGCCCCCGCGATCGACCGGAGCGCAACGAGTCAGGAGCCGCCGCCATGCGTGTCAAGCCGAACTGGGTCATCACCATCCTGCTCACCGTCATCTACATGGCGATCGTCGGCGCCGTCTGGGCCATCAACGATGTCGACTACAACACCGTCGGGGACACCACAGACAACATCGTGGCCGGGATCATCGTCCCGATCGGGCTGGGAGCGATCTTCCTGGCCGTCGCCGCGTCCGTTCTCGGGTGGTGGCGGCCCGCGCTGCGCGAGGTGCCCCGCGTCGGCCCACGGTGGTTGCTGCTCATCCCGGCGATCTACGTGATCGCCGCGCTCGGCGGCCTGCTGTCGGTCGACTTCGCCCGGGTCGAGGGCAAGTACGTACTGTTCCTGGCCATCGGCACCCTGCTCATCGGGTTCTCTGAAGAGATGCTCTGCCGCGGTTTGGGTCTGGTCGGCCTCCGGGGCAGCCTGCCCGAGGTGTGGGCCTGGTTCTTCAGCTGCCTGATCTTCGGCGCCATCCACACGCTCAACATCGCATTCGGCGCCGAGGTCGGTACCACCGTGGCGCAGATCGGGCTGGCCTTCCTGGCCGGCACCGTCTTCTACGTCCTGCGCCGCAACACCGGCGCGCTGATCTGGGCCATGCTCCTGCACGCGTTCTGGGACTTCAACACGCTGATCGCTTCGGCCTACGGCGCCACCGACTCACCCGCACGCCTGCTCTCGTCGGCCCAATACATCGCAGTCCTGCTCGCCGTCATCGGCCTGGTGATCATCCTGCGCAAGGGTGTCCGCCCCGAGGTCAGGACGCCGCAGCCCGTATAGCTGGTCGTCGGTCCCGGATGCCGCAGCCGCCCACAGCGTCTTGCGGCACGGGCAGCCCGAACAGGCGACTTTCGGGCGGGACACGACAAAGGGCTGTCCCGAAGACCACGGTCTGCTGGTGTGCGGAGCGAGATCCCCGTGCTCGCGACATCCGATGGCTCCCTGAGAAACCAACTCCCGCTTGTCGTACGTGGTTGTGGCCACGGCCCGGACATCCGGGGAGCCGGTTTGATGGCCGCTCCGCGATGTTGCGGGTCGTGTAGATCCTTGCCCAACGCCGGGCGCCCCCTACCCCTGAACGGCTGGCCCGGCCGGCGATCCGGTTCGAGGGCTCCGGGGATCGTCGCCGTGATGCCTCTGCACGGCACCGCATCCCGGACCTTCCGGGTCGAGTACGCCGTCCCGCCAGCACCGGGTCCGGCTTGGTCCGCGATGTGTCGCCACCCGCCGCGGATGATCGAACTGTCGGCGATCACTGCGATAAAGGCCGCCAAAAGCGTGCCGTTGCCTTGCCGTGGTGACCCGGTGATCAGGCGGCACCGCAAGTCCGCCGCGAGGGGGATCTTCGTCGTCACCCCACCCCGCCTACTTGCCCTTGACGTCGTTTGTTCTGTTGGCTGGGTCTTGGTCGCCGGGTCAGTTCCCGACGACGGCGATCTCGTTGATCTTGGATTGGTATTGGTTGTCGCCGGTCTTGGACATCCTGGTGACGAACACCAGGATGTAGTTCGACTTCGGGGGGTTCGTCAGGGTGATGGTCAACGGCTGGTCGGTGATGGTTCCGGAGCCCAGCACCGTGGTCTGATCGAGCTGGATGGCTGGTCCGGTCGCCGATCGGATTTCCACGGTGGTCCCCGGTGTCGAGCTGCTGATCTGCACCGAGCTGGGGGTCGTCTGCTGTTGCAGTTGCAGCATCAGGCCGACACCGGTCTTGAGGCTGGGGAACTGCTGCTTGTAGACCCAGGTCAGCCACGCGGAGTCGGGGTTGCCGTCGTAGGCGCGGTCGACGTAGGACTTGTAGTCGGGCTTGCCGTCGCCCTGCGGGTCGTACACCGTGCCGCCCACGATCGGCACCGTCGCCGCGGTGAGCGTCGTCCCCGCGGTCGGGGACTGGCCGTTGGTGCCGGCGGTGTTCGGCGATGCTGCCGGGCCGGCGGGTTGGGCGGACGGCGATGTGTCGGCGTCGATCATCTGCACGTTGCCGGGTGCGCTGTTGTCGACGGAGGCCAGGAATTGGTTGGCCAGACCCCCGACAGCGATGACGATCAACATCGCGAAGACCGCGAGGATGACCGCCGCGAGCGACAGCTTCATGCGCCGCTCGTTGATCAACCGTCGGTCGTCGGCGGTCAATCGGAGTTGCTGTCCGGGGGAGGCGGTGATTCGGTGTGAGCGACGGCTGGCGGTTTCCGCAGCAACGCGGCGACCGCGGCGATGGCGTGGATGCCGTCGGGTCCCTCCGGATGCAGGGCTAGTCCGGCCAACGCGGACAGGGCTTCGGGCACCGCGGGGTTGATCTCGTCCGCGGGGAGTTCCCGGCCACGGCGTGTCGGTGCCCGCGGGATGGTCGTCGGTGCCTGCCCGGCCGGGGCCGACACAGGGGGTGGTTCGGGTAGCGGCCAGGTCCCGGTGAGCATGAGGTACAGCAGGGCGCCGACGGCGCGGATGTCCTGGTCGGGGGTCGCAGTGCCGTGGGCGACGATGTGGGAGAACCTCACCTGCCCGTCGATGTTCACCCGGATCAATCCGGGTGTGATCGCGCCGAGCGCGATGCCGCTGCGATGCGCGTCGGCGAGCGCCTCGGAAACTTCGGCGGTGATCGAGATCGCCGCCTCGGGCGCCAACGGCCCG
>JBBQGJ010000206.1:0-11593 GCA_038322925.1 Mycobacteriales bacterium
CATAACAAAACCCCACCGTTGAACGACACCGTCCTGCAGCCGATGCTGGCCGCCGCCGGCTACCTGCTGACAACGCTCGGCACCCACGCGGTCGAACTGGCACAACACGTCCGGGACGCCGACCGGAAGTTGTCCGTCCGATCGGGCGAGCACCGGGCGGCCTCCCGGGTGCCCACCACCGGGTTCGCCCAACTGCTGGCCGACCACGAACGCACCGGTGAGCCGCTGCCGCTGCTGCCCGAGCACCACGTCCGGGACCGGGTCGACGCCGGCTGGGCCCCGGATGACCCGCTGACCCCGATCGCCCTGGGATTACTCGCCCGGCAAGCCGGGTTCGTCCGAGAGCGATACGACCCCAAGGCCGTCGAGACGCTCTGGCAGCGCCGCTACGTCGCGCGGTTCGACGCTCTATGACCCCGTCCCGCAACGCGATCGCTGACCGACATAGCCTTGAACCATTGATAGCACTAAACGCAGACCAGCTATCATGGGTGCATGAAGCAACTCATCACCCGGGTCGACGAGTCGTTGGCAGAGGCCGTGAAGGAACGCGCAGCGTTGACCGGCGAGTCGGTGAACACCTACATCACGCGGCTGCTCAACGAGGCAGTCCGGGGACGGCAGACCTGGAAGAGCGAGGCCATCGCGGCGGGCCGATTGATCTCGCGAACTCCGGTAGCCACTCCGGTTCCAGGTGCAGCCGTCTCGACACCGCCCGGCTACGCCTCGGCGCTGGTGTCGTCCGAACGAGACGAGCGGTGATCGTCTACGTCGACACCAGCGCGCTTGGCCGTGTCTACCTCGGTGATCAGTCCGACAGCGCGGACCTGTCTCATATCGTCTACGACGGTGAGCGACCAGTGATCACCAGCGAGCTGACCGATGTCGAGATTGCCAGCGCGCTCGCGCGAGCAGGTCGAGACGGTGTCATCGATTCCAACACCGCCGACCAATTGATGGCGCGGTACGCAGCCGACACCTCGGATACCGGACCCGTCGGAATTATCCCGCTGCATCGCGGCACCATCGAGCGCGCGCAGCAGTATGTCCTCAGTGTTCCGGTACGCACACTGGATGCGATACACCTGGCCGCCTGTGCCCAATTCGACGAATCGACGCCTGACGAGGTGCAGTTCCTGTCTCGAGACAACGGTCAGAACCAGGCAGCGCAAGCGCTGGGGATCGTCCTGCTTGAGGACTGACCATCGGCCAGATGAGCGTTGAACCCGTTCCCCAGGTGGATCGCTCAGTGCGTCCGCACCAGGATCGCTCAGCGGAAACCTCGGGCGCCATGGACACGAGCGGCATGATGGGTAGGTGGTGCACGTGATCCGCTTGGTGACCTTCGTCGAGGTCGATGAGGCTGTCGCTGCTCCCCGGAGCGGGGCGCCTTGGACGTGGATCTACGGGAGCCCAGATCGTCGTGCCCGGTTGGCTCCGGAGGCCTCGCGCCGTTGGTCTCCGTCTGTGCCTGCCATTTCAGTGTGTCATCGCCGCATGTAATGCTCGACTCTCTCAGAGTGTGAGCGAGCCCCACCCGGCGATCACGCCGACGATTGCGGCCAGGGCCAGGACCGCGACTCGTTCACCATGGAAAAACGAGGACACGAGCTCTGTCGCTCCAGACGCCATCGGGCAGCACCTTGGTGACCAGGACGGCGATCATGGTGCCGATGAATGCCGTGCGATGCTGGTGCCGACCTCTTGAGCTGTGTCGTTGAGCGAGGTGGCCAGTGAGGTCCGGTTGCTCGGCATTGCGTCGACCAGTGCCACGGCGCACGTCGTCATCACGACACGCAGTCCGATTGTGAACGTCACCATGAAGACCACGATCGCCAGGTAGCCGACCTCGACCGCCCACGCCATGCCGACCAATGAGCCGGCCAGGAAGGCGCTGCCAATCAGGCAGGCCACCCGGTGACCGAATCGCGTGACGAGGTTCTCTGCCAGCGGCGAGGCCAACAACATGGTCACGATCAGGGGGAGGTTCGCCAGGCCGGCCTTCACCGGGCTCCAGCCATAGGCGTACTGGAAGTGCAGGACCAGCCCGAACATCACCGCAGCCATGGCGATCGCCGTGGCGAGCTGGACAAGGCTGGCGCGCTCACCGTGCCGCGCCGGAACAGTTTGAGGTCGAGCATTGGTTCTGGCGTACGTCGCTCATGGATCACGAAGGCTGCGAGGGCAACCAGAGCGCCGATCGCCGAGCCGAGGGTCTGCCAGGACAGCCAGCCGTGCAGCACGCCACTGGTGAAGGCGTAGCAGGCAAGGCCGATGGCGGCGATGCTCAGCACCGCACCCGGAAGGTCCAGCGCGTCGTGGGTGAGGTCCTCCGAGTGGTCGGCGGGCACGCCGCGGCGGACACCGATCCAGGCGATCAACGCGACCGGCGCATTGATGATCAGCAGGCACCGCCAGTCGACGTGGGCCAGCGCGGTGCCGCCCAGCACGGGGCCGAGGATGAAGCCGGTCATGCCGACCGTCATCATCACGGTGAAGGCCTTGCGGCGAAGCACATCGTCGTCGAAGAGCCGGAACACTAGTGAGTTAGTGATCGGCGCCATCATGGCCGCAGCGATACCCAAGGTGGCCCGCAACGCGATGAGCTGACCCATGGAGTCGACGGCCAGCACGCCGAGGCTGACAACCCCGAAGACGACCAGCCCCACGAGCAGGACCCGGCGCCGGCCAAGCCGGTCAGCCGCCGAGCCAGCATTGAGCAGCAGGCCGCCAAAGGTGAGGGAGTCGTAGGACGAGCGGTTCCAGTCCCGATCCGGGGGCGGGCGGCCAAATCGGTCACGTTCGAGGGCTGTGCCGATCATGGCGCCATGGACCTCGGTGGCCTACTGGCAGCCGATCCATGGCGGATCTTCGAACTGGTCTCGAGCGGAGGCATCGGTGAGTCTGCGGCGCGAATCAGCCTCGCAGCCGGAGGCCAGATCAGCTCGGGCAACCCGTCCTGGATGGTTGCGAGCAAGCGCGACCGATCGCCGGCAAATTCCCCGGCCCTACCGATGTGGTCATCGGACCGCTGAGCTACGCCGGACTGCAGAACTACAAGGGCTCACCGGTGCTCAACACGAATTTGAACGGCGGCTACTTCTACAAGTCGGTCGCCCAACTTGCACCGGGCGCATCAGCAACGGTCACCATCAGCGACTCCGCTGCCGGATACGCCGCAATCGTGACCGAGACCGGACCACCGACGGGTTCCCGTTCGGTGACCTACCAACGCTGCCAACGGACCCCGCCAGGAGCTACCGGTTCTTGGTGGGTTGGCAGGCTTGTCTGTTCGGCCGCAGCAGTGCTTGCCTTCCGCTCGTCGTGACTGTCCCTGGCGAGCAAGCAACACACCGCATTGTGGTGTCTCTCGGGGCCGGGAACTGCGACGGGCCGTGAACATCGGCACGGTCACGCATTGAGCACTTTAACAAGGCGGCCGCGCGCCGGCAGCGCCGGGAGCCGAGACCGTCTACCGACACCGACTTGAAATCAACGAATGCTGATGGTCTATCGGACTGCATGTGGGTGCAGTCTGCACCCATTGGGGTATTGTTGCAGCATGCCGAAGGTCATGCACATTCGCGACGTCCCCGATGATGTCCACGAAGCCCTCGCCGAGGCCGCCCACGCGCAAGGACTGTCGTTGACCAGATACATGCTGCACGAACTGGAGCACCTCGCCAAACGTCGACAGATCGTGCAGGACAACGCCGCGGTGATTCGCCAGACCCAGGCCAAGGTCCAAGGCCGCCCGGACCGCGACACGATCTTGTCGGTGCTCCACGAGGGCCGCGGCGATTGAGGATCGTCGACGCTGGCGTCGTGGTGGAGCTACTCGCCGGTAACCTTGACCCTGACCAGCTCGGCGACGAAGAACTAGCCACCCCCCACCTGATCGACAGCGAAGTCACCCACGTGCTGCGAGGCCTGGTCCGGCGCGGGGTTCTCACCGAAGAACAAGGGAGTCTCGCACTGGAGGGCTTCACCCAACTCACGCTGACCAGGTTCCCAGCCGACTGGCTCCGCGCCAGGATGTGGACGCTGCGAGACAACCTCACCGCCTACGACGCCACCTACGTCGCGCTGGCCGAAATGACCGCCGCTTCCGCGCTGCTCACCACCGACGCGCGCCTGGCCAGCGCACCCGGACCCGAGTGTCACATTGAATTGCTGCGCTGATTTCGATGCCCGGTGGAGGATCCCTCACTGAGGCGGCCCGTCGAGGCCGGCGGGCTGCCCTGAACGAGACCGGCTTGGTGATCGTGAGATGGCGGTAGCTCGTGCAGTTCGCGTGAGGCGGCCGCTGGTCGAGCAGACCGGCTTGACAGCGACAGACGCGCACGGGGAGACGCGTCGGAGCGCCGGGTGGTCGCGGCGAGGGCGCCTGAGTCTTCGATGCTCAGGTTCATGACCGGCCTCGGTCTGGCGGGCGCATCAGCCACGGTGACAGCGCTCGAACCGGCCGTGGCGAAGCATGGCTCAGCCACTCTGGAGGATCTCCTTGAAGCGCCGTAATCGGACGGCACCAGCGTCTCGATCGAGGAGACCCTGGAGATTCTCGGCACCCCTGGCGCCGTGGACGCGACCCGGGCGGGGCGGTCGGACGCGGCTGCTCAGCGCTTCGCTGACAACGACGAGATCGAGGCCCGCTACGGGATCGCGTGAGCCAGCCCTTCCAGATTTGGATCCAGGTCCAGGTCCAGATCACGGCTCGCGCCGCGCGCGACCTGCAACGACTGCCGAACAAAATTGCTACGGCCTGCGTCGGGTTGATCTTCGGGGCGCCCTTGGCGGGTGGGAAAGCCGCGCCGTGACGGGCTTGCCGGTCTGCAGTCCGCTCGCCGTGGCGACTATCGGGTCGTCTATGCGATCGTCGAGGAAGAACGACGCGTAGAAATGATCCACATCGCCCGACGCAGCGATATCTACGGATAACGGGCCACCTCCACCTATGCGTTAGACCGTTGTCCCGTAGCGATGGCCGTGGAGGTCCCATAGGCGAACGGCTTGCCTGACGGACAGGTGCAATTCCGATCAAGCCAATAGACAGGCGGTGAATTCACCCTTAACCGCGTCGTTGCGTAACAAGTCATGGTCGGACCAAACGGTAGACATCCAGCTCCATACTTCGCATCTGCCGCTCAATTGATTGCGTCAGAAGTGGGCTCTCCAGAAGCAGACCCAGCTCGACGTTGCGATGTTCGGCGCTGTAGGAAAAGTTGGCGCTCGTCACGATGACGTACTGGTGATCGATGGCGATGAACTTTGCGTGATTCCGGACGCCGCCGTTGGGGTCGGTGCGAAACACGGAGGCCCCGCTCAGCTCAGTTGCGATCTCGGAAATCGTTGGCGTATTCGTCGACCGATGCGAGGCGGCGTTCCCGTCGACGTATACCCGGACGTCGACCTCCGGGCGGATCGCGACCTCCCGCAGCACTGTCCACTGCATGGAGGACCGCTGGAAATTGAACGTCGAGCACACGACCGACTCGTGCGCCGCCCGAACGAAGTGTTCGATGGTCGCCGTGAGTTGGCCGTGCTGCGCAAGGTTGTTCGGTGCTGTCCAGACCGGGGTGATGGTCGTCGGGTGCGAGTGCGCCCCTTCTATCCCACGCAGGAAGTGGATCGTCGTCGACCGTTCATTCGAGCCGAGACCGGCGTTCTCCAGCAGCCCGGACACCGAAAGCCTGCGGCCGGCGCCGACCACGGAAAGAGCGCGGGTGATGGTGTCGCCCGCGTCGAGCCGGTCGGCCAGCTGCTTGGCCTCCGTGCCGGTGAGCAAGGCGCCAAGGTCGCGGTGCGGGCTGGTCATGGTGGTGCGAAAAACGCAAGATCGGTCCAGGGACCGGGCAGCGGGATGACCAGGCGACGATCCAGAAATCGGTTGGCGCGCTCGCAGGACGTCTCTGACGCCATCACGCAGCAATGGCAGGCGGCGCCGTGCAAGAAGTCCTCGGGGTCGCTTGGCACTCGCCGTGCACACACCGGGTCGGACGAGCACCGTCCTGCACGGTGCAGCGCATCGTCCATCAACCGCGCGAACAATTCCGGCTCGCTGAGCCGGACCAGTCCGCCGAGGGTTCCGTCGGAGTCCGACGCGGTGGTGCAGATCAGCATGCCCGCTGCGGGATCTCGATTCGGGGTGCCGCACCAGGCATAAATGCGCTCCGTCAGACTTGCCGCGCCGTAACCGGCGGACATCGCCATTTCCCGGAACAGCAGGTGGGCCAGGGTGTGCAGCAACCAATACCGGGGCGGTCGGAGCCGCTCGTTAGGATTGACTTCTTTGGCGGTTTCGGAGAATCGGTTCTGGAAGTTGCGCCGGTGCGCCTCTTTGTGCGCCGTCCAAAGGTGGCTATCTTCGACCCGTTTCTCCCAGGGTGCGACGGCGCTTTCGGCCAATTGTAGGAAAATCCCTTCACCGCGATCCTCCGTCGCCACCGCCCATGTCGGGTACTTCGACCGGTTGAGCGGTACCAGCCTGCTGGTCAGATCGTTGACCCGGTCCAGCTCATCGATCCGGGTGAACCCGATGACGGCGTTCACCTTTCGCAGGCGGTCCACGGCGAGCACCCGGGAGATCGAAGTCGGGAGGGCAGCACCCCGGTCGCGTGGTGACAGGGTGAGCCCGCTGCGCGCATCGGAATGGAATTCCCGGACGGGGTCTTTCTGCAAGTAGAGCCATTCGGGGACCAACAGGTCGATCGGGTCCCATTCCGCGCGTTTCTGCTGCCGCGTCTCCTCGGACTCTGGTGGGCGAACAGAGATCTCCACCAGGTTTGCCAGTTCGGCGTCGGACCGCTCGGCCAGGTCCGGGTGAACGCGGCGAAGCAGGATCCGCAGGAGGTCGAGTCGATCGGCGAACCCTCCCAGGTCACCGTCCACGCCCGCTCGAAGCCGATCGGCGTCGTCACGCAGCTTTTCGGCCTCGCGCAAACGGGGCATATCAATGATCGATTGCAAGGCTGGAAACCAGAGATTTGAGGCCCCGACGACCATGAGCCGCGGTTCGATCTCACAGCCCGCAGGTGCGAATCCGTCCAGGTGAGGATGGCGTCCACGACAGCGCGGCAATTTCGCTTTGCCAGCCTCGCCCTGGGCCTCACTCATCTGGCGCCTGGCGCCGCACGATTCGCATCTGATGCTGGCGGTGGCACCGCGGCCGCCGCCCCGCTCCACCATCTTCAACACCGGAGCCCCGACCGCGGGGCAGTGCCCGCCCTGGTGGACCCACCAGTCGTAGGGGAACTCGTCGAGGTGGCCATCGGTGCAGGCCAACAGGTATCTCGCAACCACCGCAGGTTGCCGGCGCGACCCGCGCTTGGTCGGCGTCTTGTCGCCGGCGCCCGCTGGGCGATTGGCAGCGACCGGGGCTTTCTTGCGGCCGTAGCACTTGGCGTGCTCGAACGCCGCCTCGTCCGGCCGAAATCGTTTGGTGTTCTGATAGTCGAAAAAGGGAAGCGGTGCGAGCCGATCACAGCCAGAGCAGCGCAACCATTGCGGGAAAACCCGAGCGGGCACACCGAGGTCGGTGCCTTCGGTGGAGAAGGTCGAGGGCTTCGGCTGCCAGGGGAACGGACGTAATTCGTCGACCGACGGGGATACCAGAGTGCGCACGGCTTCCAGGAGTCTCGGGGCATGGATGGTCTTCACGGCCGGTCGCCGCGCCCACACCCGATCCCAGTCGTCCAGGCCGAGCGGGAGAACGGTGAAATGCGGCAGGTCCATGATGGCGCCGGGACCGTAGGTGTACAGCAGCGACGATGGTCGACCGGAGCCAACCTTGGCGTAGTTCCGTTTGGTGCCTGCCTCGGCCGCGGCCTGGTCGTCACCGACCGGATCGGCGGCCCGGCTCTCGTCGTACAAGTAGTCGGAATCGGTCATCACTCAGTCCCCAGATCCGGGCTGAGCCGTCCACGTCGGTGCCGTGATGGGAGCCTCGTAGAACAGGTTCTCCGGCATCGGACTGACCAGGATGTTGATCTCCGGTTGCACCTCGCGCATCGAATTGGCAATGACGAACGGTGCCTCGACCAGGGCGTCGTCCCGGGAAGCCACGCTCTCGGCGCTACGCATGAGGGGCCGGTAGGTGCCACCGGCGGCCGTATCGAACTCCCTCTCGTAGGACAGGTTCGCGGATCTGGCCAACAGCGACGCGCGACGCTTCTCCCACAGTCCCAGGCGGTTAAGCAGCCGGGTGCGGGCGAACTCGGCGGACCGGTCGTCGGAGGCCAGCCGAATCCGTTCGACGAGGGTGCCGATCAAGGTTTCGACGGCGGCGTGCTGGTCGGCGATCTTGCCGGCGTTCCGCTCGGGACCGAGCCCGCCGGCGGTAGCGGCCTGGAGTACCCGGGCGACGCTGACCAGGACGCCGTCCAGGCCACGTTCCAATGAGGTGACCGAAAACGGTGTGACGGACAGTGGTTCCACCTGGGCGTAGAACGTCTCGTGGTAGTGCCGGAACTGCTCGAAATGCGCAAGGTCTCGTGGTCTGGCCCAATTTCCCAGGGTGACCACCAGCCCGGGTCGGTCCCCGACGCGACCCACCCGGGAGGACGCCTGGATGTATTCGGCCGTGTTCTTCGGCTGACCAACCAGCAGCATCAACCCGAGCCTGGAGACGTCGACACCGACCTGCAGCATCGAGGTCGCGAGGATGGCGTCGTACGGGTTGGTTCCCCGGGTGCGAATCGGTTGGTGCGCTTCCCGGGCAGCCCCCAGGGCCCGGCGACCGAGGGTGGAATCGAAATAGTCGTCGAAACCCACGGCCATCTTGTCCAGGGTTCGGGTGATGTCGGTGCTCGACACCCGAGCGGTGAGTTCGTCGTAATTGAGCGCCCCGAAGCCGGTGCCGAAACGCCGGGCCAGCTCAGAGCCGTTGCGTCCCTTGGCGAGCGTGGTCTGCACATCGTCCACCAGATAGCGCGCCATGCCGGCAAGGTCCCGGGTGGCACTGAAGTACCCGACGAGAGTCAGGTACGGATCGGCCGCGCGGGCAGTCCCCTGGTCCATCATCTCCTGAGCTGCGGCCATCAACACCAGGGCCAGCTGGATCTCCGTGGTGGTGACCCGAACGCCGGTGGTGCTGACCCCGATGTACTGCCGGCCCGGGTGAACGGCGGAGACCTCGAGCTCACGGGAGAAGAACGTCTCCCCGGCATCGAGCACCGGTGGCGGGAAGACGGTCACCCCGCGGCCGTACAGTCCCCGGACCTGGTCGGGTGCGTTGCGCACGGTGGCCGAGGAGGCGACGATCAGCGGCTTGACCCAGTCATCGTTGACGTGTCGCCAGCTGGTGAGCGCGTCGATGGCGACCTCGAACAGACCGACGGTCGTGCCGAGCGAACCGGTGATCAAGTGCAACTCGTCCTGGATGATCAAATCGGGGGGGCGGAGCCGACCGACCGGGCGAACGGCGGCGCCGCCGCGGGGGTGGGAGTTTCCGATCTGCACAGTGCAGCACTTCGTGTCGCGGTGAACGTAGCCATGGTGATCGCACCGGGCGGAGACGTAACCGAACAATGACGCGGCTTCGCCTTCGCGGGTGAGCCGGGCGAATTTATCGACGGTGGCGATGACGAATACCGGGGCCAGCCGGTAGATCTCTTCGTCCACGGTGAGAACGGGCAGGCCCCCTTCGACCTGTCCACCGGCGGCGAACGGGCAGTCGGCGAGGTCGTCACCGCAGCGCACCAGTACCCGGTCACCTTCGACCTTGACGGTGTCCGGGCTGATCTTGGTACCGCACCAGGGGCAACGCTGGATCTGCAACACGGTCACCCGATGGCCGCCCCGGCCCTGGCTGAACCGCTCCAACTCCTCGGCGGCGTCCTTGACGTACTTCGGGGAGACCCCGGTACCGACCCACAGACCGATCCGAAACGGCTCCGTGCCCCAGATTTCCGGCGCCTCAAGACGAGCCAGTTCAGCGGCGCAGATCAGCGCCGTGGCACGCTGAAACTGTTGAGACGTGAGCAGCCGCAGGGTGTAGCGCATCAGCACGGCAAGGCCGGACCGGCCGTCGAGCGGTCCGTCGGGAGTGGGCACGATCCCCTGCCGGCGGCGAATCGCGAACGTGAAGGCGGCCAGACCCAGGTACGCCTCGGTCTTTCCGCCGCCGGTGGGAAAGAACAACAGCTCGACATTGGCCGCAGCGCCGGACCGGCGCGATAATGGGGGTTCGCACAACGCCTCGATCTGCATCAGGACGAATGCCAGTTGGAAGGCGCGCCACGAGTGGGCCTTGGCCCCGTCGGCGAGCATCGTCCGGCGCGCCCCGGCAAGGGTCAGAAGCGGGTCCTTGGTGCGGGCGTCGGCGATCTGGGTGTGGACCCGTTGATCTGCCATCACCCGGTTCATGAACGCGAAGCATCGCCGGGCCTCGGTGTTGTCCGGATGCACCAGGTAGTCCAGTCCGGCCGCGAGCTGGGCGTGCACCTGCCGTGCTTCGTCGACCAGTTCCAGCCCGTCCCTCCGCAGGTGATCGGGTAAGTCCTCGGCGTCGGCTCGGCGCTTGTCGAGCCACGCGGCGTATTCGGTGACGATGGGGCGCAACCCTGTTTCCAGCCCCGCCGCATCGGCAATGGCCAG
This sequence comes from Mycobacteriales bacterium, assembly GCA_038322925.1. GTDB lineage: Bacteria > Actinomycetota > Actinomycetes > Mycobacteriales > Nakamurellaceae > Nakamurella. Next base: position 10,594 of record JBBQGJ010000206.1, read on the forward strand.
CTGGGTCATGTCCAGCTGAACGCCGGGGATGTCGTCGGCGGTGACCTGCGGGGTCTGGGTGGTCGGCAGCCAGGTGGTACGGACCCCGGTCGCGCGGCGGCTCGACATCGCGTGGTCGGGCACGGTCCAGTCCGCCGAGCAGGTGCGACCGACGGCAAACTCCAGCCGGTTTCGGTACTGCAGCGCCAAGCGGCGCAGTTCCGGATCGGTGTCGGTCCTGGTGTCGTTGAGGGCATCTCGAACGGGCAGAAACACAGCGGTCCCGTTCGCGTCGATGTGCAGCTGCGTCTGGAACATCCAGGCGTTGACCGGGATCGTCCGCGGGGTTTCGCGGTCGTTGCACAGGGCAACCTCGACCAGCAGTCGATCACCGTCGACGGAGCAGTCGACCCGCAGCATCACGTCGTCCTGGAGCGGGTAATCCTTGGTCCGTCCCGGCACGAGATCGGCAGGATGAACCTGCACCCGGTGGAAGATCGGCGTGCGAACGTAAACGCGTATGTCCCTGCCGGACGCCGTGACTCGGCCGGACTTCTTGCCGTTGTAGACACCCCAGGATGCCGCGACGGAGAAGGCGCCCAGGTCGCGCGGGACCTGGAATCGCAGGCCCATCGAAGCCGGGATCATCAGCCCCCGCTTGACCGGCGCATCATCCCGATCCCCACCGGTGTCCTCGTCGGCGTCGCCGGTGCTGTCGTCCATGTTTGGCACCGGAACCCCGCGGTTGGCGTCGGCGTCCAGATCGTCGCCGAGCTCAGCCGGCGACGCGTCCGGCTCAACAGCGTCGCCAGCGTCGGCGTCGCCGTGTGCATCAGTGCTGTGCTGGGGATCGGCGACCGTCCGCGGAAGTTTTCGAGACCGCAGCAGTTTGACCGGGGCGATCCGGCCGATCAGGTACCGCTCCGTCGGGGAGACATCGATGACTTCCTCGTCCCCAGCGGCAGGTCCGAGCAGTTCCCTGGCAAGGATGTCGGCCAGATTCTTCCGGGCGGTGTACGAC
>JBBQGJ010000207.1:0-11426 GCA_038322925.1 Mycobacteriales bacterium
CGCCGTCGCGGAGCGCTGGCACCTGATGACAAGGAGGTCATCGATGAAGGCTCTCGTGTACCACGGACCAGGGCAGAAGGCGTGGCAGGACGTACCCGATCCGACGATCATCGACCCGACCGATGTGATCGTGGCGGTGGACACCACCACGATCTGCGGTACCGACCTGCACATCCTCAAGGGTGACGTCCCGACGGTGACCGATGGCCGGATCCTGGGCCATGAAGGTGTCGGGACGATCACCGAGGTCGGCCGGGCGGTGCGCACGCTGGCGGTGGGGGATCGCGTGATCATCTCCTGCATCACCTCCTGCGGCGTCTGTTCCTACTGCCGCCAGCAGTTGCCGGCGCACTGCCTAGACGAGGAGGGCGCCTCGGGCATCGGCTGGGTGTTGGGTCACCTGATCGACGGCACCCAGGCCGAGTACGTGCGGGTGCCGTTCGCGGAGAGCTCCCTGCACCGGTTGCCGGCAGGGGTGAGCGACGAGGCCGCGGTCATGCTGTCCGACATCCTGCCCACCGGTTTCGAGATCGGGGTCCGCAACGGCCGCGTCAAGCCGGGCGACGTCGTCGCCGTCGTCGGCGCCGGACCGGTGGGCCTGGCGGCGATGATGACCGCCGGGCTGTACGGCGCGTCCCGCATCATCGCGATCGACCTGGACGACAACCGCGTCGAGCACGCCAAGGATTTCGGCGCCACCGACGCTGTCAACAGCGGCGCCGCCGAATGGAAAGACCACGTGTTGGCCATGACCGACGGACTCGGCGTGGACGTCGCGATCGAGGCGGTGGGCATTCCGTTGACCTTCGAGATGGCCACCGAGCTCATCAGGCCGGGCGGGACAGTGGCGAACGTGGGCGTGCACGGTCGATCAGTCGAACTCAAACTGCAGGACCTGTGGATCAAGGACGTAGCGATCACCACCGGCCTGGTCAGCGCCACCACGACGCCGATGCTGCTCAGACTCGTGGGTCAAGGCCGACTGACGCCGGAGAAGTTCGCGAGCCACCAGTTCCCGTTGGACAGGATCACCGACGCTTACGACACCTTCGGGCGCGCCGCCGAAACCAAGGCCCTCAAGGTGGTCATCAATCGCTGACACCCCAACGCGACCGACCGGGATGACCCGTCGCGGTCCGGGTTCGGCGGAAGTGGTCGTGCCGTCGTGCAAGCACCCCGCATCGGCGGGCACCCCGCCCGGTGGTGATGCCCGCTCCCCTCAACCGGTCAGACGACCGGTGGTGCCGCTGGTCCGGGTCCGGGTGTGAGGCGCTCGGCCGGGAGGATCTGTTTGGGTAGTGACGGGCTCGACCACAGCAGTTGGACGAGAGCGCTGCCGCCCTTTTCGTAGTACTCCATGCGAATGTCGTAGCGGACACCGGCAGTGAGGGTGACGGTGCCGCTGGTCTCGGTGGGGCCGTGGTCGGTCCAGTTGTCGACGAGCTTGACGTTGTTGACCCAGAGCCGGACCCCGTCGTCGGTGTTGGCGTAGAACCGGTACGTCTCGCTGAACGGCGGGGTGATCCGGCCGGTCCAGCGGACGCTGAACAGGTCGGCGCCGACGTTGGGGTCGCCGAACCCGTTGCCCCAGTTGAAGTTCACCGACCGGTCGGTGCGGGTGTGGGCCGGTCCGGTGAGCGTGATCCCGGCGAAGTAGTCACCGGTGAGGCCGTTGGTGGGCTGGAAAAGGTGGTCGGCCGGTACCACCGCTTTGGCCGTGGTGGGGCTGGACCACAGCAGCCTGGCGAACCCGCCGCCGCTGTTGTCGTAGTATTCCATCACCAGGTTGTATTTCCGGCCGGCGACCAGTGGGATGCTCCCGCGGTTTTCGACGATGCCGTGGTCGGTCCAGTCGTTCACCAGTTGGACGCCGTTGACCCAGAGCCGTGCCCCGTCGTCGGTCTGCGTGTAGAAGGTGTAGGTCTCGGACCGATCGGCGAGCACCTGTCCGGCCCAACGGACGGCGAATCGGTCGGCACCGAGGTTGGCCGACGGCGGTCCGGTCCCGAAGTCGACGTCGACGCGGGGATCGGTGCGGACCAGGGTGGAACCGGTGAAGTCCAGGTTGTCGTAGTAGGTCGCGGACAGTCCGGTGCCGGGGGTGGGCAGGGTGAGGTACTCCCGGTAGTACACCAACTGCCCGGCCTCGCCGGGCGCGGCGCCCTCGGACGGGACGAACAGTGTGGCGACGATCGCCGGCTTACCCGACGGGGAGGTGATGCTGGTGACGGTCGGGTTCGCGAACGCGGTGCTCCCGCCGTGGGTGGCGACGGGCAGGTAGGCCGCTGTGCCGGTCTGCCAGTTGTGCAGGTACAGCCGCCAACTTCCGAAGTCGCCCTTGACGTACTGCACCTCGTGCAGTGCGTACCGGATGTTGTCGAACACCGCGGTGTCCCGGTCTCCGAGATTGCCGTTGACGACCCGGCCCTGGGCGGCGGCGGCCGCGGTGAGCAGGTCATCCGCGCCGGGGTCCGCGGCGGCGGTCCAGGTGGTGGAGTTGGTCAACCGGCCGCGGGCCTGCCGGTCCAGGTCGCAATTGCGTTGGTAATGGAACCCGATGTCGATGATCGAGTGGTCGATATCGGGTGTCAGCGACACCGAGTGGATGTTCGGGGTTCCCTCGTTGCACCCCGACAGGGATCGGGGAATCGTCCGCTCACGGTTGAAGGTGCCGGCCAGCAGCGCCGACAGATTCGCATAGTGCCGGAACCGGAGCAGGCCGCCGGACCCGGCCTGATCGTTGAACTCGGCCGCGGTCAGGAAGCCACCGTTCGGCAGCGGACAGATCGTGGGTTGGGTGGCCTGTGCGTCCAAGGTGCGCCGGAACACCCAGTTCAACAGGTCCGTGCTGCTGGCAAGGTTCACCCTGTTGCCGGTGTGGTAGACGCCGAGGTAGCCACCCGCCGGATTCGTGATGATCTTGACGGTGTCCATCGTGTTGCCCGCGTTGTCTTTCGCGGCGTAGCGGTGTCCGGTGGAGCCCACTACGTCGCCGAGAATCGTCTGAATGCTGAGATTGGTCGGCATCCCGCAATTCTTCCGACCGCACCACAGCCGCGCCACCGCTTCTGATGCGCTCCGCTCACTGGTGGGCAGTGACCTGCGCACCCGGACGGCGTCAGCAGCCGGGACACACCCTCAGCCAGCGACCTGTTCGCGGCCACCCATGGTTCCGGCGCGCTACAACCCGTTCGGTACTGTCGGTGCACCCAGCCTCGCCGGCGCTGTTGCCTTACTTGCCTTTGTCGTTTGCATGCCTGGCCGCAGCGCGCTCGGCGGGATCAGCAACAGGAGAAGGGCGTGGCGTGATGCGGCCACAGATCCGGCGAACGGTGTGGGTGTTGGCGGTTGCCGGATCGATGATCGCGGGCTGCACAGGCACCGACGGCGGGTCAGCGGCCACCACCGGCTCGACCTCGACCGGCTCCTCGACCGGCTCCTCGACGGGCCGGCCGGCCACACCGGGCTCGTCTACGACCGTCGTTGCCTCCGGTTCCGGCGAGTCGAGCGGCTCCGCTGTGACCGGCTCACCCACCGGATCCGCCGCGGAATCCGCCGCAGGCGTAGTGAAGGAGTCGCTGACCCCCTGATCGGCACAGTGACGACGCTCCCCGTGCCGGTCCGCACGACGGACGGGAAGGTGACGTTGGCCTATGAGCTTTCGCTGGTCAACGTGCCGTCCGTGCCGGTCACCATCACCACCGTCAAGGTGATCGACGTGGCCAGCGGCAGCGTTTGGCAGGAATACAGCGGCGACGCGCTGCTCGCGCATTTCAAGGCCACCGGCAACGCCCCGGGCGGCGCGGCCCCGACCGCCGCCGTGCTCACAGGCGGGCAGCACGGCTTCGTGTGGCTCGACCCGGCGGTGCCGGACGGCAGCGCGGTGCCCACCCAACTGCGTCATGAGTTGACCCTGAGCTACGGCACGGCGCCGAACCCGCTGATTCCCGCGCAGTCGACCGAGACCATCGCCCCGACAGCGGTCCGCAAGGAGTCCGCGCCAGTGATCACGTCACCCTTGCGGGGACCGAATTGGTTCGACGCGAACGGCTGCTGCGACGAGGTCACACCGCACCGCGGTTCGGCGAATCCGGTCAATGGTGAATTCTATTTCGCCGAGCGATTCGCAATCGACTGGGTGCAGCTGGACGAGGAGAAGCGGCTGTACACCGGCGACCAGACCAAGGTGGAGAGCTACCCCTATTACGGCGCAGAGGTCCATGCGGTCGCCGATGGAGTGGTCGTCGCGACGCTCGACGGTCAGCCGACGCAGACGCCGGGCGCCTCGCCGGCGGTCGGCGCCCTGACCATCGACCAGTACGGCGGGAACTACGTCGTCGAACAGTTCGACCAGGACGGCGAAACCTACTACGCGTTCTTCGCCCATCTGCAACCCGGCAGTGTTGACGGACATGTCAAGGTCGGGCAGCAGGTCCGCGCCGGGGACGTCGTCGGACTGCTCGGGAACACCGGGAACACCGACGCGCCGCACCTGCATTTCCATGTGATGAACTCACCGAACCCACTGGCCAGCGACGGATTGCCGTACGAATTCGAGGAGTTCTCACTGGTCGGTCAGGCGGCGTCCGATGACGCCATCGGCACCCTGTTCAGCGGCGCCCCGCTGCCGCTGAGCTCGCCAGGGGTGACCGGTCCACGGACGAAGGAAATGCCGTCATACCTGGACCTCCTCGACTTCCCGGCCAGCGGTTCATAACCGGGGCATTCGGCGCGGTCAACGTCCAATTCAGCACCATTGGTCAATGTGCCCGCGGACCTGTATTCGAACCGCAAACAGGACGTCGGCGGCTCGGTCCTGTCGCCGTCGCCCCTGTGATCGTCATCGTTCCGCAGACGATCCCCTCCGCGACGGCCCGGATAGGGGCGGGCACGATTCGGCGACATGGGTCGCGCCCGGGATTTCAGATCGCGAGGGTGCGGCGCACAATCAGGCGCGGCAACCTCGAGGCGACCGCGTCCGTCGTGCCGACCACCTCGAAGTCGGCCCTGGTGAACATCGACCGGGTGCCGACGAAAGCCATTGTCGTGTCCATCCGACCATCGGGTTCGACGGGATAGGCCGGGGCGGCCGGCGCCCCGCGCGACGCGGCGTATTCGACTGCGCCCTCGATGAGGTGGGCGGTGACGCCATTCTTGCGGTGGCCGCCCCTGACCACGACGCAGACGATGCTCCAGACCGGCACGGCGTCGACCGGGCGGATGAGCTTTGACCGTTCCAGGCGTGGGATCTCGGCGCGCGGTCCGATGTTGCACCAGCCCACTGGAGTGCCGTCGAGGTAGGTGACGACTCCCGGCGGGTTCTCGCGCTCGCAGAGCCGCCGCATCGCCTGCTCTCGGTCGCCCTTGCCGAGCTCTTCGATGTCCTTGGCCCGCAGGCGGTGCGAGAGGCACCAGCAGTGGGTGGTCCTGCGGTTGGGGTTGATGACGTCGGCGAAGTCCTCGAAGCGCTCAGGCGTCAGCGGGTGGCTCTCCCAACTCATGCCCCATCGAAGCACCGACCGCGGACACGCGCTCCCGGCCGCCCGGGTATCGGGGGTGGACCGCAGACCAGTTCGAAACCTGGCTCGGAGAATCACTCATCAGTCTGCTTCTGGCTCCGCCAGGACCCTGAACTGTCGACATCCACGTGCGGCGCGCAGTCAATGACACTTCGAACAGGACCCGAGCATCGCGGTCGCGAATCGTCCTGCGGGCTGGCGTGACCGAGCCGGCCTGTAGGTCGGCGGACTTGGCCAGCTTGGTCGAAAAGAGTCCATCCCACGTCCGCCGACACCTTCGCTACGCCAATGATGGCCGACTTGATCGGCTCGGGTTGGCTTGCCCCCGAGCATTCACACCGCCGACGGCCCTGCCAATGTCAGTAGTTGATGGCTGGTCACGAGCTTTCCGGCGGTCTGGCGTCCTATCATCGACCCGTGGCAGTGGACGTCGAGACCTCGATCGAAATCGACTGTCCGCGGTCGGTGGTGGCTGCGTACGTGTCCAACCCGGACAACGCAACGCACTGGTACGTCAATATCAGATCGATCAATTGGGAGACGACTCCTCCGGCTGTTGTCGGTTCGCGGATCGCGTTCGTGGCGCAGTTCCTCGGCCGTCGGATCGCCTACACCTACGAAGTCCGAGAGATCGCTCCTGAGGAGCGGTTCGTGATGAGAACCGCTCAAGGGCCGTTCCCGATGCAAACCACCTATACGTGGCAGGACACAGAATCCGGTGGAACGCGCATGACGCTGCGAAACTCAGGTGAGCCCAGCGGATTTGGCAAGATGGCCGCACCGATCATGGCTGCCGCGATGCGCAAGGCGAACAAAAAGGACCTGGCCCGGCTCAAGACGATCCTCGAGAACCAGAGCTGAGTCAGCCGCTCCATGCCATCTGTACCATCTGTCGCCGGTTGGACGCCGCACAGCCCGGATGTCGGCATCCGCGACTGTTCGACCATCGGCGTGACACGAAGCCGCCACGTCCGACGGTCGATCGGCTCGAAGGGGACCGGCTCGACCGGGTCCGGTTGCTGTCCTCGCCGTTGTCACACCTGGGGATTTGCCGGTACGTACCGGTGACAGCCGCTGAAGTCTGGGTGTGATTCACCGCAGTCGCGATCACGATTCGGTCAATGGGCTCAACTGCGTCGCCGGCCGGGCCGCCGCGACAGCGGCCCGATCCACCTCAGCGACTCCGCTGTTTCCACCTAACAGGGACCAGTCAGGCCCGACCGACGTCGGTTGCGCGTCGGAACCGCTCCGCCGCGCGTTGGCGCATCGCCGTGTGACCGAGTGCCTCACGCGCGGCAGCTACCAAGGCTGGCTTCGATCGCTGGGGGAGCCGGCAAGAGCGGCTCGGTCATGTCTGTGGGCCTTGTGCCATCGATGAGGATCTGGGCATAGCGACGCCAGATGCGGGGGTCGAGGGTCGATGTCGCGAGTGTTGTCCGCGACCGCCCCGACCATCAGGGACAGGATGCACACGTCTTGGCCGGTGAATTCTTCACGGACCTCCCCGGCCGTTCGGGCGGGACTGATCAGCCGCTCGACTATCGGAGCAAGCCGTTGACCCAGCTCCGTGGCGAACCGTTTGCCGCGACCCGTGCGCATGACGACAACACCCGAACCGCGGTCGGTCGCACGCGCCTCGATGACCCCGAGCAGGAATCCGCGAAACGCCGGCCCCGGCTCCTGCACCCGCGGAGCTTCGACGGCCAAGCGGACCAGGTTGTCGATCTTGACGTCGAACAGTGCGTCGAACACTGCTTACTTGTCCGGGAACTTCCGGTACACCGTGCCGACACCAACGCCGGCCGCGAGAGCCACCTCGTTCACCGTGGCAGTCACTCCGCGCTCGGCGAACACGCTCGCCGCCGCGTCAAGGATCTTGCGACGGTTGCGTTCGGCGTCGGCCCGCGGGGCGCGAACTTGCTCTGCATCGATGGTCATGTACACATCGCACACCCAAACGGATACGGGGGCTCCGTATCCGTTCAGCGCCGCCGAGACTCAAGCGATGCGCCGGCGCATCGGCGCGGGCAACCCCCACTGACGCCGGGAGCTCTTTCCGTGAGGCGCGGGATGTGCGCTGAGGTGGTCTCTCATGAAGATCGTCTTCGGTGCTCCTCTCGTCTCGTCTACGGTCGAGGCTGACGAGTCCCGACTGATCCAAACAGAGAGCGGGGAAGGACTTCGTTGAGCGCCGCCAGCAAATCCCGCGGGCCGTTGGCTTCCTGGAGCCAGCTGTGGAAACCGTCCACGAACTGGGCACCGTCCCCGGCCGGCGTGGATCGGTCGAGTATCCCCTGGACAACGATCGGCTGGATGCCGAGGTTCGTCAGGCGGCTGAGAATGCCTGCTGTGTCGCGGTTCAGCAACAAAGCCATCGTGGCCTGGAGTCGCCGGAAGGGTCGCAGGTTGCGGTCGAAGAGCATGTCCACCGTGGAAAGCAGCAGCCGACCGGCGTGGTACATCTCGCCCTTGGCGATATTGGCGTCGTCGTAGCCGAGTTCCTCGATCAGTTTGAAGAACAGCCACGGGCGCCGCCAGCACAGCCGCAACTTCAGGTCCCATGGCGTCCCCAGCGCCGGGTTGACGAAGACCGGCTGGAGAGCGCCAGTGCCCATGCCTTCTGCGACCAGCGCCGCCAGTTGGCCGCCGAAGGAGTGCCCGAAAATGACGACGGGCTCGATCTCCAGAGCCCTGATGGCTTCGAGGATGAGATCGGCAAAGTGCCTCACCTGGAAATGGAGGATCCGCACCTTGCCGCTGCGGCCATGGTTCGGCAGATCGATCGCGTGGATCCGCAATCCGTAGCAGGTCGCGACGGCCTCGAGGGCGGGCAGGTTTTGTTCGGTGCTGCCGCCGAGCCCGTGTAGTGCCACCGCCGGTCGACCAACGGCCGGTCCGACAATGGTGACATGCATCGTTCTTCCGCCGCTGACGGGAACTCGGACGCACTCCATGAACCACTTCCCGGCGTCGTTGCAGGTTGGCGGGCGCTCAGCGCTGTCGCTGGATCGTGTTGGCAGTGGATGTGACGGGATGCCCTCGCGAACTCGGCGGCACGCCCAGGGCAAACGCGTCGGGGACGGCGGTCGCAATGATCTCGGTGGAGGCATAGCCGAAGGTCGCGCCGTATTGATCGGTCAGGCTGATGCGATCCCCTTGACGCCGCACCAGGACGACTGTCCGCGGATTCTCGCCGTCCACCGGCCGGAACAGGTCGCCCGGACTCACATACCCGGCACGGTGCAGGGTGCGGGTGTAGCCGCGAAAACGCGGAGCTGGGCTCAGGTGTTCCAGCACGGTCGCGGCGTTGGATACCGTTACGCACACGGCGACCACCTACCATCGTTGCAGCGCAACGGTTTTCGGAGCAGCGCACGATGAGGAGCGACGGGCGGTGTTCGGCGGCGGCGATCGCCGATGAAGCCATGCAACAGGAACGGTCCAGACACAGTCGACATCCCGGATCGGTGAAATACTCGGGAAGAGTCTGGGCGCGGAGAGAGATTCCCAGCGGAGTCACAGCCCTGGGGCGGCAACATCGCTCCCACGCGACTGTCGGATCAGTACTTTCCAGAGAACTCTCTTGCCGCGGATCTGTCAATGAACGCGGTTGATGTATCACCACGGCACCCAGGGTCGGGCGGGCCGCCGGGCCGCGCGCGGGGCAGGAGCCGCGGCGTACGCTCACGATCCACGGCTTCCTGCCCGCTCGCGGCGTCGGCCGCTGAGCCGGAGAGCCCCAGCACGAAGGACACGCGTGACACAGCTGAGCCTCGGCGTCCTGGCCCGGTCGCTCAAGGAGAACGAGCGCCGACTCCCGCTGCATCCCCATCACCTGTCGCGGATTCCCGATGACCTCCGCGGGAGCATCTACCTGGAACGCGACTTCGGGGAGAGCTTCGGGGTCTCGAATGCTCAGCTCGAGGACTGGGTCGCCGGCGTCCGGACCCGCGATCAGCTCGTCGGAGAGTGCGATGTCATCCTGCAACCCAAGCCGATGCTCCGCGAGGTCGCCGATTTTCGTGTCGGGCAGGTGCTCTGGGGCTGGCCACACTGCGTCCAGGACGCCGAACTCACCCAGATCGCCATTGAACGGCGGCTGACCCTGATCGCGTTCGAGGCGATGAACCACTGGCACAGCGACGGCTCGTTCGGCCTGCACGTGTTCCACAAGAACAACGAGCTCGCGGGTTATTGCTCGGTGCTGCACGCCCTGCAGATCGCCGGGTCGACCGGGGCGTACGGGCGTCGGCTGCGCGCGGTGGTCGTCGGTTTTGGAGCGACCGCCCGGGGTGCGGTGTCCGCACTCAACGCAATGAACGTGTACGACGTCGACGTCCTCACCCACCGGGCGGTCGCGGCCGTGGCCGCACCGATCCACTCGGCACGGATCGTGCATTTCGATGACGACGGTCACGGACAGGTGAGCCACGCCGAGACGGAGGACGGCAGCGTGCCGCTGGCAGAGTTCCTCGCCGACCACGACATCATCGTCAACTGCGTGCTGCAGAACCCCGACGCCCCGCTCATGTTCATGACCGACAGCGACCTGGCGAGGCTCACCCCCGGCTCCCTGATCGTGGACGTCTCCTGCGACGAGGGCATGGGTTTCCGTTGGGCGCGGCCGACCACCTTCACCGAGCCCACCTTCGTGGTCGGCGACAACGTGCTCTACTACGCGGTCGACCACAGCCCGTCGTACTTGTGGAACTCCGCGACCTGGGAGAACAGCGAGGCCATCCTTCCCTTCCTGCCCGCGGTGATGGGTGGTGGCGACGCCTGGGAGGCCAACCCCACCATCGGTCGGGCCATCGAGATCCGGGATGGGGTGATCCAGAACCCCGCGATCCTTTCGTTTCAGAATCGCGAGGCGGACTACCCGCATCGACCGCTGCCTGACTGACGCCCGATCATGGTGGCTCGGTCGTCCGGCCCTGCTCGGGACCTTCGGCTCTGACGACTTCCGCCGCCTGAGACGACGCTGGTGGTGATCCACGAGCGGGGACCCGGCCAGGCGTGCTCGCCGTGACGGCACCGCGAGAGTGCGCCCGGACAGCTCCGACGACCCCGCCGTGGTCGAAGGAGGTCTCCGATGACGTTCGCCCATCACCGAAACACGCTCGCGGACAAAGGAACACCGGCCGGCCTGACGACCCAGCGAGTCTGGCGTGAGCTGACCACGGCGTCCTTCGCGATCGTCAGCCACGTCACGCCGACGGGGAATCCACGGTCGAGCGGGATCATGTATCTGGTGGTCGACCGGCACCTGCTGGTGGTCATCTCCCCCGACAGCTGGAAAGCCCGCCAGATCACGAACGGCGATCAGCTCGCCGTCACCGTCCCGGTGCGCCGGGGCGGGCTGCTCTCGCTGGTCGCCCCCATTCCACCCGCCACCATCTCGTTCCACGCCCGGGCGAAACTCCACCCGGCGGGCTCGCTGGACATCGAGTCCGTATCGAAGAAATTGGCAAGAATGATCCCGGCAGAACGGCGCGACCTCTGCTGCGTCCTCGAGCTGGAACCGGTGGGCCGGTTCCTGACCTACGGGGTGGGCGTGTCCTTGATGAAGATGCGGGACCCTGTCGAAGCGTCCGGACGGGTTCCGGTCGGCTGACCACACGCAGACACGACCGTAGCGAGCCGCTCGCGTGAGTCGCGGCGCGCTCATTTGCAGCGAAGCCGACGGCGAATCAGATTGCGTGCGCGAGCCCAGCGGGCCGAATGTCGAGCGATCCCGGCGCTCTGACTGACGCACTGCCGCCGACCCTAGGCCTCAAATAAGCGAGTCGGCCGCCGGGTCGATGCCGAGGTCGAGATGATCATGCTCGCGGATGTTGGTGGCCCAGTTCGGGTGTGTGGGGGTGACTCGAGATGGGTGGGACGCGTGTGACTGGTGTTGTGAGCGTT
>JBBQGJ010000208.1:0-11419 GCA_038322925.1 Mycobacteriales bacterium
GGCGTGCCGGGTTCCAGGGTCGACTGCAGCTCCGGATCCAGCAACGCCAGCGAGACGCCCATGCCCACCGCCACCGAGGCCGAGGCGGCGGTCAGCAGATCGAGATCGCGGGCCAGCACGGTGCCCTTGGTCAGGATGGAGAACGGTGTCCCGCTGTCGGCCAGCGCCGAGATGATGCCCGGCATCAACCGGTAGCGACCCTCGGCCCGCTGGTACGGGTCGGTGTTGGTGCCCATGGCGACGTGCTCGCGCTGCCACCTGCCGGCCGCGACCTCCATGCGCAGCACATCGCCGATGTTGATCTTGACGACGATCTGGCTGTCGAAGTCGTGACCGGTGTCGAAATCCAAATAGGAGTGGGTGTTCCGGGCGAAGCAGTACACGCAGCCGTGGCTGCAGCCGCGGTACGGGTTGATGGTCCAGCCGAACGGCATCGGGGAATTCCCCGGCACCTTGTTCAGGGCCGACCGACAGTGCACCTCATGGAAGGTCACGCCCGCGAACTCGGGGGTTCGGACGGTCCGGACGAGACCGGCCAGCCGACCCATGCCGGGCAGAGCGGATGGGTCCTCGACCGACAGCGAACGCCCCTCCCATCTCATTGCCCAATACGAACATATGTTCGGACGATAGGCAAGCACGATTTGCCGTGCGGGATGCTCAGGCCGAGGGTGCGGACACCATGCTGCAGCACGAGCAACGCACCCACGGCGTGAGCAACGTGGCCACGCAGTGACCGTCAGCCGGCGGAGTCCTTCGCGGCCACCAGCGCCGGCGCGAACTGCTGGGCCGACACCTCGGTGGCGGCGGCGATCTCGTCCTCGGTGGCGGAGTTCGACGCCCGCGCGATCGCGGCCCACACCCGCAGCGACTCCAACGAGAATTCCTGCACCTCCAGGGAGTTCGCCATCGCCACCGGATCCTCGATCGGTTCGCCGGCCAGGAATAGGCCAAGACCCATCACCGCGCCGTCCCACCCGGGTCCCACGTAGAGCGCGCCGGCAGCGCTACCGGCCATCGCCAGCGGGACCGAGTGGTCCAGTTCCAGCACCGTGGCGCCGTCGCGCTCTGCATCCGGCGTCAGCCGCAACTCGACGATGCTGGTCGGGCCGCCGAAGGTGACGCGGAGCAGCCCGGGCGGTTGGCAGTCGAGGATGTCGCCGCCGGCGTTGCCCTCGAGGTTGAACGTACCGCCCACCCGCAGGTCGCCGGTCAACGGCAGGAACCAGCGCCGGACGCGCTCCGGGTCCGTCACGGCGCTCCAGACGTCGTCGATCTCCGCGTCATAGCTGCGGCGCAGCAGCACACGGACGGTCTCGGTCTCCGGCTTCGCGCTGACCTCGCGGTGCACGGCTGACAGATGTCGGGCGATGTCGATCATGTCGTGTCCTTCTTGTCGATGGATGGGTTGCCCTGGGACGGGTTGTCCGGCGGCGGCGCTGCGGCCCGTCGTCGTTCGCGTTTGCCCCGGGCGAGTTCGGTCGCCAACGCGTCCAGATGCTGGTTCCAGAACCCGCGGAAGCGGCCGAGCCACACGTCGATCTCCTGCAGGGGCCCGGACTCCACGGCGTACAACCGGCGCGCACCGTCCGGTCGGACGGTGGCGAAACCGTTCTCTCGCAACACCTTCAGGTGTTGCGAGACGCCCGGCTGGGAGATTCCGAACTCCCGTTGGATGATCGTCGTGATCGCCCCGGACGCTTGCTCGCCGTCGGCGAGCAGTTCCAGGATCCGGCGTCGCACCGGATCACCGAGAACGTCGAACGCGTGCACGGGACTGATGATATCAGCTCTGCCTTATATAAGCCAGTACTGATCTAGCAGGGCAACCTGACGGTGGAGCGGTGTCCCGTCACGGCTTGCTGACGGGCCGAGCTGCATCCCTGCGCCACGGATCGCCCTGCTTGACGACGTACTGCCGGAAGACATAACGCCACGGGATCACCGCGATGACGATCAGGACGACGAGGCAGGTGTAGAACACGTCCGCAGTTGCCTGATCCAGCTGATCACTGACCCACAGCGGTAGAACGACAACGGCCACCCAGATGGTTTTCCAGCCGATCTCGAACAGCAGGATGGGCAGCATCCTGATCGGGTAGCGAAGCCCGAGGAACGACAGCAGTGACAACGCCACCAGCATGCAGATCTCGACGCCTTCGAACAGCGGCCACGGCCCGTCGTGGTTGATCAGCAGCGGCCACTTCGTCGCGGCGAGTCCGACGGCCATCACCAGATAGCCGAACCGCAGCAGGTAGAGGCGCGGCAGTGATACCCGGGCAACTGACGGGGTGCTCTTCCGATCAGTTCGCTGTGACTTCGCTTCCGTTGTGGGACCGGTCATGACGGTTCTCCTCGTGTCTGGTGGCTGGATGGCATCGGTGAGAGCGGCTGCGGTGAACATGGATTGAAGCCTGGTCGCCCGGCCGGACTCGGCGCATCGGCCGGAGGGCTACCGTGCTCGTCGGTAAGGCGACCGGCGCACGTGCCTGCGACAGCCTTTCGTTTCGGCCAAGTAGAACTTTCGTCGCTATCCCGGCGTGCACGCGGGGCTCTACGCTCAGGTCATGACCGGGCCACGCAGGTTCCCGGCCGAGCAGCTGGCTCCGCAGTCGCTGCTGGCAGCGGTCGAGCCGGCCCAGCCGGACGCGACCGGTCCGCGGACCGGGCGCGACCAGGGCCAGGATGCCGCCGGGTGCCTCCTCGGGGCCACCCTCGGGGCGCTCTTCCTGAGCCCGACACTCAAAGACAGCGCCGGACTGTTGTCGACCACGCAGCTCATCGTCGACCTCGCATGCGGATCGCTGGCCTGCCTTGCGCTGTGGTGGCGGCGGCGCTGGCCCCTCGGCGTCGCACTTGCCTGTGCCGTGTTGGGGGCGGCCTCGATCTCGGCCACCCCCGCGGGGCTCCTCGCGCTCTTCTCCCTCGCTGTGCACCGCAACGCCAGGCAGGCGCTGATCGTCGCCGCGTTGTGGATCCCGGCCCTGTTCGTCTTCGCGATCTACAGCCCCACGACCGACGCGCTCTCGGTGGTCCTGCTGGTCACCCCCCTGGCGTTTGCGGCCACCGCCTGGGGAATGTTCATCCGGGCCCGACGCCAGCTTCTGCTCACGTTGCGCGAGCGTGCCCTGCGCGCCGAGGACGCGCAGCGACTGCACGCCGACCGGATCCGGCTGGCCGAGCGCACGAGGATCGCGCGGGAGATGCACGACGTGCTTGGCCACCGGATCTCACTGATGGCACTGCACGCCGGCGCGATGGCATTCCGACCGGACCTGCCACCGGACGTGCGGGAGACCGCCGAGCTGCTGCGCTCGACGGCCCGCCAAGCACTGGAGGAGTTGCGTGCCGTGATCGGAGTGCTCCGCGATGAGCCCGGGCACGAGGCGGCGCCGGCCGCTCCGCAGCCAACACTGTCCGACATCCCCAGACTGGTCGAGGAGACTCGACGGGCGGGCACGAAGATCGACTTCGAGATGCGGGTGGACCATCCGGAGGCCGCGCCCGGCGCGCTGGGACGCGATGCCTACCGCATCGTGCAGGAGGCGCTGACCAACATCCGCAAGCACGCCCGCGGTACGTCGGGAGGGGTGCGGGTCACCGGGGCGGCAGAAGACGGTCTGCACGTCTGCGTTCGCAATCGTCTGCCCCTCGCCGTCGTGGCCGGTCCGGCGCTGCCAGGGTCGGGCGCCGGACTGCTCGGCCTGCAGGAGCGGGTCACCCTCGCCGGCGGCACTCTGGTGCACGGCCCGGACGGGTCAGGAGACTTCGTGGTGGACGCCGAGTTGCCGTGGTGACCGTGCGGGTGCTGCTGGTCGACGACGACGCACTCGTTCGCGCCGGGCTACGGATGATCCTGGCCGCGGTCGAGGATCTGCAGGTTGTGGGTGAGGCGGACGACGGCGCCCGGGCGGTGGCCGCGGTCCGCGAGCACCGGCCGGACGTCGTGCTGATGGACATCCGGATGCCCGAGATGGACGGCATCGCCGCCACCGCCGCCCTGCGCAGGCTCGACGTACCCCCGAAGGTGATCGTGCTGACCACTTTTCAGGCCGACGAGCAGGTGATGAGCGCGTTGCGCGCCGGCGCGGACGGGTTCCTGCTCAAGGACACCCCGCCCGCGGAGATCGTGAACGCCGTGCGCCTGGTCGCCAGGGGCGATGCGATGCTCTCGCCGTCCGTCACCCGCACCCTGCTCGCCCACTTCGGCGACGCCGGGGCCACCGAGCGCCGGAGGGCCGCCGCGGAACGATTGGCCACGCTCTCCGACCGCGAGCGTCAGGTCGCGGTCGCGATCGGGTCCGGCGCCTCCAACGCGCAGGTCGGCGCCTCACTGTTCCTGAGCGAGGCGACAGTGAAGGCGCACGTGTCGCACCTCTTCAGCAAACTCGACGTCGTCAACCGGGTGCAGATCGCCATCGTGGTGCACGACGCCGACCAGTCCTGACGCCGCTGCACCGACGCGCTCGTCACTGTTGCCTTTCTCGATCAACGATGCTGATCTTTCTTCCGCCTGCCACATCGGGGGGTCGTGATGCAACAGCATCATTGTTCCTGACGGTATGATGCAGCGATGCGTACCACCATCACCCTCGATCCGGATGTCGAGGCGATGTTGAAAAAGCTCATGCAGGAGCGAGACCTGTCGTTCAAGCATGCGGTCAACAGCCTGTTGCGCAGTGCGCTCCTGCCGAACGAGGTCCGCCCCGACTACAGCTTTACCGTCCACCATCTCGGAAAGCCGCTCGTGCCGTTGGAGCACGCCCTGCAATTGGCGTCCGATCTCGAGGACGAGGAAATCGCCCGGAAATTGGCAATCGGCCGATGATCGACAGACATTGCGCATGAAATGAAGATCGTTGATGCCAACGTGCTGCTCTACGCGGTCAATGCCGACAGCGCGCACCACGACCGCGCCCGACGGTGGCTGCTGAAATCACTGACAGGGAATGAAGCGATCGGTTTTCCCTGGGTCAGCCTGCTGGCGTTCGTCAGGGTGTCGACCAATCCCAGGATCTTCGCGTCGCCGCTGTCGATTTCAGCCGCTTTCGACCTCGTCGACTCCTGGTTGGGCCAGCCTCCTTCGACGGTTCCTGCACCGACGGCCCGTCACGCCGCCCTGCTCCGCGGATTGCTGGAGCAGACCGGCGCTGCCGGCAACCTCACCACCGACGCCCACCTCGCGGCACTGGCGATCGAGCACTCGGCCGATGTGGTCACGTTCGACCGGGACTTCGGGAGGTTTGCCGTTCGCCTCCACATCCCGGAATAGCGGACAACCTGGACAACCGCGGCCAGCGACGGACTGCCCCTCTTGACCACCGGATTCCCCGAGCGGGACGATCACGTCCATGCCCTCCCCCGGCCGCCTCGTCGCCTTCGCCGCCACCCGCGATCTTGCTCGCGCGCAACGGTTCTACACCGACCAGCTGGGTCTGATGCTGGTCGAGGCCAACCCGGGCGCGGTGGTGCTGGACAGTGACGGTGTCCAGCTGCGGGTCACTCTCGTCGCGGAGAAGGCCGAGGCGCCGTACACCGTGCTGGGCTGGGACGTGGACGACCTGACGGCAGCGGTTGCGGCGCTGCGGGCTCGCGGGGTCACCTTCAACCGCTATCCGGGGATGGACCAGGACAGCGACGACGCCTGGACCGCACCGGACGGCACGAAGGTCGCCTGGTTCAGCGACCCCGACGGCAACGTCCTGTCACTGTCCAGACACCCGCGCTGACGACCCGCCGGCCGCAGCGGCCGGCCTCGACGAAAGACCCGCCGCCCGTCACAGCTCACCGGAAACGGGCACCGCGGGCCGTGCGTCGAGCACGGCGCGGACCACCGGCAGCACGTCGGCCAGGGGCACGGTGGACTGCTCGCCGCTGGCCAGGTTCTTGACCTCGACCGTGCCGGCCGCCAGTTCCCTGTCGCCGAGAACCAGCGCGATGCGCGCTCCCGATCCGGCCGCCGCTTTCATCGCGGTCTTCAGCGCCCTGCCGCCGTAGGCCATGTCGCAGCGGATCCCCGCACGGCGCAGCTCGTGCGAGATGACCGACAGGGCAAGTACTGCCGCCTCGCCGACGGGCACACCGTAGACATCGCAACGACTCTGGTCGCCGACGGTCAAACCCTCGGCCTGGGTGGCCAGCAGGGTGCGATCCACCCCGATGCCGAACCCGATGCCGGACAACGACTGTCCACCCAACTCGGCCATCAACCCGTCGTACCGCCCGCCACCGCCCATCCCGGATTGTGCGCCCAGCCCCGGATGCACGAACTCGAACGTGGTGCGGGTGTAGTAATCCAGCCCGCGCACCATCCGGGGGTTGAGCACGTAGGGCACGGCCTGCGCGTCGAGGATTGCCCGCACCCGTTCGAAGTGCGCCCGGCACTCGGGGCACAGGTGGTCGATCATCAGCGGTGCGTCGGCCAACATGTCCTGCATGTGCGGCCGCTTGTCGTCCAGCACCCGCAGCGGGTTGATCCTGGCCCGTTCCGTGGTCGCCTCGTCCAGCTCGAGCCCGGCCAGGAAGGCGGCGAGCCGCTCGCGGTAGGCGGGCCGGCACGCGGTGTCGCCCAGTGAGGTCAGGTCCAGCCGGAATCCTGACAACCCGAGCTCTCGGAAACCCTCGTCGGCCACCGCGATCACCTCGGCGTCCAGCGTCGGGTCGTCGGAGCCGATCGCTTCGATGCCGACCTGCTGCAGCTGCCGGTACCGACCGGCCTGCGGCCGCTCGTAGCGGAAGAACGCACCGGAATAGACCAGCTTCACCGGCAGCGGCCCGCGGTCCAAGCCGTGCTCGATCACCGCCCGCATCACCCCGGCGGTGCCTTCCGGCCGCAGGGTCACGGAGCGACCACCCCGGTCGGCGAAGGTGTACATCTCCTTGGACACGACGTCTGTCGATTCGCCGACACCCCTGGTGAACAACCCGGTGTCCTCGAACAGGGGCAGTTCGATCGGTGAATAGCCGGCGCGGTCCGCGGCGCGTAACAGCGTGTCGCGCACCGTGCCGAACGCCCGCGACAGCGGCGGGACGTAGTCGGGGACGCCCTTCGGCGCGGTGAAATCAGCCATGTCCGGTGGGTCGGTCCGTTCGGTTCGGGTGGTGGGTCCGCTGGTTTCGCGTGGCGCCGGGTCCTGGTCGGTGGGAGTCGAAGGGTCAGAAACGTCGCGACGGGGTCAGGAACGGGTTGCTGGTCCGCTCGTTGCCGACCGTGGTCGCCGGGCCGTGACCGGCCAGCACCACCGCATCGTCGGCCCTGCTCAGTACCCGGTCGGCGATGGACGCGAGTTCCTGGTCCATCGAACCGCCGGGCAGGTCGGTACGGCCGATCGACCCGGCGAACAGGGTGTCGCCGGTGAACAGGATCTCGGGCCGGTCACCGTCACCGGCGAAGCGGTACACGACGGAACCGCCGGTGTGACCGGGGAGGTGATCGACCGTCAACGGCAGGTCGGCCAGGCCCGGCTCGAGCAGGTCGGCCAGCGGCAGCACCTGGTCAGGACGGAATCCGTCCTTCGGCATGCCGGCCAGTGCGGCCCGCAGCTCCGCGGACAGCGCGGCCATCGGGTCGTCCAGCATGTACTCGTCGGCCGGATGGATGTAGGCGGGGATGTCCGCCGCCCGGCAGATCGCCGCCGCCGATGCCATGTGATCCAGATGGCCGTGGGTGAGCAGCACCGCCACCGGCGTCAATCGATACTCGTCCAGCACGGTCTGCAGCCGCTCTGCGGCATCCTCACCGGGGTCGATGACCACGCACGGGGCGCCCGCCTCCTGCGCCACCACAAAACAGTTGGCCTGGAACGAGCCGGCGGGGAACCCTGCGATCAACACCCCGACACCCTAACGCGGGGGACTTCGGCGGGTTTCCCGGTGACGAAAGGGTTCGGCACAGCCCCTTCACACCCGATCCACCGGGGGCAGGGCAGGCTGTCACCTAGACTCCGCCCCGGGGGCCTCCCGGTGCCGGCGCCTCCCCGCTTGCCCGCAATGATGACCGCACGAACGAGCCTGGCCTGTGAGCCCGGGTCTATGAGCAACATGGAGGACGACGGTGCCCACCAACCAGCAGCGGAGGGAAGCGGCCAAACGCAAGCTGCAGCGGCAGTTGGCCAGGCGCGAGGAACACGACCGCGCCCGCCGCCAGCGGTTGGTCATCGTCGGCGTCATCGCGGCCGTGCTGGTCATTTCCGGCGGGATCTGGTGGGTGGCCTCCGGGCGCTCCAGCTCCACGGCCAGCAGCGACTCCACCTCGAGCACGGACGCGTCGGCGACCGAGACTGCGCAGACCTCGCCGGCCGAGCCGACCACACCCTGCTCCTATCCCACCTCCGGGACCGCGGCCAAGCCGGTCGCCCCACCGGACAACCTGTCCCCGCTGAACACCGGCACGGTCGAGGCCGACCTCACGATCAACGACTTGCCGGTCCCGGTCACCCTGGACCGCTCGCTGGCGCCGTGCGGCGTCAACGCCTTCCTGTCGCTGGCCCAGCAGGGCTTCTACAACGACACCACCTGCCACCGGCTGACGGTCAGCGGCGCGCTGAACATCCTGCAGTGCGGCGATCCCAGCGGAAAGGGCAACGGCGGTCCCGGGTACAGCTTCGCCACCGAGGTGGCCTCGACCGCGACCTACCCGGTCGGCACCGTGGCGCTGGCCAACGCCGGCGGCGACACCAACGGATCGCAGTTCTTCATCGTCTACGGCCCCACGACACTGGATCCCTCGTACACGATCCTGGGCACGGTCGGCGGTGACGGGATGACGGTGATCAACCAGATCGCCGCCGGCGGCACGGTGGGCGGCGGTCAGGAGGGTGCGCCGACCACGACCGCGACCATCCAGACGGTCACCGTCCCGGCCGACGCGCTCGAGGGCACCGGAACGTACGCCAGCGAAACGCCGTCCGCCGATGCCACCGATCTGTTGCCCACCGACACCGGCGCGCCAGCGGCCACCGACACCGGCGCCGCCACCGACACCGGCGCGCCTGCGGCCACCGACACCGCGGTTCCGACGACGAGCGGCGGAGCGGGCTGACCGATGCCGGGCGCCGTCGCCGCGCTCACCGGGGCCCAGCTGCGGGCGCACCGCATCCTGGGCACCGGGCTGGCGCGCGCGGCCGCCGGGCCCGATGAGCTCCCGGTCTGGGATCTGGGCATCCAGGACCGGGACGGCTCGTCCCGGTTGGCCATCGCGACCCGGCTGGCCGATCCGGCCGCGATCGGGAGAGTCGATGAGCCCGGCGGAACCGGCGGACCGGTCCTGCTGTGGTCGCTGCGCGGCGCGCCACACCTGCATCGTCGGGCCGACGCCGCCCGGTTCGCCGGGGCGCTCTGGCCGGCCGACGATGCGGACGCCGCGGCCCGGCTGTCCGGGGACGCCGGCCGGTTGCACAGCGACGGCGCCGACCCGATGCAGGCCTACCGGGTGGTGTCCGACGCGATGCGCGAGGTGATCACCGACGCGACGGTCAAGGGCGCGGCCAGCGCCGCCGTCACCGCAGCGATCCCCGCCCAGTACTCGGGATTCTGCCGGGCCTGCGGCAGCGTCCATGTGCGCGAGATGCTCTTTCGGGTGGTCGCCCTGCCGGCCGCCATCGGCTTGATCGCGGACACGAAACCCGTTGTGCTCGAACCGCTGTCGCACCCGTATCCGCCACCATCCGGGCAGCGGCGGCTCGCCGAGCTGGTCACCGGGTACTACCGGCTGTACGGGACCGGCACCGCCGCGGAGGTGGCAACGCACCTGGGCACGTCGGCGGGGTCGATCCGCGGATCACTGCCGGCCGACCTGGTCACGGTGACCGTTGCCGGCGCCCGGACAACAGCACCGGCAGCGCTCGTCGACCAGCTCACCGAAGCCGACGTCGAGGCCGCTGCCGGCCTGGTGCGGCTGCTGCCCCCCGCCGACCCGCTGTTGCAGCCCCGCGACCGTTCCGTGCTGGCCCCGGACCGCGCGTCCCAGAAGGCCCTGTGGCCGATCCTCGGATCACCCGGGGCGGTGCTGGCGGGCGGCGGGCTCGCCGGCAGCTGGCGCACCAGGGCCAGTGGACGGGCCCTGACGGTGACACTCACCCCTTGGCGGAAACTGGCGGGGGACGAACGGACGGCGCTGGAGTCCGAGGCCGAACTCGTCGGCACGATTCGTGGTGTGGCACGGACCCGGCTCGTCATCGACGAGTGACACGTCCAGAGCGCTGCTCCTCCCACTTGTGCTCACCACGGGGTCGGTCTCAGTCAGCCGCAGGTGAGCCAGCTGCCGCGTACTCCGCGACCGTCATCGGTATCGTCGCACCACCGGCAAGCACCACCTCGTAGCTGCCATCGCCAGCCAGTCGCCAACGCAGTCCCGGGATAGCGATGCGTTGCGGCGGCGGGAAAAGCGCCGCGGCCCACTGCTGGTAGTCCGCCCAGGTGCCGACGCCGGCCGACCTGTCCGTCAGGAAAACGATCTTGCCGCTGCCTGGCAGGAGGACCCAGGCCTGGTTGCGCTGCTCGAAGGCCGGATAGCCGAGGTAGCTGTAGTCGGCGAAGGTCAGCCATCGCAGCCCGCCGCTCGGGTCTGTCAGGTAGACCTCCGGACTACCCAGGTACTGGAATACCGATGAGCCCCAGATAACCGAACCGTCCGGGATTCCCGGGTTTCCGAGCCGGCCCCACTCCTCGAAGGTCAGATGGCGGACCTCCCAGCTCTGCGGGTTCCCTGACCATTTCAGCGTGATCCAGGCCGTCGGCCCCCACTGGTACTTACCGATCACCCGCTCGATGCGGGCTGGGGTGGGGAAACCTAGCTGCGACCACTCGTCGTAGTTGAGCGGGTGATCCTGGCCGTCCGGGGTGCGGGCGAGCAGCTGCGGGCCGAGGATGTCGAACGCGACGAACGAGCCGAGGGGCAGCGCGGTCCGCGGCGCCGGATAGCCCAGCGCGGCCCAAGAGGCCCAGTCGAGCGGGACGGCGCGGCCGTTCACGTTCTGCCACACCGTGTCCGACCACGGCACCTTTACAACGTCGGACCGGTACGACGGCCTGGTGCCCAGGCCGGTGGTGAACGTGAAGGTGCCGCTACCGACCTGGTGCGAGGCATCCGGCAGAACGACCGTCGCCGACCCGCCCGCCGGGATGGTCACAGTGACCGTGGCGTGGTCGCCACTCCGTGTCCAACCGACACTGGCGGTGCCGTAACCGAAGTCGCTGCTGGCGGTCACTCGCGCAGGGCCGGTGTAGACCGCCGGAGTGATCAGCAGAGTGCGGAATCCGACCGTACCGGGCTGCCGGGAAATGCCAGCCAGGTCGTCCATCATCCACAGCGCGGGGGCGCCCAGGATGATGTGCGCCATCGACCCGATCCCGGCCGAACCTTCCCAGTACTCCGGCAGGCCGCCCCGCCGACCCTCGTCGGTCGCGGTGAAATACGCAA
>JBBQGJ010000209.1:0-11382 GCA_038322925.1 Mycobacteriales bacterium
CCGCGACGTGGTGCGACGCGCACCAAGTCAAACACTGGTCGCAAGGCGGACCCACCAGCTACCACAACGGTGTGCTCGTCTGCCCATACCATCATCGCCTGATCCACCAGGGCGACTGGGAGATCCGGTTCGCCGCCGACGGCGTGCCCGAATACCTCCCACCACCCTGGATCGACCCGAACCGCGCACCACGAAGAAACATCATGCACCACAAACCCTTCAACCAACGAACATAGGTCTGCGCCAATCCAGCAGAGCGTGCCCCCACCGGGACGCGCCCCAAGCAGACAGAGCGCGCCCCCCGCAAACGAAACGCGCGCCAAGCCAACAAACCCCCGCGCAAACTG
Source organism: Mycobacteriales bacterium (assembly GCA_038322925.1). Lineage (GTDB taxonomy): Bacteria > Actinomycetota > Actinomycetes > Mycobacteriales > Nakamurellaceae > Nakamurella. Next base: position 348 of record JBBQGJ010000209.1, read on the forward strand.
GAGCGTGCGCCAGGCGAACGGAGTGTGCGCCAGGCGAACGGAGTGTGCGCCAGGCGAAGGGAGCGTCCGCCAGGCAGCGAGTTTATGGGCCGCTGGTCCAGGATGGGGATCATGGTCGATCGCGACGCGCTGCGCCGGGCGGTGGATGAGCTGTATTCGGTCGAGCCGGACGAGTTCCTCCCGCGCCGCAGCGCGCTCGCCGCTGCGGCGCGCTCCTCGGGCGACCGGGCTACCGCCAAGGAAATCACCGGCCTGCGGAAGCCGACCCGTTCCGCCGCCATTCTCAACGGGCTGGCCAGATCCGACCCCGATCGGGTGGGCGCCCTGCTCGACCTTGGCACGGACCTGCGCGACGCAGAGCGCTCCGTCGACGCAGGGCGACTGCGTGAGCTGACCGGCCGCCGACGAAGGCTGATCGACGACCTGACGCGGGCGGCGTTCCGGATCGCCGGCGACGAGGAACCCAGTTCCGCCGTCAAGGACGAGGTGGTCTCCACCCTCACCGCGGCGTTGGCGAACGACGACGTCGCCGACCACTTGCGCAGCGGAACCATGGTCAAGCCCGCCCGCTGGGAGGGTTTCGGGTTTGGCGGCGGGCCCGATCTGATGATCGTGCCAGCAACTCAGGCCGAACCCGAAACTGCGGAACCCGTTGCCAGAAAAGCTTCTTCCAGCCGAACGCCCGCCGCCGGATTGGCGTCCTCTGAAGGCACGGAGCCCGACTCACTGCCGGAGACCGACGGTGCACGTAGCAAGGTGCAGGTCAAGGAACAGGCTCGGCGCGACGCGCAGGCCAGGGTAGAGCAGGACCGCCGGGAGGCGATCGCCGACGCGCGCCGCGCTTCGGAAGAGGCGGACGCGGCGGTGGCCGAAGCACGCGAGGCCGAACAGGGGCGGCTGGACCGGCTGCGGATGCTGGAGGAGCAGGTGGTGGACGCCCGTCGTAGGTTGGACGATGCCCGGTTGGCGGTGCGCAGGGCGGAGGTGCGGCAGCGCAAGGCCGCACATGCGCTGTCCCGAGTGGATCGGTAACTCCTCCGCTGACAGCACGACCGCGACGAAACACCCCAAGGTCCGGCTCAATAATGCAGCAGCAGCTCGGCGAATTGCCGGAGGTGCAGGACGCCGGCGTCACCCGGGTCCAGCACGTCGTGCTCCAACGCCCATGTGTTGTCGTTCGGGATGAACACGGCATTCAGACCGGCGCACCGGGCCGGCAGGATGTCCGACTTGGGTGAGTTGCCGATCATCCAGGTCCGCGCCGGATCAAGATCGTGCTGGCTCGTCACCGAGTGGTAGGTGTCGACGTTCTTCTCGGCCACGATGTGGATGTCGATGAAATGGTGGCTGACGTTGGACGCGTCGATCTTGCGTTGCTGCTCGTCGGGATCACCCTTGGTGAGCAGGAACAGCGAATGCCGGGACCCCAACTGGTCCAGAGTTTCGGCGACATCAGGGAGCAGTTCGACGCGATGCTCGGCGAGCGCGGCCGCGAGTTCGCGGATCTGCGCCTCCTCGGTCGGTGACGCGGGTCGTTCGTTCAACCGCCCGATCCAGTCCCCGAGCGTCCGCAGGAAGACGCGGCTGCCGTAGCCGTGCGCGACCGTGTTAGCCAGTTCGATCTCGTTGAGCACCGCCCGCACCTGGGCACGGTCCAGCGTGGGATGTGCCACCCAATCCAGGTAGTCCTCGATCATCCGCTCGAAGACGACGTTGTTCTCCCACAGCGTGTCGTCGGCATCGAAGATCAACGTCTGTTCCGACTTCATCTCGTACCCTCGTGTCCCACTCGTAGCCCGGTGTCCCGTCGATGGGTCCCGATGCCGGTCCGACATTCTGCAGGCGCCGGCGACGATCGCCAAGGGCTTAACGCAGACCCGGCCGAATCCCGGTGACGACACGTTCAATGGGTGGTGTTCGCGCCAGCGCATTGACGTCGCAGTGCTCCGGCACGTTCTACACGGCACGTTCTACACGGCACGTTCTGCACGGCACGTTCTGCACGGCACGTTCTGCACGGCAGGTTCTGCAGGGAACGTGCAGCACGGCATGTCCTGCACGGAACGCAGTTGACGCGCCCATCTGCGCTCCACCTGCGGCCGCGCCCAACATCGAGCGGGGAGCCCATGAGCGACGTTTCGCCGGCCCCGGCACCCGGCCCCGATGAACTGTCGGCCGGTGCGCTTGACGCGTACTCGCGGGTGGTGATCGAGGTGGCCGCGGCCGTCATCCCACATGTCGCCGCGTTGCAGGTCTCCGGCCGCGGCCGGGACGGCCGAATCATCCAGGGTGCGGGATCCGCTGTGCTGTTCACCGACGACGGCCACCTGCTGACCAATGCCCACGTGGTGGACGAAGCGGAGTCGGGTACCGCCGCCTTCGCCGATGGCTCGGAATCCAGGGTCGATGTGGTGGGTTCGGATCCACTGTCCGACCTTGCGGTGGTGCGTGCGCGATCCGCGCTGGCCATCAAGGCCATCACACTGGGCCACGCGGACGGGCTGCAGGTTGGCCAGTTGGTGGTGGCCGTCGGCAATCCGCTCGGCCTGGCCGGGTCCGTCACGGCCGGCGTGGTCAGCGGGTTGGGCCGGTCCCTGCCGACCCGGGCCGGCCACGCCGGAAGGGTCATCGAGGACGTCATCCAGACCGACGCGGCACTCAATCCGGGCAACTCCGGGGGTGCACTGGCCGACGCCTCCGGTGCCGTGGTCGGCATCAACACCGCGGTGGCGGGAGTCGGCCTCGGCCTCGCCGTCCCGATCAACGCGACCACCCGCCGGATCATCGCCGCGCTGCTGCGCGACGGCCGGGTCCGCCGGGCGTATCTCGGTCTGGTCAGCACACCGGGCCCGCTGCCGGCCGAGTTGGTCGACCGCATCGGCAGGCGCACGGGGCTGCGGGTCGTCGAGGTGATCTCCGGTTCGCCGGCGGATCGAGCGGGACTGACTCGGGGCGACCTGCTGCTGACGGCGGGGCGCCGTCCGGTCGACGATGCGCAAAGCCTGCAACGCCTGCTCTTCGACGACGCGATCGGGCGTGCGTTGCCGATCACGGTGTGGCGGCGCGGCGCGATGGTGGATGTCATCACGATGCCGACGGAACTCACCGGAACGACCGGCCGGCGCTGACCGGCGCTCCTGCCCACGTTCATCCGTCGCGTACGCGGTCGATCCGCGGTGCGCTGCTCCCTCCAACGGGTTCATTTCGACGAACGTGCCGGAACTCACAATGTCAACGGCGGTGAATGGCGCACAAACATTCACCCTCGCGAGGGTGAATACCGGGTCGGGGTGGGTAGGAACCCTGGTTCGACCCTGAAGATCACACTCGACGCGTGACCTACCGTCAGAGGGTCCGGAATCCCCCTTGCGCCAGGAGCGAGACGATGTCCACCAGTGCCACATCTGCAACGACGTCAACCCGGAACAGCATCGCCGCTGCCCGAGCCATCAATCTTCACAAGGTGTACGGATCGGGGGACACCCAGGTCGCGGCCCTCGACGGCGTCACCGTGAAATTTCACCCGGGTCAATTCACCGCGATCATGGGTCCATCAGGGTCCGGTAAGTCAACCCTCATGCACTGCCTGGCGGCGCTCGACGACGCCACGTCGGGTGAGGTCTACATCGGCGATGCCGACCTGACCAAGCTCGGCGACAAGGAACTCACCAAGATCCGCCGCGATCGCATCGGCTTCGTCTTCCAGGCGTTCAACCTGGTCCCGACGCTGACAGCGATCGAGAACATCACCCTGCCCATGGACATCGCCGGGCGCAAACCGAACCAGGAATGGCTCGACACGGTGATCAGCACGATCGGATTGGCGGACCGGCTGGATCACAAGCCGAACCAGCTCTCCGGCGGGCAGCAGCAGCGGGTGGCCTGCGCCCGCGCGCTGGCCAGCCGGCCGGACATCGTCTTTGCCGACGAGCCGACCGGAAACCTGGACTCAGTCTCCGGCGCCGAGGTGCTGGGCTTCCTGCAGCGCTCGGTCAAGGAATTCGGCCAGACGGTCGTCATGGTCACGCACGACCCGAACGCCGCCGGCTATGCGGATCGGGTGGTGTTCCTGGCGGACGGCCACATCGTCGACGAGATGAGCGAACCCACCTCCGAGCGGGTGCTGGACCGGATGAAGAGCTTCGACGGCCACGGTCATCCGGAGCAGGGCCATCCCGAGCAGGGCCATCCCGAGCAGGGCCATCCGGAGCAGGGCCAATCCGGGCTGGCGGGCTGAGATGCTCCGCGCAACCTTCAAGAGCCTGCTCGCACACAAGCTCCGGATGGCGATGAGCGCCTTCGCGATTGTGCTCGGCGTGGCCTTCGTCTCGGGAACGTTCGTCTTCACCGACACCCTCAACAGCAGCTTCACCGCGATCTTCCGGCAAACCGCCCCGGACGTGACCGTCCGGCCCGCCAAGGCGGAGGCCGCCGCGGCCGGTGGCTTCACCGGCGCCGACACCCGGGTCGTGCCCGACGATCTGGTCGGCACCCTCGAGGCTCTCCCCGGGGTGGCCAGGGCGGACGGCGATGTCACCGATCAGAGCACGTTCATCATCGGAAAGGACGGCAAGGTCGTCGGCGGCAACGGCGCACCCGGCATCGCTGCCAACTACAACAACGCTCCCGCGGCCGACGGTTCGTCGATCGCCACCATCACCGCGGGCGTCGCGCCCACCGGCCCCGACCAGTTCCTGCTGGATGAAAAGGCCGCGGCCACAGCCGGTTACGCCGTCGGTGACACGATCCGGCTGGTCACTGCCGGAGCGCAGCCGACGGTCACCGGGACGATGGTGGGCACCGTCCGGTTCGGCGAATCGGGCAATCTCGTGGGCGCCACGCTGACCGTGATGGACACCGCGACGGCTCAGCAGCTCTACCTCGGCGGCGCCGACGCGTTCAACGACATCGCCGTCACCGGTGACGGATCGATGTCCAACGAACAGCTGCGCGACGAGGTGACGGCGGCGCTGCCTGCCGGGTTCGAGGCCCGTGACGACCAGCAGATCGCCACGGAGAACGAGGACCAACTGCAGCAAGGCCTGTCGTTCATCACCACGTTCCTGCTGGTGTTCGCTGCGGTGGCACTGATCGTCGGGTCGTTCCTGATCCTGAACACCTTTTCGATCATCGTCGCGCAGCGGACCCGCGAGCTCGCCCTGTTCCGCGCGTTGGGAGCATCCCGGCGACAGGTGACCCGTTCGGTGATGTTCGAGGCGTTGGTCGTCGGGTTGGTCGGTTCCACGGTCGGCCTGCTGCTCGGTTTCGGTCTGGCGCTCGGACTGAAGGCGTTGTTCGGCGCGATCGGGATCGACCTCTCCCAGGCGGGTCTGGTCTTCCAGTGGCGAACGGTGGTGGTCGCCTATGCGGTCGGCGTGCTGATCACGCACATCGCGGCCTACCTGCCGGCGCGGCACGCGGCGAAGGTGCCGCCGGTGGCCGCGATGCGCGACGACGTGACGATCCCGGAGTCGTCGATGCGTCGACGACTGGTCGGCGGGGTCGCGCTGACGGTGCTCGGCGCCGGGCTGATGGTGTGGGCGCTGACATTCGACGGTGGTCTGCAGCCGTTGGGCGGCGGCGTGTTCGCTGTCTTCATCGGGGTGGCCCTACTGAGCCCGGTGATCGGCAAGCCGATCGTGACGGTGATCGCTTGGCCATTCTCCCGGTTGTTCGGAACTGTCGGTGTGCTCGCCCGGGAGAACGCGAGACGCAATCCGCGGCGCACCGCTGCCACCGCCTCTGCGCTGATGATCGGGCTGGCACTGGTCACCACCATGGCGGTGCTCGGCCAGTCCACCAAGTCCAGCGTGGACGAACTCGTCAGCAGCGACCTCAAGGCCGACTACGTGGTGTCCAACGCCGTCCAGTCGCCGTTCTCGGCGACCATCGCCACCCAGATTGCCGAGGTGCCGGGAGTCGCGGACGCCGTCCCGTTCAGGTTCGGAAATGCGAAGGTGAACGGCCAACAGGTTTTTGTCGCGGGCTTTGATGGCGAGCAGTTCAGCCGGGTGGTGGCAATCGACGTCAAGTCCGGGAATCTGCAGACCGGTGACGACGGCATCCTGGTCACCGACACGAAGGCCGCCAGCGAGGGCTGGAAGGTCGGCGACACCGTGTCGGTCGACCTGCCGGCCGGTACCGCGAGCTTGCGCATCGCGGGAATCATCGCGCCCAGCAACTTCGTGGGTGCCGACGTCGTGCTCCCGCTCGCGGCGCTGGAGGCCGGCGGGGTTGCACCGGCGGATTCCTTCATCTATATCGACCGAGCGCCGGAGGCCGACGCGGCGACGGTGTCCGCGGACATCAACGCGGTACTCGCCGACCTGCCGACGGTGACCCTGAAGGACCAGAACGCATTTGCCGACTCGCAGCGCGCACCGGTCGACCAGTTGCTCGCGATCATCTACGCGCTGTTGGGCCTGGCTGTGATCATCGCAGTGCTGGGCATCGTCAACACCCTGGCGCTGTCGGTGATCGAGCGCACCCGCGAGGTGGGCCTGCTGCGTGCTGTCGGGATGAGCCGACGGCAATTGCGGTCGATGGTGCGACTGGAGTCGGTGGCGATTGCCGTACTTGGTGCCGTGCTGGGCATCCTGTTGGGACTGGTGTTCGGGATCAGCCTGCAACGGGCACTATCCGGCCAGGGCGTCTCGGTGCTGTCGGTGCCGACACTCCAATTGGTGATCTTCGTCGTGCTATCGGGGCTGGTCGGGGTGCTGGCTGCGGTATTCCCGGCCCGCAGGGCGGCGCGGATGGACGTGCTGCGGGCGATCACCACGGACTGAATTGAAGTGAGCTGTTGCATTATTGAAGTCAGCTGTTGCATTGAATTTGCACCGAATTGCACTGAACGGTTCCCGCCGGGGGATGAGCAGGTTCGGGTGACACCGGCCGTCAACCGGCGGGAACCGTTCCGGGCTTCCGATGCTCACCTCGGCGGCCAGCCGTCGGCTGCCGGCGCGATGGTGCGATGGTGCGAGAACGGAGATCCGGTTCATCCTCCTCGGTGGCCGGGCGTCCGCCGCCGTTGTCCCGAGTGCTTCGGTGATGTCCTGTTACTGGTGTAGCGCATTCCGAGCAACAGAACGCTGCGGTACCGGAAAAGGCGTGTCCGCTCACCCATCGCCGCCTGCTGCAGACTTGTGGTGGAATGCGTATTCCGAGAATCGACGGGTGTTGGAGCAGCGCAAGCTCGGTGTGGGATTGCGTCTTCCGCGCGGATTCCCGGCTGGGCTGACAGCCGACCGACAGACCAGCCGGTGCTTCGGCAGCGTCCCTTCCCCACCTCCCCCGGGGAAGTGCTCGGCCATCGCGAATTTCGACCGGAACCGGCTCGATCAGCCGCACGATCAGCCCGCGGGACCGCACCTGCGCGGCCGACCCCGTGCGATCAGCCTGCGGCACCGAACCCGTTCGACTGGCCTTCGCGGTCAGTTTGCCGCCGAACCCGCGCGATCGGCACTGCGCGACCCAACCCGCGCGACCAAAACCCGCGCCCGACGGAACCCGCAGGACCGCACGTGCAGGACCGCACCTGCGCGGCCAACCTGCGTCATGGCTGCGGGACGAGCAAGCCGCGGCCGTTGACGTGACAACCTCTGGCCGTATGCTCGCCAACGGCGCCGCGGATGGCGCGTCGGCTTCGGTTCGGCACGATCGACCCCACCTCACGAGCCACCCCGATGACACGAACAACCCAACCAGTGCCCGCAACAAGGAGTGTGGACCGGTGACCACGCGCACGAGTGATCGCCACCGGTTTCGCCACCGAGTCCCCCGAATCGCCACGACATACCGAGGAGAATCATGACCGCACCGTCCGCAGGGACCCCGACCGTCACCGGCCTGGCCGATTCCGCGATCGCCGCCCTGCGCTCCCACCACGAGGACCTGGCAGCGCGGGTCCGAGGGTTCGACGACGACGATCTGGCCCGAGAGTCGGGAGCATCGGAATGGCCGGTGGCGCAGGTCCTGAGCCACCTCGGCGGCGGCGCGGAGATCACGCTCGCCGGCCTGCAGGCGACCGCGGCCGGCGGCGAACGGCCGGGGCGGGACTTCAATGGCGCCGTGTGGGACCGGTGGAACGCGATGACTCCACGGGAGCAGGCCGAGGAGTTCCTGGCTGCGAACGAGGCGCTGGTCAGCGCTCTTGCGAATCTCGACAGTCCGGCTCGACGCGACATCCGCATCGATCTGGGCTCCTGCCCTTTCCCGCCGATCTCGCGCTGTTCTCCGGGATGCGGCTCAACGAGGCAGCACTGCACGGCTGGGACGTTCGGGTCGCGCTCGATACCGACGCCGCGCTACCCGCCTCCGAGGCGGCGATTGCGCTCGACCTGCTGACCGGTCCGCTGAGTTTCCTGCTCGGTTTCCAAGCGAAGACGGACATCCTGGACGGACGCCAGGTCACGGTTCGGGTCGTCACGACGAACCCGGACCGCGTGCTTGGCCTGATTCTCCGAGACAAGGCCGAACTCGGTGATGAACCCGAGAACGCCGACGCCGTGCTGACCACCCCTGCCGAGGCGTTCGTGCGCCTACTGGCCGGTCGGCTCGGCCCGGCTCACACACCGGACGCGGTCACCCTCACCGGTGACTCCATCACGCTGGACCTGCTGCGCACGGTGTTCCCGGGCTCGCACGGTGTTCCCGGGCTATTGAACGGCTACCGGCCGGGCTGCGCCGTGATCGGCTGCGCACAGTGTTCCAGGGCCACTGGACAGCTACCGTCCGGGCTGCGCCGAGTGCCCTTGGGCGTGGCCGCCGTAGTCGTCCGGAGGCAACGGCCGGCCCGGGTGGACCTGATCGGGGATGACCGGGTACCTCCCGGCGGCTGGCATCATCCGCGCGACCGCGGCTGTTCGGGTGCGCACCCCGGTCTGATCAAAGATATGTTCCAAATGCTTGCGCACCGTGCTGATCGAGGTGAACAGCAGCCGAGCGATGTCGGCATTGCCGTAGCCTTGCGCGACCAGTTTCAGGACCTGCCACTCGCGCGGGGTCAGCCGAGGCACTCCCTGCCTGCGTCGCTCGGCGTCCCGGTCGAGTTCGTACAGGTGTGGCCGAAGCAATTGCAGTAGTAGCTTGTCCCGATCGGTGAAGTCCCGTCCGCTGTTCCGGAAGAAGAGCAACGTCCGGGTGTGGCCAGGCGGTGCCGGAAACGCGATGGACATGAAGTGTTTCACCCCGGAGGGGCCGAAGAATTCGGCGTAAAGGGGCTGCTCGCGCAACTCGCTCGGCGAGTAGCAATCGGACCAGCGCCGGACCCTTCCGAGATTGGCTGGCGGTGCCGGAGCCCAGAAGGATCGCTTCGACGTCCAGAACAGCTCTTGGGTGGCGTCGCCGCCGCCGCCGACGTCGGCCCATCGCTGGCTCCCGTCCAGAATGCCCTGGTGGTGCTCGCCCCTGAGTTCCACGAAGTTCAGGTCCGCGAAGCACACATTGTCACCCGGAATGAGTGCTGCCATTCGCTCGAAAAGGAACCACGGCATGATCGGGCCTGGCTCCTCGCCGCGACCCTCCTCGGTCAGGGCGAGCAGCGCCGCCAGGTCTCGCGAGCTCAACACGTCGGTCATCGGCACGCTCCCGAACGGACTGACCGCACACTATCGGGTTACCGCTCGCCCGGTAAGGCACTTGATGGTGGAATAGTCCGTTTCTCCGCCACGGGTTCGAGGTTATGGAGTTCGCGGGACGAGTTGCCACACTTCATCATTTCCCGGCAGAGCCCGCAGCTGAACACCCTGACCTCAAGAGTTGCCTCCCTGGTCAGCGATGAATTGGGCTCCGGATCCCATTCCCGTTTGAGGATGGCCACCGCGCTGCTGATGACATCCCGGGTGCCCTGCTGTTCTTCGACTTCCAGCGGTACCTCGTCCGCTGGGCCAGCGGAGGTGCCGTCAAGGGTGGACGGCCCGGCCGTGCTTCTGCTTCGCCGACGCGGACTCATGCGAAGCGGGCGTTCCCGGCCCGTTCCCGGCCACGCCGGGGAGCGGAGGCGTTGACAGTGCCTCGGTTTCGCGGGACGGCGGAGCCGGTGAACGGCCGCGGGCTGGTGCGGTCAGAGAGCATCAGCCCCGCGAGGGGCCATGACGGGTCCAGCAGATGGAACGTGACGACGATGGCATGGATGCGTAGGCGCTCTCGCCGTGGCGGCGAGACCCGGGTACCCCGCCAAAGCTCGACTGCCGGTTGGCGTGGCCCCCCGATCCGTCCCGGCGCGGGTTTCATGGTCCCGGCTCCGACATGTGTTGGCGCCCAGTACTCAAAACCGGCGCTCGGTCAACAAAGTGGCGCCGAGTGCCAGGATCGGCTTCGGCGCCCCCATGCCACCAACCACGTCCGAGGTCGGCGGCCGGTGCCCCCTAACCGGCACCGGCAAGAGCACCATCACCAGCACCTGTACCGGCCGCTTGCTCGGCAGCGGCAGTCTCGTCGGCACCGACATCCACCGGCACATCCAGCAGTGCAGCGATCTCCGCGGTCAGACCGTGATTGTCCCGCGGCGCACCCTCGATGCTGGTCACCGGGGCGAGCAGTCGAGCACTTGACACCAGCCACAATCCCGCGGCCGCATGCAGATCCGCCCCGGTCAATACCTGTGTGGTCGTGCTCCAGCCCGCATCGCGCGAGCTCCGTAACAACCGTCGCACGGTGATCCCGTCGAGGATTCCGTCCCGCGGCGGCGTCGACAGCGTCCGCCCGTTCGCCACCACCACCGACGCGGTCGGCGCTTCCAGCACCGCGCCGTCCGACCCCAGGAAGATGACATCGTCGGCGTCATTGCCGGCGGCGTACCGCAGTGCGGCCATGTTCAGCCCGTACGACAGGGTCTTGGCCCCGGCCAACAGCCACGGCGCATCCGCCGCCGTCCTCGCGGTGAACCCCCTGTCCAGCAACAACACTCGAACGCCTTCGGTGCGCTGCCGGCGGGTGACGGGGGACAGTTGGCCGCCCAACAGGTAGCACACCGGTTCCACCGCCGATTCCGGTCCCCGGGAGACCACGAGCCGCAGCACCATCTGGCTGTCAC
>JBBQGJ010000210.1:0-11376 GCA_038322925.1 Mycobacteriales bacterium
CAACCCCGGCAAGTGGAACCGGCGCCAACCCGACACGACAGTCGGGCCCACAGCCAACTCTCGGAGTCGAAGCCCTTACCCCGCAGCACATCTCAACCACATCAAGCCGTCATCCGAAACCGCGCGAAAAATCCAGGCTAGGTCAACGACCCGACCCAATCGAAGGCCTGTGCGGCAATGTTGTCGAGCAGTTCCGTGGCGGGGTTGTCGGCGAAGAAGGACCAATTGATCAGCGCCTGCAACTGAACTGATCCGCAACAACTGATCAGTGCAACGAAGCCGATCAGAGCGATGGCCGCGACAACGACGCGGATCGGCCTGGGAATCCGGATCAGAGCGCTGCCCGGTCGTCCATCCAGGGCAATGGCAAAGACCTCGGCCAGGACCGGGAACCAGAGGGCATAGAAGAGCAGGAATGCAGGCGCCGGCGAATGTCCGTTCACCTCGTACAAGCCAGTGATGGCAAGTGGCATACTGAACCCCAGCACCCTCATCCAGCCGATGAAGATGGGCGACTGCGGCTGTCCGAGCAGGTATCCCGCCACGATGAGAATCGCCAGCGCGCTCACCACGCCCACCAGGGCAAACAGTACCTCGACCTGCGGCGTGAGGCCGTACCATCCGTCGGGATGGGCTTGCTGGTCGATCGCGATCAGCGCGAAGGTGTAGAGCAGGCCCGCGAGGGTGAACAAGCCCGCGCGGCTCCAGACGTGCCTGCCAAGCTTTTTCCGGGCGACGCCTCTGGCCTTTTCCGTCTGTGTTCGTTCCCCGACGACAAGCCGTTGGCCGAGTGGCGTTGTGGCAATTGCGAGCGTCGCGAGGATCATCGCCCCGTCCGGATCGACCTCGTTGATCGAGCGGGCCCGCAGCTCGGAATTCCACGTGGGGAGATCGTCGACGGGCGTGCGGACCACCTGCCAAAGTGCATCGCCCGATGGAGGGTCCAGCATCGCTTGCATCGCCAAGAACCGCGCACTGATGGCCGCATAGCGCAGTTGTTCCTGCACGGACCGTCGCATCGCGGTGTCGTCGCCGATGGCCGCGCTGACGACCTCCTGCTCGCTGCTCATCATCGAGCCCAGCCGACGTCGGCGACCGGGCAATTGCGCGAGCACGCGACATCCGTTGCTGGACCGGCATTCCGGGTGCTGTCGGCAGTTGAAGCTGGAAAGTGCATTGAGCACGGAGTCGGTAAGTGCGGCCAGATCTTTGACAACGGCGAGATCCTCGGCGGCGGCTCGCTGGTAGAGAACCGCGAGGCCGCTGGCATCAGCCGGCTGACCACGGAACATCGGCGTGGCGTCCGGCAGAAAGTGACGGGTGAAAATCAGCAACCGCAGGGCGATGTCTTCGCTTCCGGAGTCGGCGCCGTCAGGCACCAGTCGGCGGAATATGCCCTGGTTGATGGTCGTGTCCTTGACGTCGTCGCGAAGCCAAGCGGCGAGTTCCTCGCGAAGCTCCTTGTCGCCGAACACTCTGGCTCCCGCGTTCCAGTTGTCCAGCATGGCCTGAGCGAGTCGAACCGGATCGGTGTATTCGCGTCCAGCGAAGGTGGTCCGCGCGATGGCCGCGTTGGGTGCGGGCGCCGATCTAGTGGTGGGAGTTGCCTGGACGTGGTCCGCACCCCCACCATCGAGGTACTGCCTGACCTGAGAGCGGTCGGCCGGCACGGCCGGCAGGTCGAAGATGGACGTCATCTCGCCCGGCGAGGGCTGCGAACGGGCGGGATCAGGCTGCGCGAGTCGGTGCGGGCGGGTAGGAGCCGCCCCGGTAGGGGAATCAGGGTGATAGGTCGCCGAGTCTGCCAGATTGGTCGGGGAGAACGACCCGGGATTGTCCTGACGGATAAACGGCGCTGTCGCCGGTGAAAAGTCTTTCAGTGCTTCGTATTCGTTCACTGCGTCCACCTGTCTGCGAAGGAACACTCTCGAAGCCGGCCTGCGAGTTCGGAGTCCGGGCTGCTACTTTCGCCAATGCGACGATGATGAAGAATGGTCGTGATCGTCGCCGCCGTGCAGTGATGCCGAAACCAGGTCGGCCCGTGAGGGTGGGTGCGCTAGAGCTGATGGGTGGACTGGGTCGCCACCACGTGTGTACCGGAGCCGCTCGCGGCGGCGCAACCCCAGATGATGGAGATCAACCAGCAGGCGGGGCCCCAGACCAGCAGGCCCAGTCCAAAAGTCCCGACGCCGATGAGAAAGGCGCCGAAGCCCGTCACAAACATCATGAAGAATGCGCCGAGCACCGTGGAGTACAGCATTCCCAGGGGCCCGAACAGGAAAGTCAGGATGAAGGCAACGCCCACGGACTTTTGTCCGCCGACGGCAACCACTGTGGAGCTGTTGACAACGGTCGACGGCTGGGAGGGGGTAGCCGCCGGGGGCGGCGTCGGCGCGACGCTACTGGTCCACTCCGTGCCATCCCACCAGCGCTGCCCCGGCTGGGAGGGATCCGCGTACCACCCCGGCGCCCTGCGCGGGATGGGCGTCACCTGCGTCTGCTCTTGTGACGGATACGACCAGGAGCTGTATTCGGAGTTTCCGGGATTCGGGTACTGGACGGACATGATCGACCTCACAGTTTCTACGGAGATACTTCGGATTTGCTGGGGATTATTCTGCCTGCCCAATCACAGCAGCTAACCGCGGGATTTTAAATACTGGTGTGGAACAGGGCCAGGGTCGCGTGGTGCGGCCCGGAAGTGCCCGGCGGTCCCACAGCCGTCCTGTTGCAGTCGGAAATTCAGGGGTTTGACGGAGCGAATCCCTCGGTGGGCAATCAGGCTGAGAAGGCGGGCCGTTGCCGACGGATTCAGTCGGCCGGCGATCCGTGACGCCAAGTCTGTTCGGCTGTGCGGAGGGCCGAACGAACCATCCGCACCAATCGTCCGGGAGTCGGCAGCTCGATCCGTAAACTGCGGAACTCGGCCAGCAGCTCCTCACGGACACGGTCAGGCCGACGCTCCGCGTGTGCAACAGCCTCCGACAGCCAGACCGTCAACCTCTCCTGATCCGTGACGGTCGCGGCGCGGTAGCCGAGATGTTCCCGGACCTGGGCGCGGTGATACTCGATCGTGCTGCCCGACCACTCGTAGAACCCGAGACCCGCGGCGTCGATCCCGAGCTGACCAGCGACGAAGACGACGTCACGCACCCAGTGAAGGGCGTTCTCGACGGCGCAGTGGCCCTGGATCCAGGTGGCGACGGTGGCCGGTGGGGCGGCGATCATGTCAAGTGAGCAGATCACGTAGACCACCTCGATTGTCCTGCGTCCCTTGATGGTTCGCGTTCGGCGGAGCTGGATGATTTGCGCGGTATCGGGGAAGTCGATCCAGTCGGGGACCTGGACGGCCTTGATGGTGCGGCGGACTCGCCGGCCGTGGCTGGTGTCGGTGGTGCTGATCGCGGCACGTCGCGCCAGGGCAGGGCTTTGCACGCGGCGCGCAGGGTCGGCTGGTGGTTCGCCTTCACGGTCAGGACGTAGTGGCCGCCCCGCCCGGTGATGTGGTCGGCGGTATCCCGCTGGCAGTGCATCGCATCTGCGGTGATGACGGCGCCGGCGATGTCCATGCTGTCCAGCAGATCCCGCAGCGCGGGGATCTCGTTGCTCTTGGAGGCTACCGCGAGCAGGCCGAGGACGGCGCCGGCGGACTGGTCGGTCCGCACCGGCGATGTCTCAACCGTCTGTCCAGACTAACTGAGTCCCGTCCCGCCAGCGTCGTTCGGGTTGACGGGGATCGGAGTACCAACCCGGGCCGAATCAGACCGCCCGGCGATTCTGTGGCATGAACTCACCGGCGACCCAGTTCGTCGAGCGGTTCAGGACCGAGGCACCGATCACGCTGCGCTCAACCACCCAGCGTTCTACGCGGTGCCGCACGTCCCGCTGCTGTCAGGGCCGCACGACCCACACCATCCGTGCTGTCAGCCATCTGGTCATTCGTGCAGCTGCGAAAAGCGATCACGCGAAGGAATGCGCGAGCGGGCTTTGGGGGCAATCTTGTGGAATCACTGGGTGGTCCAGAGCGGGCCGACTCGTTGCCAGTCGCTTCTCCAGGCCGATATTCGGCGGGTGTCCAGCAGCCGACGGCCGGTGAGGAAGACTGCGGCCAAGACGAGTCCGCACCCGTTCCAGGTGGCGGTGGCGGCGATGACTGCTTGAATCGCTGCCGACAGGGTGGTCACCGGTGCCGTGGTGACGGCCCCTGATCGATCGAGCCAGATCTCAAACCGGTCGCCGCTCTGCAGGCCGTCGTCGGCCTGCACGAGACCGGTGCGCGCGACTCCGTCGGTGTCGGTCCACCGCGCCGGCACCGTGGAGTATCCGCTGACTTGCGCGGCGTCGGTTGATGCTATGAGCTGCGCGGTCACCACGACCGCCTGCTGCGCGTGGGTGTTGTCGGAGATCGACGCCCATGTGATCGATCCGGCCACGGCCGCGACCGGCAGTGTGAGTAACCAGATCCCGAGCAGCAGCACGATCAGCGCGGCCTCGACGCGGTCGACGGCCCTGGCCAACGGATTTCCCCACACCGAGAACACGAACGGTCGATGGTGTATCTGCCGGTGCTGCGGTGCCGGTGCTGCGGTGGGCATCGGTTTCCCCTCTGTTACGTACAAGCCGGGTTGTCCGCGACCCCGGGAGGCCCCGAGCCTGTCCCGATGACATCCGGCCCGGAAATCGCGGTTCCATTCCGTGTGCTATTTTCTTTCTCAGATGGTGATCGGAATCGGATGGGCCGCTGGTGCGATTTGGTTCTCGAACCTGCCGCAGCGCCGCTCAACGGATTCGGTCGCGGTTCGGCAGCGCGACCGGTCATTTGTTCGCCTCCCGGGCAGGTCGGGGAACACTTTCCAGTCGTGATAAAGGCGTTGCCGTCACGGAGTTTGGGTGAGTCATCGACCGGGCGGTCGATATCGGTCATGTTGTCCGCCGCAGGCCGAAAGGGAAAGCCTGTTCTCCAACAGGTCCCCGTTTATTCACGTGCCGAATTGATGTTCATCGGATCGCCGGGAAGGCGTGACCCTGTTGCACAGCAGGATGGAGTATCCGGTCTGCGGCTGTTGTGATCTGGAGATCGCCAAAGACCAGGGTCGAGTGTCAGCCCGACCTTCCCACTGTCCATGAAGGTGACTCATGTCTGTTCAGCCGCCCACCGGTCAAGGAAATGCACGCTGCGATTCCCAGGCATACCCCCCGGACCGGGACCGTCCATACTGCGCTGCAACAGGGCCGCCTACCCGACTCGGTGCCCGAGGATCGCCGACTTTCCGCGCGGTCCTCTTGCAGAACAGGCTTTCCAATCTCCCGGCGGCGGCCAAGCATGATTGCTATCGGCCGTCCGGTCGATTCCCGAACTGCTCTGATAGCCGTCGACCTCGGCGGCCAGGAACGCGTGGGTGCCGCACTCGGCCAACGCGACCACCCTGGCCTTGCATAAGGCAGACCGGTTGGCCCCAGGTTGGCCCCGGACCCGGCGTACCCGAACTCGGCCGCGTTGGCCGGGGTGTCCGGCAGGTCCAGCTCGAACCCGTCGGTGACCAGCAGCCGCAAGCCCTGCAGGAACCGAGTCACGCGCCGTGCCCAGCGCGGTCAGCGCCGCGTGCGGGCCGGCATCCCCGGCCACCGGCCCGCAGGGCCGCTCGAACAACTCGGGAAACACCCCACGGCCCAGCCGTCCCGGCCCTGGGTGATCGCGCTGACGGTCGGCACCGACCACCCGCCCGGTGACCTTGGCCGCGACCTCCTCGTAGTCGTCATCGGGGAATAGGGACAATCCCAACGTCAGGTACGCCACCACGTGTGCGGGCAGCTTGGCGTCCGGACGACGCTCCAGAACCCCGCAGACCGTGACCGCCTCGTCCACGGCATCCCGTGGCACCGCGTCCACCAGCACCCCGATCGACACCTGATCCGGACTCACCACACTCAATGACCGCAGATCACAATGAAGTGACATGTTCGGCAGCCGGGTCAGCCGTCGGGCACCAGCGGATCGAAGAATTTGGGCACCGGCAGATAGCCGGCGCCAGCGAGAACGTAAACGAATTCTGGACTCATCACTCCTGTCTGGCGATGGGGTCCCAACGCGTACGCCCGGTTTTGGGCCTGCTTCAGCCGATCGGTGACGGCGGTGGGCGCTATTCCCAGTTTTCGGGCGGCGGCCTCCAGCAACATCGGCTCTGAGGCAATAACAGGAGGCCACGCGAGATGTTTCGCGAAAACCATGTGAACTGCCTCGAGTTGTGCCCTGGTCAGGCCGGTAGTAGCCACCTTCACCTGGGTACCCGGCGGGTAGGGTGTCGGGTTCGCGGGCTCGACGGGACGGGTGCGCCACTCGCTGGGATCGCTGTCGGATTCCAGCAGCACCCAGTGGTGCAGGTCGTCCCTGTTACCGACCAGGAGCACACCGATCCGGGGCCATCGCTTACGCACGGTGGTGTTGGATTCCACCCACGTCGGGCGCTGACCCCAAGGGTGTATCCACCCATGATTCGAATTTGTGACTTCCAGCTCCCATTGGGCTGCCTCGACGGTCACCGTCAATGCCCTCCTGGACACGCCCGGGTCGACCGGGTCGATCCCCACTGGCAGGTCTCCCTCCCTGCCGACCAGCACGGAATCCCCCGGTCCAACGGGCATCACGCTCACCGGCGTCCGCCACGAGTCGGTGCGGACGTCGAAATCCACAGCCGTCAGACGAAACACCACCGCTGCCTCCCATCACGAAACGAAACCAGCGACATCACGACCAACCCCCCTCTAGACGGTATGAGTGGGCACCCACTTGACGGGCCCGGGGCCTCTCTCGCAAGTTGACGTGGATCGCCGACAGGGAGAAGGCCCCTGACGGTCCTACATTTGCGGAGGCCCCGGTGTTCACAGAGCTTACGAGTGTCGGTTTGGATGTGCATGCCCAGGCCATCGTGGGGTGCGGCCTGGACACGGTGACCGGTGAGATGGCGCGGCGTCGGGTGACGCCGACGTTCGAGGGTGTCACGGACTGGTTGGCGGAGTTGCCGGCGCCCGGTCGCGGTGGCCTATGAGGCGGGGCCGACGGGGTTCGGGTTGGCGCGGCGGTTGACCGCGGCGGGGATCCGGTGTGTGGTGGCGGCGCCGTCGAAACTGCAACGGCCGCCTGGTGATCGGGTCAACCGATTCTCGGGATGCGCAGCACGTTGCCAAGCTGTTGCGGATGGATCAGATCGTCGAGGTCTGGGTGCCGAGCGTGGAACAGGAGGCGACGAGGGATCTGGTCCGGGCCCGGGAAGATGTCTGTGGTGATTTGATGCGGTCCCGGCATCGGTTGTGGAAACTGTTGTTGCGCCAGGGGATCCTGTATTCCGGTGGGCATCCGTGGACCGGGGTGTACGAGCATTGGCTGCGCGGGCAACATTTCGCGGTGCCGGGGCTCCAGTTGGCGTTCGATTCCGCGTTCGAGACGGTGCTGCTCACCGTCGCCCGCCGGGACCGGCTGGATTAGGCTCTCACCGAGATGGCGGCCAGCAGCGAGTACACCCCGCTGGTGCGCCGGTTGTGTTGTCTGCGTGGGGTGTCCACGTTGACCGGGTTCGGCCTGGCCGTCGAGATCGGTGACTGGCATCGGTTCACCGGATCCACCATCGGTGCCTACCTCGGGCTGGTGCCCACCGAGTCCTCCTCCGGTGGGCAACGCTCCCAGGGCTCGATCACCAAGACCGGGAACACCCACGCCCGCCGGGTGCTGGTCGAGGCGGCCTGGCACCACCGCAAGGCCTACCGTGCCGCGCTCACCATGAGGGCCCGTTGGGACCAGGCGCCGGCGGCGGCGCGGGCCCGCGGCCACGAGGGGACCCAGCGGCTGCACCACCGCTGGGAGGCGTTCACCGCCCGGAAGAAACGACCGGTCATCGCCGACGCCCGGGAACTCGCCGGCTGGTGCTGGTCGCTGGCCGTCATGGACGACTGACCCCCGCGGGGGTCCAGACCCCCCGTGTGGCTGGCCGGCGTAGTTCGTCCGGCGGTCCGCGCCGCGCACGCTACGGGGCCGGCCCCTCCACCCTCAAGGGTCGCTGCGCGATCGCTGCGCGACCCTTGAGGGTGGAGACCTCTGCGGCCCCTGCCAGGCGAAAGACGCGGGCAGGCCAGGGGGCCTGCCCGGGGGGCGCGCCGCGCTCAGCAACTCATTACTCACCCACGCCGAGCCCGGCTCGGGAACCCTACAAGGCCACCAGGCGGTGACCGGACGGGACGTGGCAACGCGAGGAGTGAACCCGCGATCTAGCTATGAGTAGCAACGGTTTTCGTTGCCACACTCGCCTCCTAGACTCAGCGCAAGGCTCCTGCCGAACAGTCCGTCCTGCGGTAACCAACCCGCGAATATCAGTCTGACCGCGGCGTCGCCAACGACACGCTCACGACTCCGTTCGTCACCGCCTGGTCAACAAGCTCAACAGCCCCGCGACCGACTCCTGAAGCAACTTCCCGGTCGCGAATTCCCGTTTGCCCCTTGACAAGAAGTACTCACATATCAGCTAGAGGGAGGCCCGCTGCCAGGCGCCGTCGGCGGTGGCCGACGTAGCTTCCTGCGGTGCGCACCATGTGCCTGGTCACTCGTGCCGGATGGCTTCGAGGCGCCGGAGTGATTGTTGCGGGAGGGCATTGACCACCCAACGATCGGTCCCCGTTGTCAAAGGTTGCTCGGCAAATGGGTGAAGGTGTCGAGCCTAACCTGTTTCCTCTGTGGTGGGCACGCGCTGGCCGGATGTGGCGTTGATGTTACATTTCTACTCGAAACTACCATCGGATGTAGATCGGTCGCTACTTTCGGTGACGGGCGGGGGTCTCGCCATTGGCGATCGGTGACGGTGTTTGTGTGGGGGTGACGCCGCATGGACGGTGCTCCCGCACGCTCCGGGGGGCCGCGCGGTCTTCCACCCCACATCCCGGTCGGCGCGCAGATCGGTGCCTATCGCATCGAGTCGTACGTGGATCGCGGCGGCATGGCGTCAGTCTACGAGGCCACGGACCTGCGGCTAGACCGTCGGGTCGCCCTGAAGGTGCTGGCTCAGGAACTCTCCGAGGAGTCGGATTTCCGCGAGCGGTTCGTCCGCGAATCGCGTTTCGCGGCTTCGCTGGACCATCCCAACATCGTTCCGATCTACGACGCCGGTGAGTCCGACGGCCATTTGTATATCGCGATGCGGTATGTCCGCGGCAGCGACCTGGCGACTGTACTGCGCGAGAAGGGTCCGTTCGATCCGGCCCACGCGCTAGCAATTCTGGGTCCGGTGGCCGACGCCCTGGACACCGCTCATGCTGCCGGACTGGTCCATCGCGACGTCAAACCGGCCAACATACTGCTCACGTCGGCGGCTGGCCGCGACCGATTCGAACACGTGTACCTAACTGACTTCGGTCTCACCAAGCGA
Organism: Mycobacteriales bacterium; assembly: GCA_038322925.1. Taxonomy (GTDB): domain Bacteria; phylum Actinomycetota; class Actinomycetes; order Mycobacteriales; family Nakamurellaceae; genus Nakamurella. The sequence continues at coordinate 9,411 of JBBQGJ010000210.1, forward strand.
ACGTCGGCGCTCAGCAAACTGACCGTCACCGGTCACTTCATCGGAACCATGGCCTACGTTTCACCCGAACAGATCCGCGGTGAGCCGCTGAACGCGTTGTCCGATCTGTACGCGCTGGGCTGCGTCGCGTACGAGTGTTTCACCGGCGTTCCACCCTTCGTCCGGGACGACCAGGCGGCGCTGCTCTGGGCTCATCTGAATGATCAGCCCACGCCCCTCTCGCATTATCGAAGCAACCTTCTCGCCGCGGATCCGGTCGTGGCCAGGGCGCTGGCCAAGAACCCCAGCGACCGGTACCAGACCTGCGACGAATTCACCCAGATGCTGGCCGAAGTGCTGCTCACCGGCCGTCACCGGCAGTCGAGCATGCTCACCGTGGAAAGCGCCGCACACCCGCCCCGGACCGAGGTAGTTCCGGGTTCGTCCGGCGATGTGTTGAGAGGCGCTGCGTCACCGGCCGCCAAGGAGTCACCAGACGAACGTGCAGCGCAGCGACCGAGCGAACCACCAGGGATGCACCAGTCGCTGACGGGACGTGGCTCAGATGACGGCCCGGTCGATGGTCCATCCCAGGGAGAACCATTCAACGACCCGCCGAAGCATCGCCGACCCGGGCGTCGAGCGATCCTCACCGTGGTCACCGCCGTCGCAGTTGTGGTGGCGGTACTCACCGTCGTCATCGTTGTTCGGTCGGTTACTCAATCACCGTCCGATCCCGCGGCGCCCGCGAGCACATCCCCTGCCTTGTCCTCGGCCGCACCACAGGGTGCTTCCGAGGAGGTGGCAATTCCCGGCTCGCTAGCGACGACGTTCACGCAGACGCCGACCGCAAATTCTGCTGTGGTGCCGGTTTCTGCGGTTGCGATCCCCGCGATCGACGGTCAACCCATCGATGTGGGGGCTACACCGGGATTTGTGGCCATCACACCAGACGGACGTCAAGCGTACATCGCGAACCGCGACGCAGGAGTCGTGACGGTCGTTGACACGACCGTCAACAAGGTAATCGCGCAGATCCGTATGCCGGACGGGCCACCCCAGTACGTCGCATTCACACCGGATGGCAATCACGCATATGTGAGCATCTACAACCCGGAGAAAACCATCAATCTCGTTGCAGTACTGGATACGCGAACCACGAAAGTGGTCCAGACCATTCCCGTCGACCAGAAACCTGTCGCGTTGGCGGTTAGTCCTGACGGGCAGCGTGTATACGTTCCCAGTCACGACGAACACGCCATCGACATCATTGATATAGCCACTAATGCGCTCGTTCAACGGTTTGACGTTCCGCCCAACCCTCACTGGATACGGTTCACACCGGATGGCAAATTCGCCTACATCGCCGACCACGAATCGAATGAGCTCTCGGTCCTAGATACCGCTACGAACACGGTCATTCAAACGATAGCTGTTGGGACCAGCCCGCACAGCGTTGCTGTTTCCCCGGATGGCACGAAGGTGGCTGTTGTTTGCTACGACAGCAACGATGTTTACTTCATCGCCACCGCAACCAACCAGGTAGTGGGAAAGGTGGCGGTAGGGACGAACCCCCAAGACGTTACCTACTCGCCCGACGGACATTATGTGTATACCGCCAATGTGGATTCCAACACGGTGTCAGTGGTTGACACCGAGACCGTAGCTGTCACCGCGACCATTCCGACCGACTCCCCGACCAGCATCGCCGTCCTCCCAAATGGGCGCAAGGCCTACGTAACGAATCTCGGCACCGGGACTCTGACCGTCCTGGACACCGGGATAGAATAGTTCGGTCTCTCTTCGCTCTACTTACGGTCTACGCTTGCCCCGGTACGCCTGTTGAACCCAGGGGCTCGGCAAGGTCGGTGTTCAGGGCCGGTGACCAGCGGTTACGTGTGTGACGGATGTGACAAGTGTTGCTGATGGGACGACAGGGGACGCCCCGTGACGATCGAGTTCCTACACAATCCCGTCACGGAAGTCC
>JBBQGJ010000211.1:0-11362 GCA_038322925.1 Mycobacteriales bacterium
CGGATCGGCGCTGTTGGGTTCGCATTTTCCGATCGAGTGCAGGTGAAACCCCTTGAACCCCGGTGGCAGGTTGCTGACTTTCGCAGTGACGGTGACCACCGACCCATCGACCGCAAAGTCCACGGTGCCAATCTGTTCCCCGTCGGGAGTGTGCAGTTCGGCTTCGGCTATGAAGGAAGCCGGCTCTGCCCCCATGGAACTCGTTACCGTTGACGACGCGTCCTGGGAGGAGACCGCCGTTGATGCCGTCTCTGTCGAATCGCCTGTCATCAACGCGGCTGAGGACTCCGGTCCACTGCTACCACTCCCGCTGCCGCATCCAACCAACAACAGGCTTGCCATGCCGGCCGCCGCGATCCCAAGTCGCCTCTTACGAGGAAAGCTCTTCATGTTGTGCTCCTCCAGCCTCACGTTTTCCGGCCTCGGCCCCTCCAGCGCCGCTTGCCAACGTGATGGGACCGCCGGTTTGCCAGGAGTATGGCAGCGCATCCTGGCCGGAGTCTTCCTCGCCGGTCACCAGCCCCGTTCCACATCGACACCCACGGCGGCGGCCTGGAGCCTGGGACCATCGGCGTCTGACAGAGAGCATAGGACTGGTGCGCCGCCACCCTAAGCAGCAGGATCACCGTCAGCACGATCTGCACACATTGCCCCGAGGAGCGTTCCCAGCCGACCGCGCGCAGGCCCCGGCCCACATCGCCGACGAGGGCAGCCCACTGACCTCGCAACAGAGGTCTTCGCACCGTTGCGTTCTGATGTGGGATACGTCAACGACGGGGTCAACGGTTCATTGCCTCTGCTGACGGTCAACCCGGTGACGCTCATCGTGGCCGGGCCAGTAGGTCCTGGTGATGAACGGTCACGCTCAGTCGGCCATTGACGGCCTCCGCCACGCGGCGACGTTCATAGGGGGCCGACGCGGCCGCCAATCCCGGTTCCTGCTCGCGCGCCGCGCCCACCCAGCCGGCCAACCATTCCGTGGTCAGCGCGGCTTGTGCTGCGCCGAGCCGCCACGGGCTTGGGCGGACAACCACCTCGGCGCCGAGCCGGTCGAAGGCATCGATCGCCGCCCCGAGAGCGTCCGGGCCGAGCAGTCGCCGATCCCCGATGACACGGCGCTGGTGGGCGTTGAACGCGGCGACGATCCGCTCGTCCAGTTGATCTGCCGGCTCCACGTCGATCCGTCCGATCACCGACAGCGTCACCAGCACTGGGCAACCGGCGGACGCGCACGCGGCGACGAATCGGTCCAGCTCGTCGGCCGTCAGCATGTCCAGCAGTGCTGCCGCGGTGATCAGCGAGGCGCCGGCCAGCTCGCCCCGGTCGAGGTGGGTGATGTCCCGCTGCCGGGTCTCGACGCTCACCGGCGCCCCGTCCGCGCTGAGGATCGGTGTCCGGGTGGCCGCGATGGCAAGCAGATCGGCGTCCCGGTCGGTCAGGATCCAGTGCTGCGCGCCGGTCAACCGCGGGGCCAGCCACCGGCCCATCGAGCCGGTGCCGCACCCCAGGTCGTGAACGATGACGGGGTCACCGGGCGGCAACCGGCGCCGGACCTCCTCGACGAGGTCGGCCGAACGGGCCGCCGCGTCGGCATCCTCGCGCAGCGCCAGCCAGTCGGGGCTGACGACGACCGGAGCGACCGTCATGCCGCCACCTGCGCCAGTACCCGGGAGAGCGTGGCCGAGGAGTCCGACCAACCGGGCAGCGTCGCCCGGCGGTCCCGGGCCGCCGTCCGCAGCCGCTTCCGCAGCCCGGCGTCGGTCAGCCAGTCCCGCAGCGCCGCGGCCAGTGCCGCAGGCTCGTTGGCGGGCACCAGGATGCCGGGCCTGTCCCCATCGGCCCCGTGGCCGACGGCCTCCGGTAGCCCGCCGACGGCGGATGCGATGACCGGCAGGCCGCGCGCCAGTGCTTCGGTGACGACCATGCCGTAGGTCTCCCCGCGAGAGGCCAGCACCAGGACATCGGCGGCGGCGTAGCGCGAGTCGAGATCGGCGCCCGTTCGTGGGCCGGTCAGGCTCAGCCGGTCAGCGATGCCGTCCCTGAGCGTCTGACGTCCGATGCTCTCGACAAACCCCGGATCCCGGGTCAGGCTGCCCACGCAGGTGAGCCGCCACGGCAGGTCGGCGAGTTCCGCCACCGCCGCGAGCAGCACGTCGTGTCCCTTGCCGGGCGTCACCGCGGCGACGCAGAGCAATTCGCCGCCCGCCGCACTCCCTGGTGCCGTTTCGGCCGCGTCGACGCCGGGTGTCGCAACATGAATCCGGTTGGGGCGCAACGCGTACCGGTCCAGCAGCCAGTCCCGGGTCCACGCGCTCGTGGTGACGACCCCGACCGCAGCGGACAGCACCGCACGTTCCCGTTGGGACGCGTCGGCCGCCGCATCGGAGGTCCCCTGGTCGATATCGTCGGGCGCCGGTGGGTGGCCGAGCGGCATGTGGACCAGCACCACCAGGCACAGCCGCTCCGATTCGGGCACGAGCACGTGCGGAAGCGTCGACGCAATCAACCCGTCGAGCAGCACCACAGCGCCGTCAGGGATGACCCTGAGCATCCGGGCGAGGCCGGCGCGGCTGTCGCCGTCGCTCCGCGGCCACCGGCCGGGGACGGCGTGCTCGTGCACCGACCAGCCGATCGCCGCCAGGCCCGAGCAGATCCGGCGGTCGTAGGCATTCCCGCCGCTCGGCCGTGAGGGATCGTCAACGCCCTCGGGGACCACCACGTGCACGGAACCGACCGGTCCGAGTGCGCCGGCCGTCACGATCCAACTGCCCGCGCCGGCGGAGACGGACCCGCTCACCGTGCGCTCACAGTGCTCGCTCGTAACTCGCCCAGGCCACGTGGGACTCGTGCAGGGTGACCACGATCCCGGTCAGCGCGCGGGCGCCCTCGCCGAGCGCGCCGGCGTGCACCCGCTCGGCCAGCCGCTCGGCGACCACTCTGGCCAGCGCCTCGGTCGAGGTGTTCATGCCCGCGAACGCAGGCTCGTCGTCCAGGTTGCGGTAGCTGAGGTCGCCGACCACGGAGTGCAGCTCCTGCGCCGCGCGGCCGATGTCGACCACGATGTTGTCGGCATCAGGGGATTCCGCCCCGGAACGTCGCGTCCACCACGAAGGTGGCGCCGTGCAGCCGCTGCGCCGGGCCGAAGACCGCACCGCGGAAGCTGTGGGCGACCATCATGTGATCGCGGACCGTCACGCTGAACATCCATTCATCCCTCGAAGTCGGAACCGGCGTTGACAGTGCTCCAGGTGCTGGCGTAGCTGATCGTGTGGCACAGCGCCGGCAGGCTACCGTCGGCCAGCCGGGCCATCACCTCGGGCAGTTCGTCGAAGCGGGACATTCCGGTGATCAGTGCGTCGAAGGCGGGATCACGCAGCAGGTCGAGGGCGAGCGAGAGCCGGTCGGCCGGGCTGCGACTGCCGCGACGGGCCGGCGAGATCAGATCATGCCGACCTGACTGGCCCTGATCGCCAGCCGGCGGGAGTGGAACATGCCGCCGAGGGACAGGGCACTCTCGGCGTCGCCGTACCAGCTGAGCTCGATGACCGTGCCTTCCGTCGCGAGCAGCTCCAGCGACCGCTGCAGCCCCTGCGACGTCGCACTGGTGCGGATGACCAGGTCGCGGCCGTCCGCCGCGTCCGCAGGCGCGCGAATTCGACACCGAGCGCGTCGGCGACGACCTTCCGGCCGGCATCGGAGTCGACGATCGTGACCTGAACGCCCGGGAACCGGGTCAGCAGCCGCGCCACGCAGCAGCCCACCATCCCGGCGCCGACGACGCTGATCCGGTCGCCCAGTAACGGCGCGGCATCCCAGAGCGCGTTGACCGCGGTCTCCACGGTGCCGGCCAGCACAGCCCGCTCCGGCGGCACGTCCTCCGGGACGACGACCACCGCGACAGCCGGCACCACGTAGGCGGTCTGGTGCGGGTAGAGGCAGAAGACCGTGCGACCGAGCAGCTCCGGCGGGCCGATCTCCACCACACCCACGCTGAGGTAGCCGTACTTGACCGGCCCGGGGAACTCCCCTTCCTGGAACGGCGCGCGCATCGTCGCGTACTGACTCGCCGGGACGCCGCCCCGGCAGACCAGCGTCTCGGTCCCTCTGCTGATCCCCGAACGGAGCGTGCGCACCAGGACCTCGCCCGGCGCGGGATCGGCCAGCTGGACTCGCCGGAGCACGCCCACGCCGGGTTCGCGCAGGCAGAATGCCAGCGCGTTCCTCACAGCGGCGACACCTCCCACACCCTGAGATGAACCGGATCGTCACCATTGCGCGTACTACCGCTGTACACCATAGATACGGAGGCACAGTGCGTAAGGTTCGAACCGGCCCGGTGATCGGGTTGATCGTCCAGCTGGCGCTGCTCGCGGTGCTCGCCGGGACGATCGGCCTCGGCGTTGCCGGCTGGGCTGTCGCTGTCACCTACGGGGTGATCGCCGCCGTCACTCTCGTGCACGGCCTCAACGGTCAGGGCGCCGATGCGCTCGGGCCGGCCGACCGCGTCACGCTCGCCCGTGCCACCCTCGTCGGCGGCGTGGCTGCGCTGGTCGTGGACTCGTTCACCGGTTCGATATCGATGACGGCTCTCACCGTGCTCACTGCGCTCACCGCGGTGGCACTGGTGCTGGACGCGGTCGACGGCTGGGTAGCTCGCCGGACCGGAACAGTGTCAACGCTCGGGGCGCGCTTCGACATGGAGATCGACGCGTTCCTGATCCTCCTGCTGTCCGGGTACGTCGCGGTGTCCTTCGACCTGTGGTGGGTACTCGCGATCGGCGCGGCGCGCTACCTGTTCGTCGCGGCCGGCGCTGTGCTGCCCTGGATGCGTGGGTCCCTGCCGGCGCGCTACTGGCGCAAGGTCGTCGCGGCCTCGCAGGGTGTCGTGCTGGCCGTCGCCGCTGCGGATGTGCTGCCCCGGCCGGTCACCCTTGCCGCAATCGCCGGCGCGCTCGTCCTGCTCGCCGAGTCGTTCGGCCGCGATGTGTGGTGGCTGTGGCGTCACCGAGTTGTCGCGCACAGCAATCACCGAACGGGCGCCGTCGTAGTCCATTCCGCCGTCGCCGTCGCCGTCGGCGGCGAGGCAACGCCCGATGATCGGGCCGGGCGCCTGACCAGCGACGGGGCGGACCAGCCGGCGAGGTCCCGGGGGCCGGTCCGCGCCGTGGCGGCCACACTGACGACGGTCCTGGCCGCACTGCTGGTGTGGTTCGCGCTGGTCGCCCCGAGCGAGCTGCATGACCTGGTGCCCGGCGCGTTCGTTCGCATCCCGGTCGAGGGGCTGCTGTTGGTTGCGCTCGTGCTCGCCCTGCCGGCCAGGGTCCGAGGACCGGTTGGGCTCTTCGTCGGAGCGGTCCTCGGCCTGCTGACCGTCGTCAAGGTCATCGACTTGGGTTTCTCCGTGACGCTGGACCGGCCGTTCAACCCGGTGACCGACTGGGGCTACCTGCGTTCCGCGGTCGGTCTGCTGAGCGATTCGATCGGCCACACCGGAGCCGTCGTTTCCGCGATTTCCGCGGCGGTCCTGGTCATCGCGACCATCGTGTTCACGCCGCTGGCGGTCCTTCGGCTGTCCCGGATCGCGGTCGGTCACCGCACCGCCTCGATCCGCACGGTGACGGCCGTCGGGGCGGTGTGGGTGCTCTGCGCCGTGCTCGGCGTGCAGATCGGGACGGACGCGCCGATCGCGTCGACGAGCGCCGCTGCCCTCACCTACGACCAGGTCCGGCTGGTGCGAGCCGGTATCCAGGATCACGAGGTGTTCGCCGCCGCCGTCGCCGACGATCAGTTCGGCACGGCGCCGTCGGTCGCCACGACCGTGCCCTCGGCCGCCGGGACAACTGCGCCGGCCGACGATTCCCCGGCTGCCCAGTCCCTGCTCACCGGCCTGCGGGGCAAGGACGTGATCGTCGCGTTCGTGGAAAGCTATGGGCGGGTCGCGGTTCAGGGTTCGAGCTTCGCACCCGGTGTCGATGCCACGCTGGACGCCGGTACCCTCGCGCTGCACCAGGCGGGGTTCTCCTCCCAGAGCGCCTTCCTCCACTCGCCGACGTTTGGTGGCCTCAGCTGGTTGGCCCACTCCACGTTCCAATCGGGCGTGTGGATCGACAGCCAGCAGCGGTACGACCAGTTGGTCGCGAGCGACCGCTTGACGCTCAGTTCTGCCTTCAAGACCGCGGGCTGGAAGACGGTGGCCGACGTACCGTCGAACGAGGTGGAATGGCCTGAGGGAACCACGTTCTATCACTATGATCAGATCTACGACGGAACCAATGTCGGGTACGCAGGCCCGAAATTCAGCTACGCTGCGATGCCCGACCAGTACATTATGTCGGTCTTTCAACGAATGGAGCTGGCGCCGCCCGACCGAGGACCGGTCATGGCGGAGATCGATCTCGTTTCGAGCCATTGGCCGTGGGCGCCGCTGCCTCGAATGGTCGACTGGAACGATGTCGGTGACGGTTCGGTCTTCGACGGGATGCCTGAGCAGGGCCAATCGCCCGACGACGTCATCTCGCAGAACCCTGCCCAGGTCCAGGCCGCATACGGACAATCGATCGAGTACTCGTTGAACACGCTCATCTCCTTCCTGCAGACCTACGGCGACGACAATCTCGTGCTGATCATGCTGGGCGATCACGAGCCCCACTCGACCGTCAGCGGCGAGGGCACGACTCATGACGTGCCGATCACAGTCATTTCCCGCGATCCCGCGGTGATGAAGCGAATCTCGGGGTGGGGGTGGCAGACTGGCCTGCGGCCCGATCCGCAGGCTCCGGTGTGGCCGATGGATGCGTTCCGCGACCGGTTCCTCGCCGCCTACAGCCACTGACCGCGCCTCGGGCGCGTCGCTGCGGCGAGAAACGCAACCAGGCTCCGTGATCGGACGAGAATGTGTCCCAACGAACGGTGGTGCTAATCCGAAAATGTAGGTGACCACGGCGCGCCTTGGACCGCCGGCGGAGCTGTTGGCTCCCGCCGACCGCCGCGACGCCCGGGAGGCGTTGGGTGAAGCCTGGCGACGCGCCGCGACGGAGCGGGTGGAAATCGGCTGCGCGGGCGGCCGCGGACGGACGGGCACCGCGCTGGCCTGCATCGCGGTGCTGGACGGTGTGCAGGCCCGGGAGGCCGTGGCCTTCGTCGGTGCAGGTCCCGGGCTGAACGCCTTCGTCGGTGCAGGTCCCGGGCTGAACCCGGACCTCCCGGGTCGCCCCCCCTTGCGGCCGACCGAGCCGCTGGTCGCTACCCGGCGCGCGGTGGTGTCGGGGTGGTGGATCGTCCGGTCAGCCAGGCCCGGCCGCGGGCGCCGACCCGCAGCGATCCGGGTGCGGGGGGTGTAGGTGATCCACCGGATGTATTTGAGCTGCACCATCAGCCGGTGCCGCAGCTGCCGCCACCACACGCAGCTGCCGCCACCACACCGCGGCCGTGAACGGCCGCCCGTCCGGCGGGGCGCTCATCGGGGTCAGCAACGCCGGGTCCACCGCGGTCAACGCCTGCACCCAGGTCGGGTACCCGCCGTGCGCCCGCCGGTGCCGGGTGATCGCCACCGCCATGCCCTTCCCGACCGCGGTGACCGTGCCCGCGGTCAGCCACCGGGCCGCCGCCGTGCCGGTCAGTTCACCGGCCCACGCCCGGACCGCCGCCCGGTCCGGGTCACCGACCGCGGTGACCGTGCCGGTCGGGTCGGCGCGGTCACCGGGCCGCGGTCCGCGGGGCGTGACCCGGTTACCGGTCGACCCGTCCCCGGTTACCGGTGAATTCCCCGGCAACGACATTGGCCCCCCGTCCGTCCGTTCCATGATCGTCGCGAGGAGCCGAACCCCTTCACGCTGGGCTGCCCACGTGGATCCGCTGCGGAGATCGCCGCCGCCATCATCGTGCACCGGCGCCGTGGCCCGGCTCGTTCCACCACGGCCGGCGGCGCCGGACACCCCCAGGGCCGGGCCGGGGTGGGGCCGTCGGTCGGTCAGTGTGTCAAGACGCGGTGGCCGAGCAGCAGCGCGCAGCGGCGGCGGACCTCCCGGTCTTCCCCGGGCCGGGTGGCCCGGGTGAGCTCACGGACCAGCCCGGCGTCCAGCGGCACCCGTGCGCCGGCGGCGGCGACCACCTGCAGGCGGTGCCCGATGAGCTGCGGGGTGACGCCGTACCGGGCGGCGACACCGCCGATCGGGCCTGGTGGATGGCCGCGTAACCCGGCCCAGTACAGCACCGACGCTGCCCGGTTCCGGTACGGCCCCAGAACCCGGAACGCGAGTTGGGTGACCACCGCGGGCACCGTGCGTCCCGGCAACCGCACCCCGTCCCGGACCGGGTCGCCGGGCTGTTGAACGGCGTCGATGTCACCGGATACGGACCCGTTCGACGGTGCGAAGGGGTGGGCCGGCCGGGCCGCTGCGGCGGCCGGGAGGCCGGGTCGATCGGCGGAGTGCGTCGACGGGTCCGCGGTGCCACCGCTGCCACCACTGCCGTCGCCCGTGCCGGTGGCGCCGCTGGTCGCGTCCCGCCCGGCGGGGGCGAGCGCGGTGGTCTGCACGGCGGGGACCGGCGACCCGGACCCGTCGGCTCCCCCGGCGTCACCGAGCGCCGACGACGGGTCCCTGTGCTGCTGCGGTGGCTCCGCCGGCAACGACGCTGGCATGTGCATCAGTGTCCAGCAGCGCCGATCGCCGGTGACCGGGCCGACCGGGTGCCGATGCGCTACGCCGGTGACCACGACGGCAATCCGCCTCCGCTAGACCCACCCACCGGTGAGCAGGAGCGGGTGCGTCGGCGGTGGTCGGGATGCTGCCGGTCCCCCGGCTTCGCCCGACGGCGACGGTCCGGACTCGACGGTCCGGACTCGACGCTGGGATGGCTCTACCCTGAGTGCACCCCCACGTCGGGTGTGACCGAGCAGCAGGGGGGCAAAGGAATGCCGCGGGAGTACGACCGCGCCGTGGGGCACCGGTTACGCGCCGCCCGGACGGCGGCCGGGTGGAGTCTGCCGCGGCTCGAACAGGAATCCGGCGGCCGCTGGAATACCAAGACGGTCGGCTCCTGGGAACGAGGTGACCGGCCCCGTCACCGTCACCAAACTCGTCGAGCTGGCCGAGCTGTACGGGGTGCCGGTGTCCGATCTGCTGGCCGTGGGCGGCGCTACCCGGGCCGCCGCGGTCGGCAGCCCGTCGCTGAGGATCGACCTGCGGCGGCTGGCCGGGGTTACCGGCCCGGCAGGTCGGGCCGCTGGCCCGGCACACGGCGGTCATCCGCTCGTTCCACGGCGACCACCACGACGGCGAGCTGCTGGCCCTGCGCGGCCGGCAGGACCTGGACGCCCTGGCCGTGGTGTACGACATGGGCCCGGACGGCGTCATCGAACTGTTCACCAGTTGGGGCGTCCTCACCGCCGCACCCACCCCCGGCCGATGACCACCCCGGTTGTGGGAGGCACCGGACCGCCGCGCCTCCTCAAGCACCGGGCACGGCCGGCACGACACGTCCACCGAGGCAAGGGTTCGGGCATCCTTGACCCGGTCGCGACGGCGGCCGGGTCAAGGGGTCGGCGCTGGCCCGTCGAGGGAAGGGTCCGGGCCATGGATCCCACACCGCAGGGGAAGGGTCGGATGCGGGTGGCGACCTTAACGCCGACTCAGATGATGACATCCCCGGCAGCGGCCGCATTCAGCGACGCGCGGGCCGGTCGACCCGGTCCCGGGGTCCACCTCGGCCGGTGTCACCGGTTAGCGGGATCGACCCGCGGTCGGCAGCACGGTGAGCCGGTCCCGCGCGGTCTCCTCGACCAGGATCGGCACGAACTCCCGGGTCGGATGGCCGTCGAACCAGCGATGACACTCCCGCACCACCCTGGCCACCACCGCCGGCGCCACCATCGGGAACCGCGCCGAAAGGCGTTACCTCACATAATCAATCGCCACGCGTTCGGTGTCGAGAAACATCACCTACCAGCCTGACCGCGCCGCCGCCGACGGTCAATCCGGCAACCGGTCACACCCTCAGCCACGCACCGAACACCACCCAGCACCACAGCGACAACCACCGCCGAACAGTCCCCCTGTTCGGTGCCCGACGCTTCCCATCGTGCCGGGCACCGGGCTCGTCCGACCGACCACGGGGACCTGCACCCGATCAACGACACGACGCTGCCGCGGTAAGCTGCCGTCCCCGACGCGACCTCCCGCCCGCCGGCGAACCCGGGCCGCGGCCGATCCAGGGGTTACCCGGCCGCGGTGGTCACCGAGCCACCGATTCGATGAGGTAGGCGCCGAGTTCGCGGTGCAGCAGGTCCATCAGGGTTTCCTCGTCCTGCGGTGGTGGGGTCTCGGGGGGCCACAGGTACGTCTCCGCCTGCTGGACCGGGTCGATCACGGTGGTTGGGTGGTGGTCGACGATCCGCAGCGCCCGCCGGTAGGCGGCGCGTTCCACCCGGTGCCGGCCGATCTGGTTCCGGACCTGTTCCAGGCAACCGAACTGTTCGGCCAACAGTTCCAGGCTGGTCCCGGTGACGAGCTTCCACCGGCCGCCGGCGGGTTCCACCAGCTGCCACGCGGCCAGGGTCTCCAACGCCTCGTACACCGCGGTCCGGGACAACCCGGTCACCGTCACCAGGTCGAAGCTGCGCTGCGCACCCTTCGCGTGTTCCAGGGCCTCGTACACGAACGCCGCCGGCAAACCCAGTTCCCTAAACACCGGCCGCAAACCGTGCAACTTCCCCGCCTTCCACGCGACCCGGCCGGACCGGTCGGCGATCTCGTCGGGGATCCGCAGCTGGTACAGAATCTGTGCGGACCCGGGTGGTGGCCGGGCTGGTATCGCAGAGTGTCAGGGCACCCGGGATAATGCCCGGGTCACTGCTTCGGCGTCGAATCTGTCGGGGTCGAATTCGGCGGCGTCGCCGAGTCCCAGCCACTCCAGGCGGTCGTTGTGCTCCTGGTCGGTGGGGTCGTTCAGAACCTCTACAAGCTCGGCGTAGCCCCAGATGCCGCCGCAGTCGTCGGGAGGGGCGGCGCGCCGCCCACCCGTGCACCACGGATACCCCGCCGCCTCGTCGTGGTCGAGTACCTTCTCCACCAGGATGTCGTGGTCCCAGTCGTCGCCGAAGTCATAGGTGTAGCGCAGCGTGCTGTTTGCCGCAGGGGCGACCTGCTCCAACGTCGCCGATGTTTCCGGCCGGTGGCCCAGGTCTGCGTCGGCGGTGCCGAAACTGCCGTAGGGGGTTTCGAAGACGTGCAGGTGGCTGTCGTCCCAGCCGAACGCGATCTGGATGACGGTGTGCAGCCGGGCGAGGCTGATGTCGGCGGGCACCTCCAGGCGCCGCCAGATCGGCGGCGTCGCGCCCCGTAACCCCACCTTGATCTGATAG
>JBBQGJ010000212.1:0-11321 GCA_038322925.1 Mycobacteriales bacterium
GACCTGCCGCCAGGTGATCGTGATTCCTTCCGGGGTTTGTTGGACGGCTCCGAGTGTGGGGGTCGGTGGAACGACTTGCTGGAGTGCGATGGGTTCCGGGTGTGGGATGAGTAGTCGGGCGGCAGCGAACGCAGCGACGACGAGGATAGCTAGCAGCAGGACGATGGCCGTGATCCCGCGGGGTATGACGGGCCGGCGGAGGAACACCCCGTCCATCCGACCGGACAGCGACGCCGCATCGGATTCGGGTACCGGCGGATCATGGTCGCCATTGGGGTCGGCGGACGCGTACCCGATCGAGAACGGCAGGCTTTCCTGCCGCCCGAGCAGGGTGGGCCGGACCGGCCGGACGAGCAGGTAACCGGAGGCGGTTTCGCCGGCCGGTATTTCCAGTTCCTTGGGTTGTAGCGCGAACGACAGGGATGGTTCATCCTGCTGCTGCGGGGTTAGCTTGACCGATACCGGCGCGGTTCCGGTGTTCGCCAGGTCGATCCGGTATCGCCCGCGGCGGCTGCCCCGACCGGTGACCGCCAGCAGTTGTGCGTCGAGTCCGTGGACGGCCTCGACGGTCACATCGCACTCGACGACCGCCCGGCGGGCGTCGTCGACCGTAGACACGACCAGCAGGCCGACCGGGAAGTCGCCGGCGGGCGGCCGCGGACTCATGGGCGGGTGGAAGCTGATTTTTGCGGTCGTCTGCTTGCCGGGGAGCAGTTCCACGTGCTGCGGCGTGATTTCGCACCAGTGGCGTGCGGGGCCCTTGCAGGCATCGATCGTGTAACCCTCAACCTGGTCCACCACGTTGGTCACGGTGAGTGTGGTGTGCGCCACCTGACCGGGGTACACGCGGAGCGTCTCGTCCCCGATCGCGACCACCGGGTCACGCTGCTGGACGTCGGCGGGGCGGCCCGGCCTCGGACTCATCCCGACTGCCTCGACGTCATGATCGGTGCTCCATCAATTCAAGGTCGAACGGCGGGCGGCAAACACGGTGCCGTACAGGTGCGTGGTCGCCGACACTCTATTTGTCACATGCTGCCGCGTTTATCAGGATAATGCGACGGTATCGGACGCCTGACACCCTGCACGCATGGGTCAGGCGATCCCGTCAAGGGGGGTCGGATGAGTCGTGGTAGCCCGCCGCAGGGCACGGCCGGGGTGAAAGCCGTGCTCACACATGGTGGCGCCTGGCGTGGGGCCGCCGATTTGCCCACCCGGATCCGCGGGCCGCACGTGGTCGTCGCTTATTTGATTGTTTCGTCCTGACGAGAGAGAGCCAGTAAGTGGACCAAGGCGACATTGCCCACGCTCACGCATTCGACTCAGAGGTCTCGGCCGATCAGATCGAATGGTTCGTCGACCAGTACCGTCGGCTGACCATGCATGTCGAGAGTTTCATCCGTGGGAAGAGCGAGGTGGTCCGCACCGCGCTGCTGTGCTTGCTCTCCGAGGGACATCTGCTGATAGACGATGTCCCAGGCACGGGGAAGACGATGCTGGCCAAGACGATCGTATCGGCCATCGACGGCACAATCCGCCGGATCCAGTTCACCCCCGACCTGTTGCCGACCGATGTCATCGGCGCCCAAGTGTATGACACGTCGACCGGCGAGTTCGTTTTCCACCCCGGCGCGGTCTTCGCCAACGTGGTTCTCGGTGACGAGATCAACCGGGCGTCGCCCAAGACGCAATCGGCGTTGCTGGAGGTGATGGAGGAACGAACCGTGTCGGTGGACGGGTTGGCCTACGCGGTGCCCCGGCCGTTCATTGTGATCGCCACCCAGAATCCTGTCGAGCACAGCGGTGTGTACGAACTGCCGGAGGCACAGATCGACCGCTTCATGATGCGGCAGACGATCGGGTACCCGGCCAAGGATGACGAGCGGGACATTCTTTTCAATCGATCCCGTGGCCAGAAACCGGAGGATCTGGGCCCGGCGATGACCACCGCCGACCTCGCCGAAATGATCGACATTGCGCATTCGGTGTTCCTGTCCGAGACCGTGCTGGATTATGTTGTCGAACTCGGCTCGGCCACCAGGTCGCTGCCCGAGCTGCGGCTCGGTGTTAGCACCCGCGGGTGTCTGGCGCTGGCCGTCGCCGCGCAAACGCGCGCCGCCGCCGCCGGCCGGCCCTACGTCATCGCCGAGGACGTCCAGGCGTTGGCCGGGCCAGTGCTCACCCACCGGATGCTGCTCGACCCGGACGCGGAGTTCGGCGGTGCCACGGCCAAGGGTCTGCTCGCCTCGGTGCTGCGTAGAGTGCCGGTGCCGCAGGACCGTGTTGGAGTTTGAGCAGTGAAGCCGACGTGGACCGGTCGCATGGTGGCCATCGTGGCCGTCCTACTGCTCGTCGTCGGCTTCCTGATCGGCTATCCCGAGCTCGTCGCGCTGGGCCTCGCCTGCGTGCTGGCACTGCTGGTGGCCGGGGTGTGGATGCTGGTCCGCCCGAACGTCACCGTCGAGCGGGACATCCACCCGCCACGGGTCAGCGCGGGCGACCGGGTCTCGGCTGTCGTGCGGCTGACGAACACCGGCCGGCGGCGCAGCCCACCGGTGATGGCCGTCGACACCGTCGCCGGCCGACAACTACGTGTGCCGCTGCCTAGCGTGGCCAGGGACGGCGAACTCAGCACCTCCTACCGGCTGCCGACGAACCAGCGTGGGGTCTTCACCGTCGGACCGCTGACCATCGGTCAGTCCGACCCGTTACACCTGCTGTACGCGACCCGGGAAATGGCGCCGACCGCACAGCTCACCGTTCACCCCCGCTACCACCGTGTTTCCCCGCTGCCCACTGGGCACGCCCGGGACCTGGACGGACCGACCAGCAGCACCGCCCCCCGCGGCGGGATCGCATTCCACACGATCGACGAATACCAATTCGGTGACGACCCCCGGTTGATCCACTGGCGCTCCACTGCCCGGCTCGGCCGATTGATGGTCCGGCACAACGTGACGCCGAACGAGTCACAACACATGGTGGTGCTGGACACCAGCGAGGAACCGTACCTGGACGGCTCGTTCGAGGACGCGGTGCGGATCGCCGCGTCTCTTTGCGTCGCGGCCTGTCGGGCCGGGGACCAGCTGTTGTTCCGCACCACCGGCGACGTCGTCGGTCGGCCTGCCCGCGGAGCCCGGGGCCGGGACGCCGTGCTAGACCTCCTGGCCTCGGTCCGGTGCTCGGCCGACGACCCAGGGCTCGCGACGCTGACCTCGTTCGCCCCGCCGCAGGAGGGGGTGTCGCTCGGGGTCGTGACCGGCCGGCCGGCCGATCGTCAACGCAAGGCCATCGAGATGGTCCGCACCCGGTACCAGATGATCAGCATGATCCAGGTCGGCGGTCGGCCCGGCCGGTCCCGCAGCCGCACCGGCGGTGTGTTCACCCTGGACGTCCGCACCAGCGTCGACTTCGCCCGCAGCTGGAACGTCGCGGTGGCGTCATGAACCGCCGTGACACCGGCAACGTGACCGGCGACCCGTCAGGCGAAGGACCGGCCGCCCATGAACGGCTGGGCATCAGAGTTGGCGGTCTCCTGACGGATGGGCTGCAACTGATCATCTGCACGGTGGCGGTGGTGATCGCCTGCGTCGCCTATGGTCCGTTCTTCATCGACTCCGGCTACCTGCCGAGAGTGGCCGGGGCGGCCGTGCTGGGCACGCTGTGCGGAATCGGGGTCGTCCGCTGGCGGCGTCCATCCGGCCTGGCTTGGGCTCTGTCGGCTGTGGCGTTCGTGCTGTATGCGGTGTACCTGGTGTTCCCGGACGCCATGTCGTCCGGGCTGCCGGGCCTGCCTGCCCTGGCGGCCGTCGGTGACGGCCTACTGAACGGGTTGGCCCGGATGCTGACCGTGACCCCACCCGCGGACGTGCAGGGCGACCTGCTGATCCTGCCGGTCGCGTTGGCCTTCGCCGCCGGGTTCGCGTCGGCCGTGAGCTGCGCACGGCGCAGCGTGCTGTTGCCGGTGCTGCCGCCGCTGCTGGTGTTCGTCACCGCCCTGCTGCTGAGCGCGAACGCGGCAGAGTTCCGGTGGCGCACCACCCCGGCGTTCCTGGGCTGCGCGCTGGCGCTCATCCTGCTTAGGGCCAACCAGACTTGGGGCGACCGGGGCGAGTCGCCACGCCTGCCGGTGGACGGCGGGCGATCGGCGTGGCGGGTGATGGCCGGGCCGCTGCTACTCGGGGTTCCGGTCATCGTCGGGGTCACCCTGCTGGCAGTCACCGCCACCGGGGCGCTGCCCATCGCGGACGGCTCCACCCGGTTCGACCCGCGGGCGGCCCGGCAGGTCCCACTGACCATCCAGGATCAACTCAACCCACTTGTCGGGGTCCGGGAACAACTCCTCCTTCCCGCTCCGGTCGACGTGTTCACGGTCCGCGCCGCCGACGACGGACAGATCCCGATCAACCGGATCCGGACCGCTGCATTGGATTCCTACGACGGCATCCAATGGGTTTCCACAGCCCGGTTCGTGCGGACCGGATCGACCCTCCCGGCAGGCCCGGACATGACCGACCCGACCCAGCTCACCGTGGACATCACCCTGACCGACGCGCTGCCAGCACCGTTCCTGCCGGAGTTCGGCCGACCCGTATCGATCCAGGCCACCCAGGTTGGCTACGACCCGGCGACCGGGCTGCTGGCCACCAGCTCGCCGACCCTGGGCGGCTACCGGTACCGGATCACCGGCGACTACGTCGCCTCAACCCCGGACCCCGCCTCCGCGGTGCCCGCCCCACGACCCAGCGGTGACCGGTCAATGACCGAACTGCCCGCACTGCCCGGCGATCCCGCCGCGGACCTCCGGACGCTGGCGCAGCAGTGGACCGCCGGGATGACCACCCCCTACGCACAGCTGACGGCGATCGCCGACCGGATGCGTCAACTCAGCTACGCGCTGGACGCGACGCCCGGGCACTCCTTCGCCGCGCTGGACCGGTTCGCGGAAACCACCGACCCCAGCGTGGACCGGCGGGTCACCGAGGAGCAGACCGCCGCGGCTTTCACAATCATGGCCCGAACCCTCGGCTACCCCGCGCGGGTCGCGGTCGGCTACCGGCTGGACCCGCAACGGTCGGCCGACGGCGCGCTAACGGTCACCACGCAGGACGCGGACGCCTGGGCGGAGGTCGCCTTCGAGGGACGCGGCTGGATCCCATTCCAGGTGACTCCACCGCGGCAGGGGGACCCACCCCCACCGCCGGCGACACCGCAGGGCGAGGACCAGGTGACGATCACTCCGGCACCGCCCACCGGGTCCGGGCCGTCCGCCGGCACCGGCGCCAGCACAATTGGCACGGCGATCTCCTGGGCGATCGCCCTGGCCGTGCTGCCCCTGCTCCTGCTCATCGCCGCGGTCGGAGCCGTCGCCGCCGTCAAGCAATGGCGGCGAAAGCACCGCAGCCGCACGGGGTCTAGCGCGGACCGGATCATCGGGGCGTGGCGGGAGACAACCGACCGGTTGCTGGAACACGGGATGAAAGTCACCACGGTTCGCACCCCCACGGACATCGGTGAACACACCACCGAACGGTTCGGTGGCGACGCCGGCAAACAGGTCACCACCCTGGCACCGATCGTCTCCCACGCGCTGTACGCGCCGGACGAACCGGACGAGGCCGCCGTGGCCAGGGCCTGGGACCTGGAATCCGAACTGCACGCGATCCTGGACAGCCGACGCCCCTGGTGGGCCGGCGCACTGTTCTGGATCGACCCCAGACCGCTCTGGCACCGGAAACACCACCGCACCGGGCGGACGCCACCCCCCGGCGCCCAGACCAGGGCCTCCCCCGTCGCGGCAGCAGCGTCCGCGCGAATCCCCAGCGCGGCCCCCCAGGCGTCGGACGACACCCGGCCACCGGTTGAAGGCAGGTGAGGACGACGGGACCCACCCAGACCGCGCTCTGCCCGTTCTGCGGCACAGCCAACGACCGGGCCGCCGATTTCTGCCTGAACTGCGGCGGTTACCTGCAATGGTCCGCCGGCGACCCCGGCACCGCCGCTCCCCCGGTGAAGACCGGCCCACCGCCGCCGACATCACCCAATACCGGCCGCCCGGGCTCATCCTCGACCACCCGATCCCGACCACCCATCGGGTCCGGATCGGTCGCAGCCCCGCCGCCACCGCAAACCCACCGGCAACCGCCCCCCGAACAACCGGCACCCCGACCACCGGCACCCCGACCACCGGCCGCGGCCGCTGCGCCGACCCCCACCCCAACGGCCCGCCGAATCCCCACCGTCGTCAAGGATCTCGGTCCCCGGTCGGGTCTGGTTCTCCGGGAACCCCCCGTGGACAGCACCGCACAGCGGCGGCGGTTCAAACAGCCAGCCACCGTCGCAGCGACCGGGCACGGTATCCACCGGCCCGTGCCGTCAGTCGGCTCATCGACCGGCACCGGAAGTTGCCGCGCATGCGGGCGAACCAACCCACCCGGCAGCCGGTACTGCCGATGCGGCGCACCGCTGATCACGCTCCAGCCACCAGCCCAGGCTCGGCGGCCCCGGCCGACCCCCCTCCGCGGCCGCCGAGCATTCACCCGGGCGATGCGAGCCGCCGGACAGGGCAACCGGCCACGATGGGACCGACCCGTCGCCGGACGGGTCCGTGCGGCACGCGCAGCCATCGTGGCCGCCCTCCTGGGGCTGATCGTCGTCGGGTTCACTAGTCCCGGTGCCCGCACCCGTACCTGGCTCGCCGCCGCCGGTGGGGCGCTGGTGCCCTACGCCTATCAGGCCATCCAAGTCCAGGACGCCACAATGCCGACGCCGGACGCGTTGGCGGACGGCTACCAACCGGCGAACGCGGTCGACGGCAGCTCCACCCTGGCCTGGGCCCTCACCTGGACCGACCCGGACGTGCCACCCCGGTGCGGCACCTCCAGCGCCCCCACCCTGCTCATCCGGTTCACCGAACCCACCACGATCAGCCGCATCATCCTGAATGCCGGGCTCGACCTCGCCGACTCCAACCGAACCCGCCAGGTCGTCCCCCGGGTGGTGGACATCCAGACATCCACGGGCGACTGCACACGACTCAACCTGACACCTGACAGCGGACCGCAGGAATTCCCGGTCGACCTCCCCCGGACATCCGACGCGCAGGTCCAAATCGTCGACGTCCACCCGGAGACGCCCGGCACTGCACCACCGGGCGATCAACTGGCAGCCCTGTCCGAGATCCGCTTCTACTTCGGATGAACCGAGGACGACGTGAATCGCATCAAGCTGCACTGGTGGATGAGGAATCCGCCCGCCCGACCCGGATCCGGGGCCGCAGAGCCGGGCCTGCAATCGAATGACCCGGAGAACTGGACAGCAAGTCACGGTCGCACACCAGGAGTTCCGATGTGACAAGGAACCAACACACAAGGGCGCTGCTCCTCCGATGGAGGAGCAACCCAATGGCGCGGCTCGTTCGCCGCTACTGGACAGCCGCCGTTGTCGTGGTGCTGCTGACCGCTGCGGTCGTGGTCGCCACCTCGCAGGACGGATTCACCGCCAAAGCAGTCGATCTCGGAATGGGCTCGGTCTGGGTGACCTCACAAGGCCCCGGACAACTAGCGCTCCTGGACGGCGCCTCAGCCGCCGTGACAGTCCGACTCAAGGTCGCCGACGGCGGCCACGACATCACCGCCGTTCAAGGACACCGGGCCGGATACGCCGTCGACCGCACCACCGGGACCGTTATCCGGGCCGACGCCGCAACCTGGCACGCCACGGCAACGGTACCGATCGACGGCGCCACCACCGGGCTCCACGCGACGGCCGCCGGCCCCGCCCTCTACCTGACCGACGTCCAACGGGGCCTAGTCCTCAAGACCGATCCCGACACCCTGCAACCGAGCGGCCAACCCCAATCCCTGTCAGCGACCCGGGGATCGGGTACTCCCGTTGCCGACACCACCGGCGCCCTCTGGCTACTGGACTCCACCAACGGCGACCTCATCCGAATGACCGACACACCGCAGCGAACCGAACCCGGATTCGCCGCCGGAACCAGCAGCCGACTCCTGCTCGTCCAAGGCGACCCGGTGGTGGTCGACCTCACCGATCGAGAAGCCACACCAATCGACCCGCAAACGGGCCACCGCAACGGATCACCGGTCTGCGTGGACATCGACCCCGCCGACCCGACGGTTACGGTCGCCGGCAGCGCTACCGAGCCGGTCGTGTACCTGGTGTCCGGCCGGGACGGCTTGCTGCGGATCACCGACCTCACCGCCGGGACCTGCAACCAGGCGATCCCCATCGCAACCCCCGGGAACGACCTGGGCGAACCGGTCGACATGGCCGGCAAAGTGTTCATCCCCAACCGCACCACCGGGCAGGTCATCATCGTCGACCCGCGGACACGCCAACAGGACGTGACCAACCCTTTGGTACCGCCCAACACGGCATTCGAACTGCTGGGTCAGGACGGCTTTGTCTACTACAACGACCCAATCAGCAACATAGCCGGCGTCGTGCGCAACGACGGATCGGTCCGGCCGATCGCCAAATACGACCAGACCGACCCAGACCGCGGCGTGCACCAGGATCCGCAGCCGCAGACCCAGTCGACATCCGAGAGTCCAGGCGAGGCGACCAACAATCCGGCGGTCCCCTCAGCTGAGGCGTCGTCCGGGGCTGCCCAGAACGAGGCGCCACCGGGGACCACGACGTCGGCAGCGACCGCGCGTTCCACCGCCGCGACGGCCGGGTCGCCATCGCCGACCTCCGACCCCGGTTCACTTTCCTCTGCCCCGCCGACCATCAGCTCGCTCGGGCGGCCCCCACCGGCATCGCTGTCCACCGTGCCGACGGTGCCCACTTCGCCGACCAGTCCTACCGGTCCGACCGGTCCCTCCCCGGAGGTTCTGACGGCGACCGCCACCGGTCCGTCGGCCGCCCACGTCGGCGATCACGTCGACCTCACGGTCACCGCGTCCAGCGGGACGATCACCCACGCAGCATGGGACTTCGGCGACGGCGGCACCGCCGAAGCGACGACGGGATCGACGTCGCACGCTTGGTCGGCCACCAGCAACCAGCCGTATCAGGTGCAGGTCGTCGTCACGGTGCAGGACGGTCGTACCGCCAACGCCAAACTGCAGATCCAGATCACCGAGCAACCTCCGGTCATCCTGACCATCCAGCAGCCGACAGGCGGCGGCATCACCGATGGACTGTTGCTGACCTGCCCGTCGACCTGCAACAACGCGTACCCGCGAGGATCGAGCGTGCATCTGGCCGCCAATCCGAACACCGGCAAGCTCTTCACTGGCTGGACCGGGGACTGCGCCGCAGAGACAACCAGTACCTGCATTCTGACCATGAGTGACAACCGCACCGCCGGCGCGATGTTCGCCGACGACCCTGACCGACCTCGGGTCCTCACGGTCACCGCCCCTGCCAACGGCGGCAGCATCGTCAGCGAGGACGGCAGCATCGACTGCCCCGGCCAGTGCACCAAGCAAGTCACTTCAGACACCCAGATCACCCTGTACGCCCACTCGATAGCGCGGTTCTCCGGCTGGACCGGCACGTGCGCCACCGCCAGCGGGTACGTGTGCGCATTCATCCTCAATGGCGACATGACGGTCGGCGCAACGATCACGCCCTGCCCGCTGGCCAACTGTGTCTCGTTCGAGCGAACACCCGGTGGTCCGGCGTTCACCACCTCGCAGCAGCTCAACGGACCCGAGTTCGCCGGGGCCGGCCTCTCCACAATCCGGGCCGCTCCGCCGAGCACCTACTGCGCGGACGCAGTCGGGGCCGTCAAGCTGAAGTACCAGTTCTCGCCCACCGCCGTACTGACGACCATGAGGCCCGGAGTTTTCCAGGAGTGCGACGGGTCCCACGTGCTGGTCGAGTTCGGTGCCAGCCGCTCGGTTCACCAGGTGCAACTGGTGGTGAGCGGCGCGTCGACCGAATACACACTCACGGCACTCGGACCGGGCAACGCCGTCATCGGGACCGCAGCTGTCAGCCCGGTCTGTTGCTTTGCGCGGTCCACCGTAACCTTCACGTCGCCCGGCCCGCAGATCACAGCGTTCACGTTCGGCCGGGACGCGGCCGCGCTGATCATCCACGAGGTCCGGTTCTCCTGACCGGTAATCCCAAGGTGAGGCGGGCAGCATGGGGTGGCCCCGGCTGACCGGGGTTTGGCGGGTGAGTTTGAACGGACGGGTCAGGCCCGTCACAGGCTATTCGGCGCCGGCGCCGATTGTCCTCACCCTTCCTGTCCAACACCGGCGATGCGGTGCACCACCGCCTGAAGGAGCCGCAAGTTCACGTCGCTCAGCGGCTGGGTGTTCCCTTCGCGGTTACCACCCCAGGTCACCACGACGGTGCCGTGCAGCACCTGTCCGAAGAATCCGAGTTCGGCCGCGATAAGAGTGGCGAGCAAATTCGGCTGGGCGCGATGCATCAGCCCTTCCTCGTCGACCCAGATGCAGATCGACTCGATCGGCTGGACAACCTCGACGTACTGGCAGTCGATCGCAGCGTTGAGTGACTGCAGCAGCTGGCCCCGGTCCAGACCGATCCTCTCGAAGTCGCCGAGGACGGTGATCCTGACGGCGGCGAAATCTGCGGGTGTCATTGTGCGGCCAGCTCTTCGCGCTGCGGGCATCTCAGGGCACCGTTCGAGTCCCCTTCAAACAAGCAGTCGCAGCCCCACCGAAACCGCCGATCCAGACCTCCGTGGTTCGGGCACCACCGCGCCGTCACCCCTACGCAGTCGCTGCGCAGCTCTTCGAGCCCGCGGGGTGAGTCGGCGGGGGAATCACACCCCCCGCCGCTCTCAGGACCGGACGTGACGATCTCTCGTCATCCGGCCCCCACAGTCCGTCCGGAGGTGGTGCGGGTAATGAGGTGCCAGTGAGCGAAGAGCCGAGGCTCTCGCGTACGCACGCCATCTAGCCAGGCCCGCGCCCGATCGGGCCTGCCCCGCAGTCGTTTGAACTTGTACATCGCCCATCGAACGAGGTGCCCGTCGATGCGCTTTGCGAGGAAGTACAACTCTGAGCGGTAAAAGCGCCCGTAATAGTTGATCCAGCCCCGCACCTGAGGATTAATGTCCTCCGCGAGACCGGACAGATCCGTCCTGCTCCGACGCCTGAGGTGCCAGTCCCTGATCTGCTTTCCTTTCGCCACCCGCGCCTTGGTGCTCATGGCCGGATTGAAGCTCACAAAGAAGGGTCTTCCGGCATGAATGTGGGTGACCGGGCGGTCTGGCCGTTGGTTTCTCCCTGTAGGGCAACGGTCTTGGGCTGGACCGGGCGGGCCGCTATCTGTACCCGTTCTTCCCGCCCGCCCAGCAACCCGGCGAGGGCCGC
>JBBQGJ010000213.1:0-11290 GCA_038322925.1 Mycobacteriales bacterium
GTCCGCTGTTTCTTGGCCCCGCCCGCTGGCCACGGTCCTGAGTCGCTGCCACGTCGCCGTCCGCTGCAGTCTGCGGCCGAGGGGACGGCCGTCACGCGGTCACGCCGTCACGCCGTCACGCCCAGAGCTGACCCTCGAGGCCGTGCGCGGCCTCGGCATCGTCACCGGCCTCGTAGACCCCGGTGGACAGGTACTTCCAGCCACCGTCGCAGACCACGAACGCGATGTCCGCCCGCGCGTCGGCGCCACCGTCCTTGACGATCCTGGCGGCAATACCGAGCGCCGCATGCAGGATCGCGCCGGTCGAGATGCCGGCGAAAATGCCCTCCACCTCGAGCAGTTCGCGGGTGCGGCGCACGGCGTCCTCGGGGCCAACGGAGAACCGGGAAGTCAGCACCTTCGGGTCGTACAGTTCCGGCACGAACCCCTCGTCGAGGTTACGCAGCCCGTAGACGAGCTCGCCGTACCGCGGCTCGGCGGCGACGATCGAGATGTCCGGCACCTTCTCCCGCAGGTACCGGCCCACACCCATCAGGGTGCCTGTGGTGCCGAGCCCGGCCACGAAATGGGTGATCGTCGGCAGGTCCGCCAGCAGCTCGGGGCCGGTGGTCGCATAGTGCGCCAGCGCGTTCCCTGGGTTGCCGTACTGATACAGCATCACCCAGTCCGGATGGTCGGCGGCGAGTTCCTTGGCCAGCGCCACCGCAGCGTTCGAGCCACCCGCCGCCGGGGAGGAGATGATCTGCGCGCCGTAGGCCCGCAGCAGCAGCCGGCGTTCCTCCGAGGTGTTCTCGGGCATCACGCAGATCAGCCGGTAGCCCTTCACCCGGCAGACCATCGCCAGCGAGATCCCGGTGTTGCCGCTGGTCGGTTCGATCACGGTGCAGCCCGGCCGCAGTTGGCCGGACGCCTCGGCCTGCGCCACCATCGCCAAGGCGGGCCGGTCCTTGATGGATCCGGTGGGGTTCCGGTCCTCGAGCTTGGCCCACAACCGCACACCGGGAGAGTGCGACAGCCGCGGCAGCCCCACCAGCGGGGTGCCGCCCACCGCGTCGATCAGGCTGTCGTACCGGGCCATCGCCGCAACGTCCCGATCAGCGGGCCGAGCGGGCGGTTGGCGATCCGCCGGCAACGGCGGGCAGGATCGTCACCTCGTCGCCCTCTGCCACGGTCGTTTCCAACCCGCCGGTGAACCGGACGTCCTCGTCATTGACGTAGATGTTGACGAAGCGGTGCAGCGCGCCGTTCTTCACCAGCCGGTCGCCGAGCCCGGAGTAGCGGCTGTCCAGGTCGGTGATGACCTCGGCGAGCGTCGTTCCCTCCGCGCGGACGGTCTTCTCCCCCTTCGTCACCGGCCGAAGGATGGTGGGGACGGACACCGAGACGCTCATCAATTCTCCTTGTGCTGTTCGGAATGCGATCCGGGGACCGGATGCTGTGTCGTGATCGGGAGATCGGCTGGGTGATGCGGCTCGTCGAAGCTCGAATAGGTCAGGACTGCACCAGGTCGGTCACGCCGACCCGTTGGCTGGCGGATTCGCCCGTACTGATGGGTGCAACGTCGGGACCTGCAGGAATGATCTCCACGCCTTCCTCGCTGACCACCCCATCAATGATCCGGAACGACCGGAATTCGTGCGAATCGGGGTCACGGGTGGACACCAGCACGTAGTGCGCCTGCGGTTCGCCGGCGTAGGAGATGTCCGTGCGGCTCGGGTAGGCCTCGGTGGCGGTGTGCGAGTGATAGACCACCACGACCTCTTCGTCGGCGGCGTCGAGCTGCTTGTACAGCCGCAGTTGCTCACCGGAGTCGAACCGGTAGAAGGTGGGCGAGCGCTCGGCGTTCGTCATCGTGACCAGCCGGGTCGGGCGGTCGGAGCCTGCTGGCCCGGCGATGATCCCGCACGCCTCGTCGGGGTGGTCGGTGCGGGCGTGGGCGACGATGGCCTCGACCATCCCGGCCGGAATCCTGAGCACGCCGCCCAGCGTAACGATGCGGGGCGGGCAACTCCGAATCAGCGACCCGAACGAGGCGGCGACCCGGGCTCGGCGCATCCCATCAGTCCATCGCGTCAGTCCATCAGGGCAGTGACCAGCGAATCCTGCACCGCCGACAGCCAGCGGTAGGTGGCGTACATGGCTGCCTCCGCGCTTTCCGGGTCGTCGATGCCGGGCGGCGGAACGTCGTCCTCGGTGATCTCAAGCCGCACCCCGAGGGCCAGCCGGACGTCGTTCAGCGCGGTGATCCACGCCGTCGCCGTCGCGTCGTCCAAACGGACCTGCCCGCCGCCCCTTGGCAGGGAATCGAGCAAGGTCACCGCGGCGGCGTCCTTGACCGCGATGACCTCCGGCTCGTGCAGGACCCGCAGACCGGCGGACAGTTCGGCGTCATCAGTGCTGAAGTCGGGGAGCAGCCGGGCAATGGCGGGGTCCGTCGGCGGCTTCGACGGGCCGACGGTCATCCCGGTCAGCTCGGCCAGCGGGTCGAGCGGCGTCTCCGACCGACGCCCGGCCAGCAGTTGCCGGACCTGATCGACCAGGTCGGCGATCAGGGAGGCCTCGGACGCCTCGAACACGGCCGTGTAGCGGCCGAGGCGCCGGCGGAAGGGGCGCACCGTCAGCTGTCTCGTGCCATCGTCGCCCACAGCCCCGCGCCCTGGAGCTTGGCGACATCGGCTTCCATCTTCTCCCGCGGACCGGAGGACACGGTGGCCCTGCCCTTCTGGTGCACGTCGAGCATCAGTGCGTGCGCCTTCGGGCGGGGATGGCCCAGCAGTTTCTGGAAGACCAAGGTGACGTAGGACATCAGGTTGACCGGGTCGTTCCAGACGATCGTCACCCACGGCACGTCGCCTGTGACGACGGGCTCGGTGACCTCGACCTGTTCGGGCGCGGGGGCACTGGTGGCGCCGGCGGCACACATCGCCGCCGCCTGCGCCACTGTGATCGTTGCTGTGATCGCCGCTGTCATAGCGGCAGCCATCGATAACCGGACACAGCACCATTTTGGCACGGACGACGCAGTACCGGGCAGGAGTGTTCCGGGGGTACGGCGGCGCTCACAGCGGGTGCGCGCCGTCGGTGCCCGCACCCCACTCGTTCACCGTGGCGGCCGTCCTGGCCAGGTTGTCGGCGTCCTCGGACGGCGACGAACAGACACTTCCGCCGCTCAGCGCGCACCAACGGTATGGCGAGTACAGGTCCTGATAGGACGGCACCCAGGCCACGTCGCTGGTCGTCCAGACGCCGGCCGCGTCCTGGCTGAACTGCACCCTGACCAACAACCCGTCCCGCGTGCCGGTGACCTCCGAGCCCTGCGCGGCGATGTTGTTGCCAAGACCGTAGATCGCCCACTTCCCGTCGATCTTCTCCATCGGCTGCACCACGTGCACGTGGTGGCCGTACACCAGGTCGATGTCGGGATCGGCCAGCAGGACCTTTGCGGCGTTCTTCTGTTCGGCGTTGGGAGTGGACTGGTACTCCTCGCCGGCGTGCATGGCGACCACCACCAGATCGGCGCCGGCGGCCTTGGCGGCCTTGGCCTTCGCTTTGATCAGATCCGTGTCGATCCGAAATGTCTGCCACGGATAGTCCGGTTCGAAGCCGTTCCAGTCGTAGGCAACGGAGATCAACCCCACCCGTGCCGCGGGGGTGTTGATGATCACCGGGTTCTTGCTGTCCTGCTCGGTGCGATAGGAGCCGTCGTGCACCAACCCCGCGGCGTCGAGGTCGTCCAGGGTGCGGTTCAGGCCTTCGGTGCCCTGATCCAGCGTGTGGTTACTGGCCGTGGTGCAGGCGTCGTAGCCGGTCTGCACGATGGCCGGCAGCACCTGCGGCGGCACCGAGAACGCCGGATAATTGGAGAACGGGCCGTCCTCGGGCGCGAGCGGGGTCTCCATGTGGCAGATGCCGATGTCGGCGCCCTGGATGTAGGGCTGCTGGGCCGCCAGCATCGGGAAGAAGTCCATCGCGCCCCCGCCGTCCGCGCGTGCCTGCTGGATGATCTCGGGGTGCAGCAGCATGTCGCCCGTCATTGCCAGGGTCACGCACTTCACTCCGGGGCAGGCCGGCGAGCCGGTGTACGGACCGCTCGGTCCGGCGACCAGCTGGCCCGGCGCGGGCGTCGGGGTAGGGGGCGGCTGCGCCGGGGCCGCCGGAGCCGGCGCCGCGCTGGCCGGCGCGCCACCGCTGGCCGCTGACGGAGGTGCAGAAATCGGGGTTGGAGCCGCCGACGACAGTGGCGCGGCTGTGCTCGGCGGTGGGGCGGCCGGCGCGCTCGACGACGTAGGCGAAGGCCGTGACGACGAGGCCGACGGCGAGGTCGTGTCGGAGCCCAAGCTACCGGTGCCGCACGCGGCCAGCGCCAGCGCCATCGCCATCGCGATCCCGGCCACCGCCGACATCCGCGGTCCGTGGATGTTCCCGGTCGTCGCCCGTCGGCTGTCCTTCGTCGGTGACCTGATGACGCCTCCCGGAATCGGCGGCCGCGCGCCACGCAGCTGCAGTTCTGGCAAGGCTAGCGGCGCGTCCTCGCTCTGTCGGGCGGCTCGCCGGTACGGCACACGCCATAAGCTCGCCCGATGACAGGACCCCGTGCTGCCGCATCCGCGCCGTCCGCCGGCGAGCCGCAGACAGGTTCGACCGCGCTGTTCACCGACCACTACGAGCTGACGATGCTGGAGGCGGCGTTGGCCGACGGGACCGCGGACCGGGCGTGTTCGTTCGAGGTTTTCGCCAGGCGACTGCCGCCAGGGCGGCGGTACGGGGTCGTCGCCGGCACCTGCCGGCTGGTCGACGCGGTCACCCGCTTCCGCTTCGGCGAGGCCGAGATCGCCCGCCTGAAGCCCGTCCTCGACCGCCGCACGATCGACTACCTGGCCGACTACGCCTTCGACGGCGACATCGAGGGGTACCGGGAGGGGGAGCTGTACTTCCCCGGTTCGCCGGTGCTGACCGTCACCGGAACCTTCGGCGCGGCGGTGATCCTGGAGACGCTGGCCCTGTCCATCCTCAACCACGACAGCGCGATCGCGTCCGCGGCGGCGCGGATGGTGTCCGTCGCCGGGGACCGCGCGTTGATCGAGATGGGCTCGCGGCGCACCCATGAGGAGTCGGCGGTCGCCGCCGCCCGGGCCGCCTACGTGGCCGGGTTCTCCGCGACCTCCAACCTGGAAGCCGGCCGCCGTTACGGCATTCCGACCGGAGGCACCGCGGCGCACTCCTTCACGTTGCTGCACGACACCGAGGCCGCCGCGTTCGCCTCGCAGATCGCCGCTCTCGGCGTCGAGACCACCCTGCTGGTCGACACCTACGACATCACCGCCGGTATCGCCACCGCGATCGAGGTGGCCGGCACGAACCTGGGTGCCGTACGCATCGACTCGGGCGATCTGGGCGTGCTCGCCAAGGCTGCCCGCAAACAGCTGGACGAACTCGGCGCCACCCGGACCAGGATCGTCCTGTCCGGCGACCTGGACGAATTCGCGATCGCCGCGCTGGCGGCGAACCCGGTGGACGTCTATGGGGTGGGCACCGCGCTGGTGACGGGGTCCGGCGCGCCGACGGCGGGCATGGTCTACAAACTCGTCGAGGTGGACGGGCGCTCGGTGGAGAAACGCAGCGAGCACAAGTCCTCGCACGGCGGCCGGAAGTCGGCGTTG
Source organism: Mycobacteriales bacterium (assembly GCA_038322925.1). GTDB lineage: Bacteria > Actinomycetota > Actinomycetes > Mycobacteriales > Nakamurellaceae > Nakamurella. Next base: position 5,661 of record JBBQGJ010000213.1, read on the forward strand.
CGCCGGCACCGATCCAGCGGCACCGCGGATGAGGAGGTCGTGTTCCGGGTGGCCAAGCCGCCCGCGGCCGAACCCGGCGACCGGGCCCTGCCGGTGCCGTTCGTGCGCGGCGGTCGGCCGGTCGACGACCTGCCCACTCTGCAGGACTCGCGTGAACACCTGCGCGCCGCAATGGTCGGCCTGCCGTGGGAAGGGCTCAAACTGTCGAAGGGCGACCCGGCGCTGCCGACGGTGCTGGTCCCCGGCTGAGCAAGAATCCGGCCGAGCAAGAATCCGGCTGGACAGTATCGGCGCCTTCGCAATTGCTCGACAACCCTGACCTCCGAGATCGACCAGAGAGGCATTCGGTGAGCGATCCGATCACCACTGCGCCCGCGGCTCCCGGGCGCGACCATGCACTGGTCGTCGTCGACATGCAGCACGACTTCGGCGACCCGACGGGCTCGCTCTACGTCAGCGGCGCCGAGCAGATCATCGCGCCCATCGCCCAGCTGATCAGGGACGCGACCGCGGCCGGGCGGACGGTCGTCTACACCCAGGACTGGCACCCGCAGATCACTCCGCACTTCGCCGAGCACGGCGGGCTCTGGCCGGCGCACACCGTCATCGACAGCAAGGGCGCTGAGTTGCTGCCGGACATCCCGGTACACGGACCGGTGGTGCGCAAGGGTTCGGGCCCCGAGGACGGCTACTCCGGGTTCTCCGTCCTGCACCTACCGACCGGGTCGACCCGCGAGACCGAGCTGTCCGCGATCCTGGACGAGAACGGGATCACGGCGATCACCATCGTCGGGTTGGCCGGGGACTGGTGCGTCAAGTCCACCGCCATCGACGGGGTGCGGCTGGGCTACCGGGTCACCGTCCCGCTGTCGCTGACCCGGTTCGTCGAACTCCACCCGGGCGACACCGAGGCCGCCGTCACCGCGATGCGGGAGGCGGGCGTCGAGATCCTGCCGTGACCACGCCGTGATCGGCCGGGCGGTGATCGGCCGGGTGCCTCAGCTGGCACGGGCCGCCGGACGGGGATCACTTGCCGGCGAACGGACCCGGAATCTCCCCTGAGCCCCGCGGGATCAATTGCACCGGCACCACGATGTCCTTGATGGCTGCCTGGCCGTCGGCCAGCCGGGCGAAGACCTGCTCGGCGGCCAGCCGCCCGATCGCCTTCGGGTCCTGCTCGATCACCGTCAACGGCGGGTCCACCGCCTCGGCCAGGTCCAGGTCGTCGAAGCCGACGACGGCGACCCGGTGCTGCAGATTGCGCCGGCGCAGCAAACCCACCACCCCGACCGCGAGCAGGTTGTTCCCGGCGAACACGGCAGTCGGCGGGTCCGGCAGGTCCAGCATCGCGGACAGCGCGCGCGCACCGTGCTCGCTGTCTGACTTCCCGCGCCACTGCACGGCCGGGTCGGCGGGCAGTCCGGCCTCCCGCAGCGCGCGCAGGTATCCGCGGGAGCGCTCGTCGGCGGTGTACAACGACGGCCGGTCGCCGAGGAAGGCGATCCGGTGATGGCCGTGGGTGATCAGATGAGCGGTGGCATCGTGCGCGCCCTTGCTGTTGGCCACCCGTACCGTCGACGCCTCGATCCGGCGGGGCGGGCGGTCGACGAACACGATGGGCAGCCCGCGATCCAGCTCCGGCTGCAGGAAACGGTGGTCGCGACGGCAGGACATGATCACCAGCGCGTCGACGGCCCTGGCCAGCAGCCGGTAGATGAGCTGCTCCTCGCGATCCGGGTCGGCGTTGGTGCTGACCGCCAGCACGAGGCTGCCCTGCGGACTGGCGACCATTTCGACGGCCCGGTTCAGCGCCGAGGCGAAGGGGTTGCCGATGTCCTCCAGGACCAGCCCGATCGATGCCGATCGGCCATCCGCGCGGCGCAGCGCATGGGCCGCGTCGTTCCGCCGGTAGCCGAGCTTGCGTGCGGCCGCCAGCACCCGCTCCCTGGTCGCCGGCGAAGCGCCCACCTCGTCGTTGATGACGCGGGATACCGACTTCAGGCTGACCCCCGACGCCTGGGCGACGTCGTTCATCGTCGGCCGGCGGAGTCGATCACCCATTCAGCGCCCCATTTCTTGCCGTAGTACCGCGGCGTACGCCGCCTGTCGGGAAGCGGAAGACCGACCGCTGTCGGCATCCGTCACCGGCACGTCCTCAACCGTAGCCATGGTGAGAATGTCATCTGTTGGACCGACATGGTGACACTGCGCGCCCGTGTCGGCCGCACACCCTATGCCGGGGCCCGGTCACCTGCCGATGTCGCGGGCACGAGCACGGGCGCTGGTGCACAATCTCGCCATGGCATCCGCGCCCGCCGACATCTATGCCCTGGCCGACGAGGCACTGACCGCGGAACCGGCGCACCAACGCGAGCTGTTCGGCCTGCGGCTGGACCGCTGGTGGGACGACCTGCACGACGGGCTGATCGCCGTGTACAAGCCCGATCAGGTCCGAGCACTGGAGGAACGGCTGATCCGGGCGGCCGCTGTCGCGTTCGCCGAGCGTGACGGCGAACTCGCGCGATTGGACATGGAGCGCACGCTGGACCCCGGTTGGTTCCTGGACGAGCACATGCTCGGCTACGCCACCTACGCCGAGCGGTTCGCCGGGAATCTCGCCGGCATCGAGGACAGGATCGGTTACCTGACCGAACTCGGCGTCAGTTATCTGCACCTGATGCCGTTGCTGCAGCCTCGGGCAGGGGACAGCGACGGCGGGTACGCGGTGGCCGACTATCGAGCGGTGCGGGCGGACCTCGGCACCTTCGACGACCTGCGGCACCTGGCTGCGACGTTGCGCCGCAACGGGATCAGCCTGGTGATGGACCTGGTGCTCAATCATGTCGCCGCCGAGCATGCCTGGGCGCAGGCCGCCCGAGACGGCGACCAACACTACCGCGACTACTTCTACATTTTCGGCGACCGCAGCGAGCCCGACCGCTATGAGGCGACCCTGCCCGAGGTGTTCCCGGATTTCGCGCCGGGGAGCTTCAGCCATTCGCCGGAATTGAACGGATGGGTATGGACGACGTTCAACACCTGGCAGTGGGACACCAACTGGAGCAACCCTGACGTCTTCGCCGAGTACGCCGACATCATCCTGTTCCTGGCCAACGCCGGGGTCCAGGTGCTGCGGCTGGACGCGATCGCCTTCGTGTGGAAGCGGATGGGCACCAACTGCCAGAACCAGCCCGAGGTCCACGCGATCACCCAAGCCCTCCGCGCAGTGGCCCGGATCGCTTGCCCCGCAGTACTTTTCAAGGCCGAGGCGATCGTCGCGCCGCAGGACCTGGTGCACTACCTGGGTCAGGGAACGCACCACGGCAAGGTCAGCGACATCGCGTACCACAACAGCCTGATGGTGCAGATCTGGTCGATGCTGGCCACCAGGGACGTCACGCTGACCGCGCACGCACTCCGGTCCATCCCGCCGGTGCCCTCGAGCACCACCTGGGTGACCTACATCCGCTGCCATGACGACATCGGTTGGGCCATCGATTCCGAAGATGCGGCAGCCGTCGGGCTGAACGGCCACTGGCACCAGTCGTTCCTGTCCGATTACTATTCGGGCATCTTCCCGGGATCACCCGCAAGGGGGCTGGTCTTCCAGGCCAACCCGGAGACCGGCGACCGCCGGATCAGTGGCAGCGCAGCGAGTCTCGCGGGCCTCGAGACGGCGGCGTCGGCCCAGGACGTTGACCGGGCGGTCGGCCGGTTGTTCCTCGGCCACGCCCTGATCATGGGGTGGGGCGGCATCCCGGTGATCTGGATGGGCGACGAACTCGCCACCGTCAACGACCCGCACTGGACGGAGGAACCGGGCCACGCCGGCGACAATCGCTGGGCGCACCGCCCGCGGATGGACTGGCAGGTCGCCGAGCAGCGGCATGACCTCGGCACCGCGGCGGGCCGGGTCTTCGCCGGGCTCCGCCACCTGATCACGGTGCGCTCGTCGCTGCCGCACCTGGAGGCGTCGGTAGCCGCGGAGGTCCCCGAGGTGGCCGATCCCGGGATACTGCCCGTGCTGCGCCGGCACCCGCTCGGCCCGCTGCTGGAGCTGTTCAACGTCACCGAAGCGTGGCGGCCGTTCCCGGGTTGGCGGCTGGCCGAACTGGGGCTCATCGGCGGAGTCGACGCGCTCACCGGCGACCGCATCTACCCGGGCGGCGACGGGAACATCTGGCTGCACCCGTACGGCGTGCGGTGGATCACCGGCGGGTCCTGACCCGGCCGATGATCATCCGGTGCCGACGGCGAGATCCACGACAAGGGCACGGTGGTCGGACAATGGCAGCTCCGGCGCGCTGCTGCCCAGGACAGCGCCGAAGTCCCCGCGCTGCAGGATGTGGTCGAGCTGCCGGTCGGGCTGCTCCAACGGGAATGTCGGGTGCTCGGCCAGCGACCGGTAGCCGGTGATCGCCGCCGGCCGCGGTGACGGCATGTTCAGATCGCCCATCGCCACCACGGGATCGGCGAATGCGGCCAGGTCGCGCCGCATCCGGGTCAGTTGCCGGCGCCCCCAGCCGGGGACGAACGACAGGTGGGTGTTGGCCACCACCAGTGGCCCGGCGGGCGTGGAGAACTGGCCGATGATCACCGAGCGCGGTTCCTCGTGGACCACGATCACCTTGCGGGGTCCGGGCAGCCACATCGGGAAGCGCACCGGAATCCGCGGCAGCCGCAGCACCTGCCAGCCGGTCGCCGGGTAGCGGGACAGCAGTGAGATCCCGTAGGCGGCCGTGCCCGGCAACTCCGTCCCGGTCGCCGCCATCCAGGTGGCGCCCGGTGTGCCGGACAGCGCCGCGACGAACCGGTGCGACACCGCCCCCATCGCCGCGGCCGCAACCGTCGTCAGGTCGGCCAGCTGTGAGCGCTCCTGCAGCCTGTCCACTTCCTGCAGGGCGAGCACGTCGGCGTCAAGGGTACGCACCGCGTCGGCCAGCCTGGTCAGATCGACCAGCCCGTCCGCCGGGGACCGCCCGTGCAGGATGTTGAATGTCGCCAGCCGCATGAACACCGAAAGTACCCACCATGACTCGATCACCCCAGCGGACTGCCCCAGCCGATCAACCCGCGCCGCAGCCTTTCTCGTGCTGGCCGAGCGGCTGGGGATCATCGACCAGGGCGGCGCCGAGGTCAATACCGACTCATCCGGCGGCTCGCCGCAGGCGGAATTGGCGCTACCCGCGGTGTGCCACGGTCCGCGCGCTCAGCGCGGGACGGCGGCGATGGCCGTTACCGTGCCCGCGGCGATCTCGGTGAACCCGGCGTCCCGGACTGCCAGCAGCCGCTCGCCGGCCCAGCCGCGCCGCTCGTCCGCGACCGCGTTCAGCAGGCCGGCCCAGTGCTCGGGGGCGGACCGGCGAACCACGGCCGGGCAACCGTCCTCCGCCCACCTGCGCAGCGCCGGCTGATCCGCGTCGGCCAGCAACGCGGCCGCGATCATGCCCGCGTGCCCTGCCTGCGCCATCGCCTTGCCCAGCGTCATCACCGGCTCGGTCGGGGTCCAGACCTGCAACAGTCCGTCGGCGGCAAGACTCGAATCGGGCTCGCCTTCGAGTTCGGGATCGACCGGCACGTCGGTGCCGCCCACCTGCAACCGGGAGATCCGCGGGTCGAGCTCGCTGACC
>JBBQGJ010000214.1:0-11278 GCA_038322925.1 Mycobacteriales bacterium
CCACCCCGAACGGTTCGTCCGGAAACCACCCGAACCACCAAAACTACCGGGCACAGCCTGGATCAATCCGCCAACCGAGACGCAGGAGGCAACTCAGTAAATCTCGCACCGAAGTGCCTCAACCAGGTTGACAGATTCCGCGACGGCTCCGAGCTGCGCGGCGGCGGTGTCGTATGGCTTAAACCTATTCTTAGCCAATACACTCAGTTTAGGTGGTCCGTCAATTCTTTGTGCTTGGTCTTGTTGTTCACGATGATGGCTACAACAACGACGATAAGAACCAGTGCAGCAATTAGGATCCAGCTGCCGTAGTGGCTCCACCAGAGTGCGAAATCAAAGGTAACGGGCTGACTTATTGGAGTGGTGTCATATGTATACACATGAGTATCTGGCGCTACAGTGGACCGAGCGGTAGGATGAAGATTATCCCATTTACACTTGTAGTAGACGTCCATCGCATCTTCATAAATCTTCATTTGCTTGTCAAAAACATCCATCGGTAACCCTACTTGGGGCACATGTGGAAGCGGACAATAAGTATCAGTCATCCTCTATGATCCTCTCAATATTCTCCATAGGTACATAAATCCTGGCTTCTCGAACAACAATTCGACTGTGCCGGGATCGGCTGGTATAGGGTCACAGCCCCACGGCGGGTCGATGTGTGTCGTTCGGGGGCGTACTTGGTGCCGTGCGGCGGGATCTCGGGTCGACCCTTGATTGGTCATGACGTCTCGCTCGGGATGCTCACATCATTGGTTGCTCCCCCTTGGTGCTTCGGCCAGACGAGGGTCCAACGCCCCCCTTTGATCCTCATCCCTGCCGGCTGACCGGCGCCAGCGTTCATGGGTATCTTTCGGGTGCCTTTTGCACCCTTCGGGGAGTTTCAGGCACCGGTGCTGGTAATCATGGCCCGCAGGACGCTGCACGCCATCACCGCAGGGAAGATGAGCCCGAACGCGGCAGGAATCAAGGATCAGTTCGGTGCCCCCGATGCCTGCGAAGAGCCACGCCAGCAGGCCCACGAACGCACCAATGAACAGGGAGATTGCGGTCACCTGCCGGACGATGTTCGCACCGGGGCTTGACCAGCATGCCGACCACGAACGCGGCCAGTAATTCTATTCCAGTCACCCGTCTACCTCCCCCGGTCCGTGGTGCCACCAGGCGGTTCGGGACGGCGGTGAGCTGACAGGCTTGCCGCCGTGTTCGTTTGTCCGGGAAAGGTTGTCTGTCATTAGTCCAGTTGACCAATTCTCGAGAATCTTCGGAGCGACAACAACTACTGCCGGACCGATGCCCCCGTGTTCCTTGGACATGGGGGGCATCGGGCCGGCGGTAGGGGCGCTGGTCGCATCGCTGCGGGAGTGAAGATGAAGGTCGCCCGCTCCACCTGCCATCGATCCCGGCTGAGCCCTTCACTTGGCAGTGAACAACTCAGCGGGGTGACGTTGACGCCCGGTTCCATGTCGCCAGCACCCACTGGCGGTTGAGATCTCACTGCCCAGGTCGTGCATGGCGCCGGCGACAATAAGCCACCGCGCGCGTCGCGATCTGAGTCCCGCCCAGGTAGTCGTAGAAGTGGGGGCCACCGGCGGCGTTGACGTTATCACCGGCATCGCCGCTAATGACGTAGTTCATGTCGCTAATGGTGATCCTCCACTCCAGGGCGTCATCACCGCTTCGGCTCACAAATGAAACCGCTTGCATCCAAGTACTAGCGTCCATCGTTTTGCTGAGGCCGGTGACCGATGAGATGAGCAGGCCGTTGAAAATCCTCTCACCAAATGCATTCGGTCAGATATTCTTCGAAGGACAGCAAAAGTCCGCAAGTACGTTATAGATGGCCGGTTCGAAACGGTCAAGCGCCAGAACGATCGCGTTCTTAATCCAAGCCTCTGGATCCGGTTCGGGTGGTGATTTCACAGGGTGGATTTTGCATTCAAGAGTCAAGTAGGTCAGTAGGCCGAATTCCTCCCACGGCACCTTCTCAAGATCGGACCTCGGCTCACCGCCGTACGTCTTAGCACCCACCGCTGGATCGTAGAACTCCTTGACCTTTTCGCACATGTGTTTCTTATATTGGTTCAGAGTGATCTTCGGCGGCGACATTCTAAGGAACTCTTCAAGGTCCTTGCGGAATTCGCCGTCAGACTTTTCCAGAGAATTCTCGCGCTCGAGCCCACCCACGAGCTCCACGATTTCCCTGTAGACATACAACGGTGTTCGACTAGCGATGACGCGGACGATCTCCCCACGTGAGTCATGGTGGAAGCTGTCGGAGATTGCCGCTTCAGTTATCACGCGTCGCTGCTCATAGTTCGGGGGCAGAAAGAGCAGTTGGTGATCGATGCGTCCAGGTCTTCGGATCGCATTATCAATACGCCAGGCATAGTTTGTTGCAACGATGAATATGCACCGCTGCTTCCGTCGAAGATCATTAAATTTCGTCAGCATGCTCGGCGTCATGAACTGAAACATGTCGCTCTGCGACCCGTATTCCGGGCTCTCACGATCCAAGAGCAACCGATCGATCTCGTCGAACAGAATTACGGCATCCGATTGAGCCATGAGCACCTTGAACAGTTCCTGGGCGGTGGCCTCAACCCCAGACTCACCCGCCCGAAGGAAATCGCTCGGCGTAACATTGATAAAATCGTAGCCAACGGCCCTCGCCAAGGATCGAGCGAAGCTGGTTTTGCCGGTGCCGGGGGGCCCATACAATAGCATTGAATACGCTGGCGAGGTAGGACCATTGGATATTCTCGGATTAACAAATCGTTCTCCGACTGTCTCAAATGATCGATATCGACTTCCCTGGGGGTGGAGCAGCATAGGCTCGTGGTTCAATGTTTCCGCCCATTCCCTGGTCCGGAGATCTTCAACCTTTTGCCCGGAAGGCCTCTGAGCGGGAAAGAATTCGAGCCCCGCATTTATACGTGAGGACCAGGCAACGTGGTCTTCCAGCATCGATCCGAAATGCTCAAGGAAAAGCAATACCTGACTGGTTGCCCATAGGTCGATTCTTCCTTGCGAATGCGTATGTTCCGATTTCCATCCTCTAAAGACACTTCCAGGGCCTTCTTCGCCAAGATCGGGACAGACGCTCACCTTGATGACGCTCGAAGTCACCCAGTCCTCAAAACTGTCGAGCATTTCCCGACTCCTGGAAAATAGTGGATCTGTTCCGACAGAATCGTGGAGACTGCCGATCCGAAGGTAAGAGTTAGCCACTTCAATGCTCTGAGGGAGGAGGACCGAGCCTTCTTTGGTAACATGGATCGGCCTGACAGGCCTCCAATGAGTTGACCTGCTGCGATCGCTGCTAAGGACTTCAATAACGCGGTCGACAAGGGCATCACTCACGGACTCAAGGTTTATCAGCATTAGAGCCTCTAAGGCAAAGGTAAGAACCGATGGATCGAATCCACCGTTGCGTATCGCACTTTTCGACAATTGAGTATGGAGAACATTCTTCAGGTATCTCTCTAGGTTTACGGTTGAAACCGTCTCGCGATTGTCGATGGAATTTGGCAGAAGCTTAATCGAATGGGCTAAGTGAACGAGCCGCAAGAGCCGGAACGGATTTGCTGTGACACCCATCTCCCCAGAAGTCGCAAAGAGGAAGTCGTCAGGATCATCGAAACCCGTTGTGATTGCGTCCTTCGCAATTGCCTTCAATTTCTTGTCGAGTGCGTCTGCTCCGGGAATGCTCTTTGCGAACTCTGTTTCAAGGATCTCATGTAGCCATGTAAGCGTAAGGGGATCGTTCTTACCCCAAGTCTTGGACTCCGTAAGCAAAGCTCGGCTTCTTTGCTTTTTCAGTTCCTCTATCAGCATCCTTGTACCGAATTCCTGGACCTTTGATGATGACGCGAGTAGAGGCTTCTCGTATTCCGGCCGAAGCCGCAGGCCCGGCACGAGAACACTATCTCGAATTGAACCAAAGCACACAGCAATGGCATGGACGGTCATGGCATTCGTAACGATTGAGAACGACTCGGGTACCTCAACGGCCTTTCCTTCTTGAAGGGAATAGGGCCATGTGCCCCTTTCGTTGTCTTGGGCACGTATCAGTGATTCCAGGCCTTTGTCGGTTAACGAGCGAAGGTACTCGACCTTTGCAATGTCGGCATCATATTGGTGGGATAGGTACTTCCCATTCATGACCATGCCCCCAGGATCTTTCGCGTGGCCCTGTGGCCACAGTTCCGCTGAGAAGCGCTTACCCAAAGCAGTGGATCATACGGGTGACCTCCCCCCAACCACCCACGACCTCCTCCACTTGCGAGGGCAATTATGCCACTGAAACCTCCCCCAGGCCGGTTGCCTCATCGAGAAACCGAGCTCGGGTGCGTGACCGTGGCCCTTGCCTGGCCCTTGCCACTCGACGGCACTCTCTCGGGTGTCGGGGTGTCGTGCAGCGATGAGAGGAGTTGTCTCTGAACAAGTTTGAAGTTTCCGCTATTAGCAACCCGCTAACGGCAGGCTGCGCCAGCTCCCGAGTAGTCCGCCGTACTTTATTCCGTTTTTCTCGAATTGTGTGATGTAGGTCGCAGAGCGTTAGGGTCCACTCAAACCCGCGCAGCCTGCACACTCGGGGTCCAAACCGTATTGAATGAGACACTGCCTGAAAGCCAAGGCGGGAAATCCGTCGCGTTCTCCCGATCCGCTTTCGCGAACCTGTTGACGTTGACGCGGTAACCTTCAACCGACAGCTGGTTGACCGGTCATCGGTTGTCCAGCTCGTACCGCGCTCGGGCCCGCTCCAAGGACCCCACGAACGGCACACCGAGATCCCGCAGCCGGGCCGTGTCAATGTCGCTATGGCTGCCGACGATGACTATGCCGTTGGCCCGCGCCCAGCCGGAGGTAGCCGCCTGGAACCTCTCGGCCCAGGTGGAGAGTGAGTGTGACAAGGCGGATTCCAGGCGTCGTCGCATGCTGAACTTCGCGGCCCGGTCCAGCAGCGTGGCTGGCTCGCCGGATCCGTCCCGTCCGCAGTTGGCCAACAGGCCGGTCATGCGGGCAAAGCTGCGGGTCGTTTTGTGGCCGCTGCGACGCCTTGATCGCAGAGCACGACCCGACGGGATGACCGTCGACCCGGGCGCCGTCCCGCTCGCCAACCTAGTGCCGACGATGCGGTACGACGCGCAACTGGTCATCGAGAGCGAGGGGACGCTGAGCACCTTCGCCGCCGTGCGTATCGACGTGCTGCTGCTCGGCGGGAGCAGGAGCCCGGCGTATCTGAAGAACACGCTGACGGCGCTCGCTGGCGTGCTGCCCCATGCCCGCCGGGTCACCTTGCCTGGAGTCGGCCACACCGCGCCCGACAACGGCGGAACACCCCACCTCGTCGCCGAGGAACTCCGGATCTTCTTCGCTGAGAGTGCCTAGCGCGGTCACGGGGGCCCGACCAACCCGAGCGTCGACGGCTCGAACCCATCCCTGCGGGGTCCATGATCGACATCGTTCCGCAGGGGATCGCCTAACGAAACCCTTCCTTTGGACACCGACGGCACCCAACCGCCACTTCTCTTGACCCGAGTCAGCCGCATTGGCTTGGACGGCTTCCCGAGATCCGAGGATTCGGCGGCCAGTGCGGACGGCCGTGGTCATGCCCTGGATGCGTCGCCCGATCCAGACGCCGCCAGTGCCAAGACGCGTCATAGAAGTCCTGGACCAGTTGATGGCACGTGTGACGTTGCGGCGCCGGATCCTCGTGGTGCTGGTGTCCGACTCGGGTGTCGTCGGGGCAATTCGAAATGCGGCGCTGTTGCCGGGCCTGGTCAACAGGGAGCCGCGTCTCGGGTTGCCCAGCCGCTACCACCCGCCGCCATCTCCGTCGACGGATGTGGATCCGGTGGCCAGTTCGCGCAGGACTGCGTCGACGACGAGGGCGCGGGGCATGCCGTGCCAGCGCCGCGAGCTGGCGGTTCTTGCGATGATCAGCTGTTCAGCGCGGGCGGCGCAAGACGTGCAGACCGCGACCATGTCGCGGAAGACGATGGTGCGCTGCGGATCCTGCTGACGGTCGAGCAGCATGAGCGGGCCGGCTGCCGCGCACACCAGGCACGCCGGCGGCTGACCGTGGCGCAGATTCCATTGCGGTCGCCACCATGCCCACAGCCACCGAGCGTTGATGTTCTGCGGGTCGTTGTCGGGGTGGGTCACTGGGCGCTGCCGAATGCCGCTTCGGCGCGGGCCAGGGCTTGCGCGGCGATGATGGATTCCCATTCCCGCTGGTCGGCGGCCAGGTCGGCGGCTTCGGGACGGCGGTAGTAGGGGGTCATTCGGATCAGCGTCGGCGGGTTGCCCTTGAACAGCATCAACGCGGTTCCTTCGGCCAGGCCGCGGATCTCGCCGGCGTCCAGCACTGGGCGGAGCCGGATGGTGGACGACACCGAGTGTTGGGTGATCCCGGACCGGGAGGTTGACCAGGTTTCTTCGTCCCGTTCGCCGGTGAGCAGCATGAAGTCCCGCAGCAGGTCGGCGTCGCTGATGCCGCCGAGGATGACCTTGATGGTGGCCGCGCCGAGGATCGCGGCGGCCAGGTCCCGGCTGTAGGTGGCCTCGAGCTGCGCGAGGTCCTGGATGACCGCGAAGGTGACGATCCCGGAGCCGCCGTACGCGGAGATGTAGGCGGGCAGGTCGGGCAGGCGGGCGAAGTTCGCGACCTCGTCGAGCATCAGGGTCAACGGCGGGTCCAGGCGCGCGCCGGGGGAGGCGTCGGCCAGTTGCTTGGCGACCCGGACGATGTCGGCGATCAACGCGGACAGCAGCCGGGAGGCGGGGTCGTTCTCCTTGGCCAGCAGATACAGCGTGCCCTGCCCGCGCAGGAATGCGACGACGTCGAAGTCGGCGCCGCGGGCGGGGTCGAAGCGGGCCCGGACGGCGGCGACGTCCAGGCCGCCGAGCGCGGCTCGCACCCCTGCCCACACCTGGTCGCGGAACTTGGGTTCGCCGGTGATCACCGCGTTCAACGCGGCTCCCCATTCGGGTTCCGCGGCGGGGTGGGTGTTGAGGATTTCAACGGCTTCCCTCGCGCCGTCGGGGTTGATCGTCCACCGCCAGAACTCGTCGATCTGTCGGCTGCCGAGCGCGGCGGCGTGCAGCAGGGTCTTGCAGATCGCCTCGGTGTGCTGCTCCCAGAAGGAGGAGTTCTCCACTCCGGCGGCGGTGCCGGCGGCGAGCACGTGCGCCCTGACTTGGGCGGTTTCCCCGTCGGTGCAGCCGCGGATGGGGGACCAGCCCATCACCGACGGCAGACCAGACACCGACCCGTCGGCGGCGAGCACCGCGACCGGGCCGACCCGGCGGCGGACCTCGAACGTCGGGGTGAGCACGTCCGGTCGGGTGGAGGTGACGATCAGGGCGCCCGGTGCGTCCAGGATCCGCGGGATCACCACGTACACGCCCTTACCGGCGCCGGACGGGCCGATCAGCACGACCGCGTCCCGGACCGAGGTATACACAGGTTCGTTGCCGGCGAGTCCCCAGCACCACCCGAAATCCTCCGGCCGGAACGCGCCGTCGACCGCTGCGTCGGCGGCGGCGGGGCGTAGGGAGGCGGCCCGTGCGGCCAGCGCCCCGCTGCCCATCCGGTCCCGAACCTCCCGGTGGGTGGCCATGCCCGGCCGCGAGGTCAGCCTCGTCACCGGTCGGGTCCGGTCCCGCCAGCGCCGAACGGCCAGCACCAGGAGTGAGACAGCGCCGGTCAGCAACGCCATCGCGACCACCAGGGTGATCGGCCAATACAGCGCGGGTCCGGGCATCACCGAGCCCCACGCCCGGTCCGGCTCGGCAGGCCGCCCGACGGCGCCGATCCCGGACAGCACGGTGCCACCCGCCCAGCCGTGCCCGGTGACCACGCTGGCGACCTGGCCGCCGACCCACAACGCCGCCGCGATCGCCGCGGCCACCCCGACCAACGCCCCGATCACTGCTTCCCGGCCGGTGCCCCACGGCTCCTGGGTGTAATCCTTGCCGACCATCACCGGCCCCCGCGGGCCGTAGCCCACCGGCCCACCAGGTGCCCGGTCGGCGGGATTGCCATCGTGAGGAGCCCGCCCCGCCACACCGGCACCCCTACCACCTTCAGCAGCACGGTGATCAATACCTGCACGGCATGGCACGCGGACAACACCGCCGCCGCGCGGACCCACCGCGGGAGGCCGGTGAATGCCTTGTCGGCGCGTTGGGCCAACTCCTGCGGCAGACCGGCCGGGCCGAACACGCCGCTCACCCCGTGCGCGGCCAGGAAACCCACCGCCGCGCTGATCGTCAACAGCGACCGATCACCCGGTTCGCCAGCGGCGGGAAGATCGACGAGCAGCACCTCGGGCACCGTGGACCCGGCCATCACCCCTGACGTCAACGCGTGCTGCGCCAACGCCACCAGCAGGTCAAACGGCTGAGCCGGTTCGGCAACGGTGAGACCCCACACCCAGGCCGCCGACCGCGCGGCGCCCACCAGACGCCCGGTTTCAGGGGTCGACCGCATCCGGGTCGCCTCGATCACCACCTGCTCGGCCCGCAATCCACTCAGCGCGTGCCGCCACTGGATTCGATCGCCGGGTGACCCGAACTGTCCGGGCAGCAGGGGCCGACCGGACCCGGCCACGGTTCTCGTCGCGGCACCCACCGGAACCAGCCAGGGCACAAGGTCGACCGTGGGCATCGTCCCGGCCAACGCCCACTGGGCCGGGGACGCGGCCACCGCCGGGACGCCGTCCCCCAACCCCGCCAGCACCGGCCGGGTGAGCAGGGTGTTCCACCACGGCCACGCGTATTGCCGTCCCAGATCCCCGGCCAGCCGGACCCACAGTTCACCCGATTCGGCAACCTCCGCTGCCCGGCGCCTCACCTCGAGCACGGCCAGCGCCAGGTCTGCCTCCGGCGTCGCGATCACAGGTCGACATCCGTTGCGCGACAGAATAAGTCAGGGAAACCGTCAACGCCGTGCCTGGTACGAGGCGTGACGTCCCGGTGGCAGGCGTATTCGAGCGTGATGACCCGGCGCCGGCCGCGGGAATCGGCCAGGATCACCAGCGGGTCGCTTTCACCGTCGTGCCCGATCGCGACGACCTGACCCTGAGTGGAGCCGAACCGGGTGACCTGCAGGTCGTCACCGATCCGCGGCTGACGCATGGCCCGGCGGGCGGTCGCCTCCGCAAGCCGCTTCCGGCCGGCGGCGATCTCGGTCACCGTCCCCGCCGATCGCGCCAGTTCTGGTCCTCCCGATCTTGCAGCACCGCCGCGGCCCGGTCGGCGAACACCACGCCGCCGCCGCACCACTCGAGCAGGGTGTCCTGGTGGATCCACCGCTGGCCGCCGCGGGTCACCCAGGGCAAGGCCTCGAGATACTCCACGGGTGCGTTGCGGAGTTGACCTTCCTGCTCCACCGCCTGCGTCTGACTGACCCACCCGGGGCCGTCAGCGTCATCGTTGTCGGTCATCTCAGCTCCTATCGAGGCGGGCTGCGACCGCGCCGACCCGCCATTGCACCGGCTGATGCCCTGCTCTGGGCTGCCGGCTACCCGTCTATGGCGGCCGGGGTACGGCGTTACCCGCGATGGTGCGATTCACCGCGAATCACCGAAGTGAGACCGCCTCAAGAACTGGTTCACCGGGCTCCCAGGTACCAGCCGGCGCCGAGACCAGAGGAGTAGCCGCGGCGTTCCGCGCGGTGCACGTGCTGTCCGATCGCGGCGGCGGCGTCCCAGGCTTTGACGACGTTGCCGATCGCGAGTTGCCAGGCGGTGTCGTCCGGTCCTCCCTGCAGTGCGGCGTTGACCTCGTACGGGGGTCGGCCGCCGGCCTGCGCTGCGAGGTTGTACTCGTGAATGACGCGCTCGTACTCGGCGATCACGTCGGCGAGGAAACGGTCCCGCTCCCGGCGGTCGCGGCCGGCGCGGCGCAGCACCCAGAACAGCACCAGGGCGGTGACCATCGCGGGCCACATGATCGGGCTGATGGATCCGTCGGCGGGCGGTGCATCCGTCGTGCTCGCGGCCAGGGTGGCGGTGATCATGGTGGTGTCCCTCTCGGAGTTGTCGTCGGCCGTTCGTGGTGCTCGGCGTTCCCGGAACATAGCGTCGACCCCCGACAGCGACGGTTGCTGCTCGGCGGGTCAGGCCGTCCACCAGCGGTGCACGACGGAGTCGGCGTCGGGGCGGACCCCGGACACCCGCACGAAGTCGCCGGATTGGGGGGATTCCAGTTGCATCCGTTGCCCGTTGATGACGCCGAGGTAGACGGTGATGTGCCCGTCGTAGCCGACGAGGTCACCGGGCAGCGCCCGGTCCCACGGCACCTGCACCGGCGCGGTGTACCGCTGGTCGGACGACAGCCGGGGGAGCGCGGCGGGGTAGCGGGCGGCGACGTAGGTGGTGAGCCCGGAGCAGTCGAACCCGACCCGGGCGTAGTCACCGTGCGCGTCGCCCTCCTTGCCGTCGTGGATGCCCAAGGTGGGGCCGTTGGCGTTCCCGCCGCCCCAGGAGTACTGCAGGCCGAGATACGCCAGGCCGGCGGCGATCCCGGCGGCGATGCCCGGGGTGGGCGTCGTGATCACGGCGCCGGCGTAGTTCGTGCCGTGCCACACCGTGTACGGCGACGACGGGATGGTGACGCTCGACCCGGAGGTGAGCCCCGGGATGGCGCCGACGGGGCCGGCGCTCCCACCGCCCCCGACAGCGGCGGGAGCGCCGCCGGCGGTGCCGCCGCCGGTGGACCCGAAATACTTGTGGAACAGGTAGAAGAAGTTCCGGTTCCCGTAGCTGGAGCAGGCATCTCCTTCGCCGGGGTAGGCGGCCAGGGACGCGGGGTTCGGCTGGTACGGGGTGTAGACGTACAGCGACGCGGTGGCCAGGTTCCGGATCGACACCGGTCCGGCGCCGCAGCCGGATTCGGGAATGTTCCAGGCGATGTCGTACGTCCGGCCGGGTTGGTAGTTGTACTGGCCGTTCGGGATCTCGACCCGGTATTTCGCCCACTGGTGGGCCATGCCATAGCCCTGGTGGAAGAACCCGGCGTACCGCGGGTCGCAGTTCGCGGTGCCGCCGGGGCCGGTGTCCGGGCAGTGCCACCCCCACGCCGCCGCGTAGGAGGATTCGGTGGGGTCGGTGCGGGTCAGGCCCTGGGATTCCTTCTGCAGGGTGACCAGCATGACCTGCGGGTTGATGCCGCAGGCCAGGGAGACCTCGTACAGCATCGTCGCCGCGGACTGCGCCGGGCCCCCGGTGTAGGCCTGGCAGTAGGCGTCGGCGGGCTCCGAGGG
>JBBQGJ010000215.1:0-11252 GCA_038322925.1 Mycobacteriales bacterium
CGCTGCCACCGCGGGGATGTCGTGCAGGACCTGCACCTTTCGGACCTGGTGTTCGCTCCCGATACCGCAGCTGGATGGATTCACGCGGCCTACCGCCGCTGCCTTGGCTTGGTGCCACACCCGGCCGCCGTACCAGGAGGAGGGAAGCCGTCCTGGTTGTGAGCGGCAGATCGCCTATCCCGGCCGACGCGGCCGCGTCATATCGCCGCCAATGCCCGTCAACCGATCGCTGGCCGATCTGAACGTTCCCGTTGGGCGATCCTGGTCCGGCTACGTCGACACCAAGGCAACGAGGCTGAACGAGTTATACGTCGGCTTTGGGATCTGGCTGTCGCGAAGTGTTTTGGCGTGTGCGTGACGGGCAAAAGAAGGATCACCGTGGGAGTCCCATTGCCCCGGGATTCCAGAAACAGCCTCCGCCTGTCAGCCTCCTGCACCAGGGCGAGGGGGGCGCCGCCACCGGTCACGGCGATCGAGTTGGTCTTGGCGGTTTCCGCAGTCGAATTGACAGCCGGTCTGGGCGGTCCCCGTTGAGGCGCCGAAGCCTGAACACCCAGCGGCGAGGAGCCCGAAGGTGACTGCAACGAAGATCAGCGCCACCGGGAGCCAGTGGCGCTCATCGTCAGATCTAGAGGTGGGCCGCATCATCGACCCCTTCGGTGACCTGCACCGGATGGCCCCTGATCCCCCCGGCAAACACCCGGAAGTTGTTTATCGGGACGGAACAGTTCGTTCCGCTCGTTCATCGGACGGTGCGGGCAGGACGACCAGCAATGCGGGGCGAATTGCGAGGCCGCGATCGTTTCGCGGTGCAGGAAACCGAGTTTGCGTCCTGACCGATGACATTAAGGATGAGAGTTTAGGTATGTATGCGGAACCAGCTGGTGTTGTTGTCGGTCGACTGAGCCATGATTCTAATGACCTCCATCAAGTCGATCCTGCCGACGTCTGCCCGGCGCTGGACGGTTCCGGAAACCCGGATTCGAGCACACGGTGCTTTTTGTTCAGGCGGTCCCGTACCGCGGGAGCGAATGGGCTCCACGCGAACCAGTTCGGCAGCTCGCGAGCGAGCCGCTTGGGACCGGTCACTACAATGGCCCCGCTGGCGGCCGCCCGCGCGTACGACGTGATACCCGCGAAGATGCGCATCAGCTCGACCGGCTCCGTGCTGACGACCAGGTCGATCTCGAACCCCGGCGGGTCGGTGCACACCGAGGTCTGCCGCCGTTCGATCACCAGCCAGATCCTCATCGGATCCTCACCGCGATAAGCGAACTCCACCACCGTGCGTTGCTCCGGGAGCTCATCGGTGATCACGCGCCGCGACATCCACCAGGTCAGCGTCACGGGGTCGACCTCGCGGGGTTCCGGCTCGCTGAACATCCAGCGAACCGCCCACTCGCCGATCGCCATGATGACCGGCTCCAGGTCACGACCAGCCGGCGTGAGCTGATACTCGTGACCACCGCCCTGCGGCAGCGCCACACGTTCGACGACACCCTTGCGCTCGAGATGATCCAGCCGCTGTTTCAGCAGTGACCGCGAGATCCCCGGTAAGCCGCGGTCGATCTCGTTGAACCGACGTCCGCCGAGGACGAGCTCTCGCACAATCAGTGGCGTCCAGCGTTCTGCGATCACCGAGCTTGCGAGCGCGACGGGGCAGTACTGGACGTAATCCTTCACCACTGCATTCTCGCCCCGATGCCACCATCCAGTCCAGAAACTGTCCCGCCCAGGTCCAGTTCTCGACCTGGAAATGGGGGCGCGCCGGCAGGACGCTGGAGAGCAGATCACCACACCTGCCCAAGCAGGAGCGCCATGACTACCACCACGACCACCTTCGATCCCGTCACGTTCAAGAACACCACCCGCACCCAGTGGCAAGCGGCCGCCGAGGCCTGGTACCGCTGGGGGCCGGCAATTGAAAACTGGCTCGACGCCGCTACCACGAAGATGCTCGACGACGTGCACCTCGAGCCGGGTGGCCAGGTCATCGACATCGCCGCGGGCGCTGGGGGACAGACTCTCGCGGCCGCCCGCCGTGTCGGTCCCACCGGACGGATCCTGGCGACCGATATCTCTCCAGCCATTCTCGGCTACGCCGCCGAGGCTGCGAAACGGGCGGGGCTCAGCAACGTCGAGACACTCGAGGCAGACGGTGAGGATCTATCCGCGGTGCCGACGGCGACGCAGGACGCCGCCATCTCTCGCGTCGGTTTGATCTACTTCCCCAACCAGCCCCGCGCACTGAACGAGATCTGCCGCACTCTGCGACCGGGCGCACGCCTGTCGTCCGTCGTGTATTCGACCGCCGACCGAAATAGCTTCTTCTCCATCCCGGTCGGAATCATCCGGCGCATCGCCGGTCTGCCCGCTCCGGCGCGCGGTCTGCCAGGCCCGTTCAGCCTCGGTTCGCCCGGTGTCGCGGAGGGCATGTACGCCGCGACAGGGCTGGTAGATGTCACAGTCACGGCGATTCCCTCGCCTTTACGAATGGCCAACGCGAAGGACTGCGTCCAGTTCGAGAAGGAATCGTTCGGCGCACTGCACCAGATGCTCGCCGATGTGGACACCCTGCAGCGGGCGGCGGCGTGGATCGAGGTTGAGGAAGCCCTTGGTCAGTTCGAGGGGCCGGGCGGCTTCGTCGGGCCCTGCGAGATGCTTGTCGTTTCGGGAACGCGTCCTTGAACCGTTGTCCCCCTAGACCGCGTCAACGGGATCCGAACACCAGTATTGCCCTGACGCCGCAGGGATTGCAGATTGCCATGCTCGTCGGCAAAGGTGGGACCAACCGCGAGATCGGAGCGCATTCATTCCTGCGCCCGCGCCGCCGTCGACTACCACGGCCCAATCGCCGTCGCCATCGGTGGAATGATGGAACGACCTGCCCTGGACCTGTTCTCAATGATGTGATCGCAGATCAGCCTTGTTGGCAGCCTGTGGTTCTTCCACCAGCGAAGCCCAGGACATGGCGTAGATGGCCGGCTTCGGCACCCTAGACCCCTCGGTGCTGGAACACCACATTTTCCCGCTCGACAACATCAACGAGGCACTGACAGCATTCCCCGGCACGGCGGCTTCACTAACTTCATCTGCCGACCCTCCTCCTGATCAGTACCGCCTACAGACGCACAATTTGACGCTGCGAACCACCCCGGCTCGAAACCCGTGAGGTCCCCAAAACGCGTGCTCGTCGGCCAGTGGTAAAAGATGGACGCCACGGCTGGCGGTGTGCACGCACAACGCCCTCTCCGACGACAGCCCAGGCGCCGAACAGCGATTGGCATTCGCGCTGTCCCGCAGGAGGATCCCGTTTCGGTGGACCGGGGTCGTCGCACGCAGGGGCCAGTCACCGAGACCGAGGTGCGGGTCGATACGGACTTTTTTTCCGATGAGTTCCCGTCCTGTCAGTTGTCGTCGTCAAGAACAACATTCCTGGTCGCGCGCCCTGACGCCACGGCCGTCGGCGGGCGCCCTGGCGCTCCGTCGTCGCCCGCGTCGCGGCTCCGCGACGCCACGATGGAGGTCGCGGTGTTTCGCATCGTTCATTCGGTCAACACGTTCGGCGGCGCTACTGCGGCACCTCAGTCATGACGACGGTCAGGGCGAACGGCGTCACGCTCGGCGTCGAGCATTTCGGGGACGCATCCGCGCCGCTCGTTCTATGCGCAGGTGGCACGACCATGCTTTCCTGGCCTGACGAGCTCTGCGACGCGCTCGCCCGCGGCGGGCGTCACGTGGTGCGGTACGAGTGGTGCGGTACGACCTGCGCGACTCTGGTGAGTCGCGCACCGTCGATCCCGAGGCCCCCGCGTACACGTTGCGCGATCTTGCCGCCGATGCGGCGGCCCTCGCTCGCGCGCTCGACGACCGGCCCGCGCACATGGCCGGCATCGGCGTTGGCGGGATGGTCGCCCAGGTCGCCGCGCTTGACCACCCGGACGCGTTCTCGGCGCTCACCCTCGCGGCAACGCGACCCGTCGCCCCGGGCCCGGTCGATCACGACCTGCCCGACCATGACGCAACGATCATGGACCGGCTGTTCTCGCGTCCGATGCCTGACTGGTCCGACCGCGGCGCGGTCACGGAGTACGCCGCTGAGGCCGCAGCTATCCTCGGTGACGACCCGGTCGCCGCAAGGGCAGCCGCCGGTCGCAAATGGGATCGCACGCCCAGCACGGCGCCCGCGGTGCAGATGGCCAACCAGCTGGGCGTGGTGTTCTCCAAGGTCGACTGCAAGCCGCGCTGGCGCGAACGACTGGCTGAGCTGGCGATGCCAGCGCTGGTGGTGCACGGTCGCCGCGACCCGTTCTTCCCTGTCGGCAACGGCGAAGCTCTCGCGCGCGAGATCCCCGGGGCGCGGCTGCTCGTACTCGACAGCGCTTCCACGGCAATACCCCAAGCGGCCGCGAATGACGTCGCAACAGCAATGCTCGCCCTGTGAGCACTCCCGATCCTCACCGCCACACTTGGCCGGGACCACATGGGAGGAAAGCAAATCCCTGCTTCAGCCGCAGGTGTCCCGCAAGCGGATCCCTACGCGGGCCCTTGTAGTCGCCTGCTTGCTGCAGTTGGCGACCGTAGCGACGAGCACCGGGCTGCCAGGAAGCGTCTGCTCAGCGTTCGACAGAAGCGGCGAGAGCCAGCGAGGACGACAAGCCCGCCGGGTGATCTGCAGCGTTGATCCCGTCGGGCATGACGGATGACCGGCCGGCTCGAGTACTCGACGCGCGTCCCGTGTTGAACGTTCCGGCGGGTCAAACCGACTGGTCCACGCGTGGACCGCGCGGGAAGTCCGTCGTGGACTCCGACTTGGTTGACGCCATGGAGGTCACCCCGACGCCCGATCACGCGTCGACATCAGGGCCGACGACAACGGGCGCACCCGCGCCTGTCGGACTGACGCCGCGTCCGAGTCGATCAGCGCCTCGCCGGACCGCGCTGGCCGACTCCCACGCGCTGGCCGACTCCCACGCGACGCCCCGCCGGGCCGGGCGTTGCCCTGAACGCTGTGGAGCGCGGGCCGCGGTCGCCAACGCCACCCGCTGACGACGACCTTAGGGATAGCGCACCAGACGTCGGCGAACGCGCCCCGAGCTGCCACAATCGCGCCGTCAACGACCGAACAACTCCGCTGGTGGTTGTCCGCTCGGCCGAACAACCGTCGGTACGGCGACCGGCACACCTCGATGTCGCCCAACCCACCAAGCTCCTCCCGACGCGCAACACTAGATGCGGCGGCGGCGACCCGCTCCGGGTGTGACGGCGGCCGCGACCACCGCAGTTTTCGCGACCGGAGCACCGCGCCCGGGTGTGACCGCAGCCGCGACCACCGCAGTTTTCGCAACCGGCGCGCCTATGACGCCGACTCTTCCGACACGTGCAGGCCTGAGGGGCATTGTCAGTCTCCTACTGTCGCGGTTGCTTGGTCGGCCTCGATCGAAGCGATGATCGCCTGAATGGGAATACGCCCGTTGGCGATCAGCTGGCCACCAGCACGCCGGGCCGCTGACGCGAACGGCGCAGCCCACACGTTTTCATAAACGATCACACCAGCAGTGCTACCCGGCTCCATCGCAGCCGCCAGGTGCTCGACATCGTCCGCGGCCAAGAGTTCGGCGAGCTCAGCCTCGATCGCCTGCAGGTCGCCGAGCCCGTCGACGTCGGAGAGCTCCATCGCCTCGACCGAACCGTCCGCGCCTTTCGTGAGGATCAGAATATCGATCACGCGGATGGTTCCCGCGTCGACCAACGCCCGCAACTCCGCCGCCATCTCACCGGTGAAGTTGCTCGACGCCGCCGGGAACTCGACGACGACAAAGTCAACGGGACCTAGTTCGTCCAGAGATACCTCAGTCATCATCATTTCCGTTCGTTCGGCCCGACTGACCTGTCACAGCGTGCAAGTCTCCGGACGCCCTACCCTAGCCCAGTGCTCTCATCCCCCCAACTTCATCGCTTCGAGGGACGAGCCTCGCCATCACCGTCATCACCACCGGCGTAATAGACCCGGTTTTCTGCTCGACGCCCGACTAGGAATCAATCTCACCGGCCTGCTCGCGATGCTGGTCGTCGCCGCATGGCAAGTCGAAATAGGTGAGGCAACCACAGCGAGCTCGAACCAGGAAAACGCCTGGCGCCGCGGGTCAACCGGGCCCCGTGCACTGAACCAGCTGTGCCACCCGCCGGGGAGATCAGATCCCGAGCAGTTTGGATGGCCAGGTTCACTCCGGACCGGCAAGGTGCTCGTCGACTGCTCGCAGAACAATAGGTCGCAGAACAACCATCTCGCCCTACTTGCTCCAGCGGCCGCAAGCAGCCTGGGTGGGCCGCGCCGCGGATCCCCGACGTAAGCGCCCAGAGCGCGAGCAGTGGCCAACGCCGGAATCGCCCTGGCGACTGCAGCCGCCGTGATTGGAGGCTTCTCGACCGCCTCAACCCTGTTTTGCGTACCAGGTCGGCGTTCGGTTATTCGCGGGAGAGCATGGCGACGGCTTCCCGTTCCAGGTCCAGGTAGGGCTCGCCGCTGACGTCGACGGCGACCCGGTGCAGGGTGCCGGTGAACGCCCACGGGGAGGTGCCGGGGTAGTCGTCGGTGACGGGTTCACCGGTGTCCCGGCCGGGGTTGAGGCCCTCCCCGGCGATGGAGAACTTCCCCGGTTGGGTTTGGATCGTGCTGGATCCGACGAGTTCATCGCCGTGATACAGCGACAGGGTGCCGTGCGCGACGCCGCGGGGTTCTTCCCCGGTCTTGTCGAAACTCGCTGCCAGTAAAAGGTTGTCACCGGCGGGGAGGTCCCGGTCGGCGACGATCCGTTGTTCGTGCATGCCTATGAAGTTGTAGACGTAGCAGAGCCGGTTGTCCTTCACGTACAGGGCGTGGCCGCCAAACCGGCTGCCGTGGGAGAACAGCACCCCCTCGGCGCCGGCGGCGGGGATGTCGACCTGCGCGCCGATCGAGTACGACCGGTTCCGGATGTTCACCGCGATGTTCTCCGGGACCTCGGCCCCGCCAGGGCGGTAGACGTACCGCTCCCGTGGCGCCACCAGCTGCGGGCGGGGCGTCAGGATGATCTCCAACGCACCCCGATCATCCAGCGGGAACGCGTGGTTGACCCCGGCCTCGTAGAACCACAGCCCGATCAGCTCGTTCAGTTTGTCGGGGTGCTCGGCGGCCAGGTCGTGCAGCTCCGCCCGGTCGGTCTCGGTGTGGTACAGCTCCCAGACGTCCTGCTCGTAGTGCGCCCACCCGCTCAACGAGGGATGAGTGGTCACCGCCTTCCACCCGTCATGCCAGATCGCCCGGGTACCCAACATCGAGTAGAACTGGCTCGGCTTCGCCGACGGCAGGGCCGCGGCGTCGAAGCTGTACCGCATGCTGACGCCCTGCACCGGGGTCTGGGTGACGCCCTTGACCTCGGTGGGTTCGGTGATGCCCAGGCAGTCCAGCACGGTCGGCACGATGTCGACGGCGTGATGGTACTGCTCCCGGATCTCGCCGCCGGCGGCCAACCCGGCCGGCCAGGAGATGATGCACGGATCGGCCGATCCGCCGTTGAAGGAATACCGCTTCCACATCTTGAACGGGGTGTTGAACGCCATCGCCCACCCGTTGGGGTAATGGTTGTACGTCTTCGTACCGCCGAGGTCGTCGAGCATCGCCAGGTTGGCTGCCATGTCGTCAGGGATGCCGTTCATCATCAGCATCTCGTTGACCGACCCGTTCGGGCCACCCTCCCCGCTGGCGCCGTTGTCCGAGACCAGCACGATGATCGTGTTGTCCAGTTGCTCGATCTCCGCGAGAAAGTCCAGCAGCCGCCCGATCTCATGGTCGGCGTGGGACAGGAACCCGGCGAACACCTCGGCCATCCTAGAAAACAACCGCTGCTGATCGCCGGTCAGGCTGTCCCAGGGTTGGGTGTAATCCAACGCGGGGAACGGCGCGTCGTCGGGCCCCTTACGGTCCAGGTAGGTGCCGATCGGGTTGATCGGCGGCAGCTGCGTGTCCGCCGGCACGATACCCAGTTCCTTCTGCCGGGCCAGGATGATCTCCCTGACCCGCTCGTACCCCTCGTCGAACCTCCCCCGGTACTCTCGGCCCACTCCTTGGGCACGTGGTGCGGGGCGTGCGCCGCACCCGGGGCGTAGTACAGGAACACCGGGCGGTCCGGGGCGATGGCCTTCACGTCGTCGACGAACTGGATCGACTTGTCGGTGATGTCGACCGTGAGGTGGTACCCCTGCTCCGGGGTGAACGGCGGGTCGATCGGGTGGTTGTCGTGCACGAGGTCGGGGTACCACTGGTTGGTCTCCGCGCCGAGGAACCCGTAGAACCGGTCGAAACCCCTTCCCAGCGGCCAGTTCCGGCGAGTGGAGGCGAGGTTCATCTCGTCCTCGGCGGTCAGGTGCCACTTGCCCACCGCGGCGGTGCTGAACCCACGTTCCACCAGCATCTCGGCGAGGGTGGCGCACTGCGGGGGGATGTGACCGTTCCCGTTCGGGAACCCGGCGGCCGCCTCGGTGATGCACGCCATCCCGTTGGTTGTGTGATTGCGCCCGGTCAACAGGCAGGACCGGGTCGGGGAGCACAACGCGGTGGTGTGCCATTGGTTGTACCGCACCCCGCCGGCCGCGACCCGGTCGATGTTCGGGGTGTCCACCATCCCGCCGTAACAACTCAGTGCCCCGAAACCCACGTCGTCCAGCACGATGTACACCACGTTGGGCGTTCCTGGCGGGGCTTTCGGCTGCTCGTACGGCGCCCAGTCCGGCACAGAATCGCGAATGTCCAGGTTCACCACACCACGAAACGGCTCGGTCACGACGCAACCCCTTTGTCCGGTCGATCCCTTTGTCCGGTCGATTCGCCGGTCGGCGAACCCGGAGCGTACGAGCCGGAGCCAGCGGCGCGACTCACCCCAGAAGGATGACCCTCTCGGCCACGCCCCAACAACCGGCCACCACAGCATGAACACTTGCCACCGACGCGCCACATCCGATCGGTGTGAGCCGCTCACAGTTTTGGCAACAGCGGAAGGAAAGCGAGGCAACTTGTCCTGCTCCTGCCGCGTACCCCCGGACGGCCGATGGCGTGCAGGTACCCGGGTGCGCACAGGTGCGACCCGCCTTTCATCACCCGGCGGTCCCGCTCGGTCACGGGTGGGTCCCGACATTGATTGCGCACGCCGACTGTGAGTGCGTGCAGTCACCAGAACCCCACAGCGCCAATCATCGATCGGGCCACAACAGGCTCACCGACGCCCAATTCGCGCAAGGTTCGGCATCGAAGCCGACAATGACTCTCGCCGCATCGGCAACGAGCGCCGAGATGTCCCGCTCAGGGATCGGCTTACGGAGCGGCTAGTCCCACGTCTTGATCCGCTCTGCCGCTGTTTGCAGCGCATCTCGGGCGTCAGCGGCGAGCTTCCGGACGAGTTCGGGCTGGGGTTGGCTCGGCAAGCGGGTAGGCCTGCCCTGCCCACAGGTGCATTCCGTCTGCATCGCCCTCGTCCCTGGCGGCGGACCTGAGCGGGGCGGTCAGGTGGTGGATCTCGGGGTAGGCGGTGGGCGCATGTGGAGTGTGCTCGCGCAGGAACCGGTTGCTGATGCCTCGCGCGGTTCGGCCGGTAAATGCCCGGGTCAGTGCGGTCGGCGCCGCGCCGCGCCGAATCATCTCGCGGTGGGCTTGGCTGGTGCGGGCCTCGGGGCAGAGCAGGAACGCTGTCCCTAGTTGCGCCGCGGCCGCCCCGGCCGCCAGTAACCGCCGCGATGCCCTTTCCGGTGCTCAGCCCTCCGGTGGCGATCAGCGGTACGGTGTCGGCGATCTCGGCCTGAACGAGTTGAAGGAGGGCGAGAAGCCCGAGGTCACCGGGATGGGTGTCGTCGAAGCCGCCCCGATGCCCGCCCGCCTCAACACCTTGCACGATGAGGCCGTCCACGCCGGCTTCGTGGGCGAGCTTGGCCTCCTCGACATTCGTCACGGTGACCCAGACCGCGGTCCCGGCCTGGTGCAGTCGATCAACCTGCGCCGAGGAGGGGCAGCCGAAAGTCGTGGAGACGACCGGAAGGTGAGCTGCGCACAGCAGGTCCACCTTGGCCTGGTAGGAGTCGTCGTCCCAACTAGGTTGGCCGAGGGTGACGCCGCGCCGGTCCGCCTCCTCACGCAGACGCTCGGCATACGCTGGCACCCCGGCGACGCCGGCACCATGACCGGGTGGCGCGAAGAGATTGACACCGTACGGTGCCGAATCCGGCAGTAGCGAGCGGATCTCGTGCAATTCGCGCTGCACCGCCTCGACCGACTTGTACCCGGCGGCCAGGAAGCCCAGACCGCCGGCGGTCGAGACCGACGCAGCCAATGCGGGTGTCGATGGGCCACCGGCCATCGGTGCCTGAACGATCGGGTGCGTGATCGCGCTCGGAGTAAATCGGGTCACACGGACAGACTGCTCCGCCTGCACGGAACCACCGCGGGAGGGTCCACGACGACACTGTGCGCCGAACTTCTCGATGAGCCGATCCCGATGCGAACAGCGTGGGTCAGTGCGGGCTGGCCAATCCTTTGCACTACTCGCAAGCCCGGGAGCCAGATCGATCACGATTCGCGTGGCCGGGCCGGCGAGTGGTCCCGAACCTGCCCTCGGCGACCGGCATCGTGCCCACCCTGTGGTCCCGGCGGCCAATAGCGATCGGCGACATGGCCAGGGAGTCAGTGGGATCAGGCGACGGTGGCGAGGTAGGCGTCGCTCGCCTGACGGAGGGCGTGGAGGGTGCGGTCGCGGCGGCGGCGGACGGTGCGTTCGTTGATGCCGAGGTCATGGGCGACCTGGTGGCGGGCTGCGTGGCCGTAGCCGCGGCGGGTTTCGAGGTCGAGGAGCATCAGCAGGTCTTGGAGCGGCGCGATGCCGTGTCCGCCGGCCCAGAGCAGCACGTCGACGACGTCGATGTCCTCGTTGTCCGGGTGGGCGGTGTCGACGTGTTGGAAAGCCGGGTCCTGGGGATCGACGAGCAGGAGCTGGGGCTGGCCGGGTTGTCCGGCGCGGAGTTCGCCGCGGAGCAGCGCTTGTTTGGTGTTGAGCAGCAGGTTGATGGCGTGGGCTCGGGTTCGTCGCCGCCAGGGGTAGCGGCGGATCTGGCAGGTCAGTTCGCCGACGATTACGGCGACGATGTTGTCGGACAGGTGGGCGAGTTTCGCGGCGAGGGTGTGCACGCCACCGCTGAGCAGGTGCAGCAGGACCAGGACCGCGTCGGGG
>JBBQGJ010000216.1:0-11228 GCA_038322925.1 Mycobacteriales bacterium
AGTGCAAGACTGCGGTCTCGCGCCGACCTGATTTGGTCCACCGATCGGTTCTGAGGCTCGTGTGGCCATCTCCGCGCCACGCGATTTGTCGGGTTTGCGCGTGGCCTCCAAATGCGGTCGTTCGACACCAGCCACCTAGCGAGGCCGAGTGGGAATACGCCGCGAGAGCGGGTCTGCACCAAACCACCTCCACCTAACGAGGCTCCGCCTCGGACCGTCCAGGGTGGTTGAGTTTGCATCGTGACTTGCCTTGGGGTGGTGGGTCAGGCTGGTTCCTGACGGCCAGTTGGGTCGTCCGGAGGTGTGTGATGACGACTCGGCCGGTGACGACGTGGGACGTCCTTGATGGTCATGTGACGTTGGGATTTGCAGTGCCTGGACCGCATCTACTTGAATGGGTATGTCCCGAACATGCAGGTCGGTGGTCAGATCGTGCAGTTCCTGGCGGGGCAGGGTTTCCCGATTCCTTCACCCGCGGTGGTGGGTCGGATCGGTGACCGGTTCCGGGACGCGGTCCGTCGGTTGGCTGATACAGAGCACATCCCGGTGGTGCGGTTCGCCAAGCACGCCCGGAAGCTCGATGTGATGCGCCCGTTCCTGGATCGGCAGGCCGCGACAGGGCGGTCGGGGATCGCCGCGATCGGGGTGGCGCAGGAGTTCCGGTGGGTCGCTTCCTGCAACTCCCGGCCCGCGAATGGTGCTGGCGTACCGCACTTTGCGTGGGGTCGGGCGGAGCGGCGGGTCTCGTGCTTCTACTTCTACCTCTGGGATGAGGAGTTCGGCCCGGCGTTCGTCAAGATCTGCTCGTACCTGCCCTATCCGATCAAAATCTGGTTGAACGGCCACGAGTTTGCCAAGCAGCAGGCGACCAAGGCGGGGATCGGATTCACCGCGCTGGCCAACGGTTTCGCCGCCACCGATGACCCTGCCGGGTTGCAGCAGATCTGCGATCGGCTCGGCCCGGCTGATATTGCGGCGTTCGCCGACCGGTGGTGGCCCCGGTTGCCGTTGCCGTTGACCGGCGCCGACCGTGAGCACGGGTATTGGTGGGAACTGTCGATGCGGCAGATCGAGGTATCCCGCACGATGGTGTTCGACCAGCCCCGCAACGGCCGGGCGTTCTTCGAAACGCTCGTCGCGGACAACCTGGACCTGGGCCGGCCGGAGAAGGTCGAACTGATCTTCGGCCGGCGGATCCCCAAGAACGGTCAGACGACCGGCGTCTTCGCTACCCGGGTCGTCACCAGGGGTGTCGATGTCACCATCGACGCCCGGTACAAGCATTCCCGCGTCAAGCAGTACTTCAAGTTGGGCCGGGCGTTGCGGATCGAAACGGTGATCAACGACCCGACCGACCTCGGGGTTCTCCGCCGGATCGTCATCTGGACGAACTTGTCGGCAAAGCCCGTGCCGTGAACCGCAGGTTGTTGGATGCTGAACGGGTCGGTCAGGGTTGTGTCCTTGCGAGTCCAGCCTTTGAGCGGATCGCGCGGCCGACCCTCGTGGACGGTCGGAGGGCCCCAGCCCTGAGGTTCGGCGACCCTCGGGTCATGGCCCTGGCCGGCGCACTCGCCGTGGGCAGCAACCTGATCGGCGGGTTCAGCAACAAGACCATCCGGCCGCTGATCGGCGGGCTGCTCGGCGAACCGTACAACCAGGCCCGCTGCTGCTACGACCTGCGACGCCTCAAGCTCAAGGGCCTGATCCGAAAGGTCGAGCACAGCAACACCTATCTCCTCACAGCCGATGGGCAACGGTTCGCGATCTTCTACACCAAGGTCGGGAACCGGGTCCTGCGACCGCTGCTGGCCGCCGACCGGATCCCCGCACCGCTACCCGTCAGACAGAGCCTGCGAACCCTCGAACGGGCCGTCACCGACTACCTCACCCAAGCAAACCGGCCCGCCTGAAAACTCGGCTCATCTGTAAAACCGCCAGGGACCAAGGGTCCCCAGGGACCAAGGGTCCCTAGGGTGATGACGCTCACCCAAGTTGACCAGAGTTGCTCATCGAATTTCCCCACTTGGTGGCGGTGTCAACTTTAGCCGCTGCGGGCTGTTGCGGCGCGGGATCTGTGTCGGTTCGGGGGCCCGGAGCTGCCCCCGGACGGTGCGGGTCCAGGGGGCCTGATCCGCATGGCGCGCTCAGGTCCATGGGTTTCGTTACAGCTTTCGTTACACACGCTGGTCATTTGTCCCGTGCCAATGGAGTTGAACCTGCGCCAGGGCGCTGACCTGCGCGGATCAGATTCCGTGGCAATGGCGGGTCGCGCTTGCGTGCCGTTCTAAGCGATCCCGCGACGCCGTCGGTGGGTCTGTTGCCACTCAAAGTGAGTCGATGACGCGTGCAACGAGACCGTTCGCTCCACCACGGAGCGGACGATTCAAAGGGTCATCGACCGGCCGAAATCGTGCGGCCAACCGAAGCGAGAT
Organism: Mycobacteriales bacterium; assembly: GCA_038322925.1. Taxonomy (GTDB): domain Bacteria; phylum Actinomycetota; class Actinomycetes; order Mycobacteriales; family Nakamurellaceae; genus Nakamurella. The sequence continues at coordinate 2,433 of JBBQGJ010000216.1, forward strand.
CACTCCAAGCTCACAGCCGGGGCCAACCATGGTTGGCAAGACAGCCCCAACGGGATCAACTTCAGTGGCAACACGTCATGTCAAATGGCTCGGGACATCATTGTGTGATTCCCGGCTCGGGGTGGGTTGTGGGCGTCGGGGGCGGCGGAGGTTGTCGGTGCGGGCGTGGTGATCACGCAGTCGGTAGGAGTCCCCGTTGATGTCCACTACACTCTGCGATGCAGGCGCACGGCCGTCCGGGTGAATGGGCGCCGCGAATCGGCACCGTCGCCACCCCGCGTGACCACTGACACCGAAGCGCCCGAACCATCCGGGTCGGACAGAATGGCGACCACCATGTCACAGCCGCATAGTTGTCCCGATGCGCGCGCGCGGAACCGAAGAGCACCGACGCTCGCCGGTCGCTCCGCGGATGCGCCGGACCAATCCAAATGACCAGGCAACGCGCCGATTCGTGCGCCTACCGCGACGCGGCCGCTCATGCCGAAGAACAGTTTTGCGGATCGTGTGGGGCGCCGAACACCCCGTTCCGGGTCGGGCCGGGCGGGTCAACCGGTCAACGTGGCCGGTCCCTGCGGTACGTACGGATCGGCCATTTCCCCGAGGAGCCGCTTCTGCGGCTCTTGCGGCACGCCGGTCCCCCAAGCCCCGACCGCGTCGGGTCCGCCAACGATCATCGGGCAACCCGCGCGCACGTTGCACGATCCCCATGGTGCGGCCACCGCCGACCTGCGCGCCGGCGCCAGCCCGCACTCTCGCCTCGAATGGGGACAAGAATGAAACGACGAGCCACCTGCACAGCCGTCGGAATCGCGGTCCTGGTGCTGCTGCTCTCCGCCTGCTCAACGGGCGGGGCGTCGCCTGTGCCCCGGATCACCGAGGCATCCACGACCACCACCTCAATGGCCAGTGCCGGAGGGCAGGAGCCGACGACCTCGCCAAAGCCGTCCTCCGGTGGTGGTGGCTCGACCACGGATCCGCCATCCAGCGGCAGCGACTCCGCCGATTCGTCTGCGGTTGCCGGTTCATCCACCACCGCAACCGGGTCACTGACCGAAAGCAACGGCCAGACGGTGGTCGTCACCCTCACCTTGGGTCCAGCCGTGCCGGTGTCGGAGGTCGATGACGACGCCGTGCGACTGTGCCTGCCCATGCTCTCGGCCAACGGCGGGACCGCGTCGAATTCGGTGGCTGTCCCGCTTTCCGTCGTCGCCAAATCGTCCGCCGGCGCGCCCTTCCTGGTCTGGGTCAATCCGTTCTACCTCGTGACTCTTGTAGCCGGAAGTACCGCGACGCTTTCTCCGAAGCCGCTCTGGGCGGATCGCGACAATCGAAAGCCGGTTTGCGATCCCAGTCGGAGTGGGAGTGGGGCCGGTGCCGAACTCGGCGACCATTCGGTGACGTCCCCGAAAGCCGTTCCCGAATACTCCGCCTGGATCGTCTTTCCCGGAGCGCTACTGCCCGACCGGCAGCTCACCGACGCGATGTCCCGAGCAGTGCTGAGCCCAACGGTGTGGTCGAACGACACCCATGGCACCACCTTCACGCTGAAGAACGCCCCTGGTGGCCTGGTGACCTGCCGGTCGACAAACAACCCGGATCTCGGCTATCTCGCCTTCAACGTGGACGCGGCTGTGGCCGGCGGCTGTTGGCTCGGGAACTCGAGTGAAGTCACGTCAACGGCCGTGTCGACGTCCGGTTATGCCGGCGGTGAAGGCAATTTCTCGGGTGCGGACCCCTCGTCCTTCGGGGCCTTCTCCACGCCGACCAACAACATCATGTGCGGCCGGGCCGCCGATCAACTGATGTGTTTCATTTCCCAGCGCGACTTCGCCGTCGGTGCCTGTGACGTCGGGCAGCCCGGATTCACCATTGCCCTAAAGGCGACCGGCCCCGCGACGGTCAGCAACTGCGCCAACGACGCCAGCACCGCATTGAAGGAGCAGACGCAGGTCGTGCAATACGGGGCCACCGTCGAGATGGGCGTCGCACGGTGCGCCGTGTCCGAACAGGGTGTGCGGTGCACGAATTCCGACGGACACGGGTTCACTCTTGCGCGCTCCGGTCACAGCGAATTCTGACCGGCCCCGCGACGTCACATGAGAACCACACGCTTTAACGATGACCCGGGGGTAAAGATGCGTTCTTTTCCAAGACCAGCGCTCGCCATGCTCCTGGTACTGGCAGCCCTAGTCGCATGCAAGGACTCCAGTGACAGCGTCACGACTCCATCCATCTCGACGGGAAATGCGTCGGTGTCCGAGCCGGGCGATGTTGCGGTGCCACCGGAAGGTTCGAAGGGCACGGATTTCAGCTGTCCGGGTCCGGGGACGAACCAAGACAATTGGGCATACCGCGCGACGGTCAGCGACACAGATGGCCTCGTCCTCTCGCAATTGCGGTTCGGGCCGCGGCTCGTCGCCCAGCAAATCGACGTGCCGTATTTCCGTGTGACCGACGGCGACGGCGACACCTATATCGGCTTTCTCACGACCGCTGCACGCGCGCAGGACACCGACGTCAAAACATCTTTGATTAGCAAGGCGTGCAACGCGGAGGACGGGGCACCAGGAGTGCTTGCCATCTATTTCGCGTCCATCACCCCGCGTGCTGGCGCACCGTTCTCCGTTCTCATCGAACAGTCCTACCGATTCGACACGGCACTCGATACCGCCTGCGAACCAACAGAAACAGCCCAGTGCCGCAGGTTCTGGCCGACCACAACCTGGGCAATCCCAGGAACGACGGCATCGATCGACCCTCGGATCGCGGTCACCGTGGTTCAAAGGTTTCAGTTCGACGTCGACCACGGGTCGCTGCATCCAGGCGGCATCGCCGGTGCCGCAGACATCATCCGAGATGTCCCGGTCGCCAACCTGGGGACGCAGAACGGCCACGTCGACGATCTGGCCGCTGATGGCGGCAACAGCACACCAGGCAAACTCGTCAACGGGGGAGCCATCCAGACGCTGAAGGGCGGCGACGTCGTCAAGTGGGAGAACTGGCACCAAACCGATCGGCAAGCGGTGGGTCTGCCGGGACTCACACCGGGACTACTGCCACCGGAGCTCGGTGGCGGCACCGCAGGATGTTCGGAGTGCGTCCACATCCACTGGTCGTGGTTCTCGTTGGCCGGGTACGACCAGCTATTAGTACGCGTCCCCGTTCGATCCGTGTTTAACGCCATTGCGTGTGGAGTGAAGTCGGCGAACTGCTGGGCCGACGGCGGCGCCCAGATCCCGGCGGGCTCCAGGCAGTCTGATTGCCTGGGCTGGACCTCGTCTTCGCTGACCGAAACGGTGTCATGGTGTCAACGCGCGGCCGATCATTGGCGGGAACCGCTTGCAGACAACACAACACCGACGATGTACTGGGAAGCAAGCAGCAAGGCCGGTGACCAGCTGGCTTCCGGCGTCAGCATCGGAGGCGCCGACTACGCTGTCGGCGACTCGTATTGGGCGCATCTCCCGGACCGGTCGCACGGCGGGGACGGCTCGATGTTCATCGACCCAGCCCGGAAGTACCGTACGTCGGATCACCTCCCGACTCCTGAAGAGATCGGTGTCTCCAAATACGTCGGCGAAGAAATCAGAAACAACGTTGCCGCGGTCCAGCCCCAGTGGCCCGGTTACGCATCAGACGGCACTCAGGGCCTGCCTGCCGGTTGGGTACTACCAGTATCTGTCACGCCCGGATACGACGTTGACCAGGGGCCGTTCTATCTCCGAATCAAATCTCTGGATGTCAGATTATTGAACCCAGATAACTTGTGGGACGCGACCCATGGCGGGGCGCCGTGGGTCGAACTGTTCGACGACACCCTCGGCAGCAACGGCGTGGTGCAACCGAAGGCGGAACGTAACCCCGTTCAGATCTACGACCATGTAAACGGCCCGATGACCGCAGCATTGGTCTTCGACCGCGCGCCTAGCGCAGATCAACTCTCTTTTCAGCTGGATGCGGCTCCAAACGGCATCGCTGACTACGAGCCGTCCACCGGAGACTGGGAACTGCCGACCACAGCGCCGAGCACGCCCATGCCGTCACCATCATGCGATCCGGACACACCTGCACCGGCGATCGACGACGCCGCGCAATACGCAATACACCTGGACCTTGACGGGTATTATCGCCCCTACGACAGATCCGAGCCGACGCCGGTCTGTGGCGCTCAAACAATGGTAGTTGCCTACGCCAACTCCGAGAACGCCACCAGTTCCCCGCAGAAGATCGACGTCCGATCCTACGATCCAACGACCCAGCAATGGAAAGTACTCAAGACACTCGACCCGCACGATCCACAGAATGGGCCAAGCAGCCAGCCATATGTACCCTCCGACAGTTCCTGTAAAAATGACTGCATCCAAACCTCGCATGTGACGGATGGGGATATCGACTTTCTGGTACAGGGCGGCAACGCGACGCTCGCCAACGGAATAACAGTCGTATCGGAAAAGGACGGGGTGTGGCGCATGGTTCCCTTCCTCGACAAGCCACCATCAACAGGATCGACGAATTACGTGCCCGCCGCCACAATTTCAGGCAATGAGATCCACGTTGACCTCAACGACTGCAAGCCCGACTGCGCGAACGGTGGGCACACCACCGTCGTGTACATCTACGATCCGGATCGACGGGGATTCGAAGGAACATTGGCCGCGGGTCGGGGGGCAACCGGCAGTAATGGTGATCTCGGATTGACGGTTCCGATTGCGAATCAAAGCTGCACCGGCCAGTACATCACGCTGATCGGCTCGTCGACAGACCCGTCCCAGTATCAGACGGAGGTGCAATCCTTTCTCACTGCTCACCCCGGTTCGTCCTATCTGGTGACCGATCAGAGCTGTGCTGCACTCGTCTCGAGCGTCAATGGCAACCGCGTGTACGCCGCGTACCTCGGTCCATTCGCCACCATGGCCCAAGCTTGCTCCGCGGCCGTGTCCGGGAGCTATGTGAAGATGCTGAAAGACGTCAACCCCGACGCCGCGCTTATCGCGTGCTAACAAGGTCCGCCGGATCTGCCCGGCCGCGATGACGGCATTGACGCAGGACGCTTGGGGACGGCTGTGTCAAACGACGGCCAGGCGCCGATCGGCCGCGGAGGGGTAACCGGTTACGCGGTGGTTAGCCTGGGTTCCCTCAATGGCGCCTCTATCCGTGGGCGACCCATAAAGACGTCTGCCACGCTACTGGACACGGTTCAGTCAGCTAGCGAGGGTTTCAGCCCAAATCCATGGTTTCTTACCGGGCAGGCGATTGCCCCGTTGTCAACCGGCGGATGCTGATGGATTGAGAAATTGCTTTCCCGGCCTAAACCGGGCATGGTTACCGGTCCTGGCGGGGCCGTCCCGGTCGGTGAGGGGGTCCGGCCGGGACGGAGTTCGGGTGTCCGGTCAGAGGTTGGCGGTGAGCGGGTCGAGGACGGCCGGGGGGAGCGCATGGGTGATGGCGTGGCCGAGCAGGTGCGCGAGTCGGTAGGCGGGGTCGCTGGTCAGCGCCCGGTCCAGGGCGATGTTGGCCAGGGGTGCCGTCGCCGGTGCGGGGTGCGCCCGGCCAGGCCGGTCAGCGCCGCTGTGGCGGCCGGTGCCCGGTCGGTGGCGGCGCTGTTTCCCCTCGTGCGGTAGCGGTCCAGTGCCGGGGTGGTGACCCCCGAGCCGGTTGATGTTTGCAACGTCTAGTCGGGGTGTCCGACAGCGGGAAGCGCGCCGGCGCCCGGCGGGTGGCCCCTCTGTAGGCCGCGCCGGCCGCGGGAACAATCAAACCCCGGCGACCAGGTTTTGGAAGCAAGCGCCCTCGAGCAACCGGGCCGGCCGGTTGCAGTGATGACGCTCAAGGTTCGATGTCCGTTTCCAGGGCGATTCTGTTCAGCCTCCGCAGAATCCCGGTTGCTTGTTCGTGATGGGTCATGGTCGGGGTGGGGGAAGTGGTCATAGCCCGGGGACGGTACCCGATGGGGCGGACAGGCGCGCCTGGCCTCTGATCGAGACGTCGCGGTCCCGTGACAACTGCGCGCCGTTCTAGCTTGGTCGCCCGGTCCCGAATCAACGCTCCGTGGACTGTCGGTCAGGTCCCCCATCATGGTCGGCATCGACCCACCTGGAGGCCACTGTGAGCGACAAGGAACCACCCGAAGACCAAGGTCAGCCCGAACCCGAGAAACCGAGCCCCGACCCGCTGGACGCCGTCGCCACGGCCACCGCCGCATGGGCCACGGCCATCAGGGCCTACCCGGAGCGGGTCGCGCGTGATCGGGCCATCGTCGCGGCATTCGACGCCGGCTCGACCGGCCGTGAGGTCGCCGCGGCGTCGGGTATGGATCTGGAGGAGGTTTTCAAGATCCACCGCCGGTCAGCTGAGATCCGGTCCGACGCGGACATGGAGCGGCGGCTGGCCGAGACGGGTAGGCGAAACGACGAGGTGGTCTCGAAGATGGGAGCGGTGACCGAGGACATGATCCGCGAGGTTGTCGCCCGGCTGCCGAGAGATTCCGGAGTCGTCCGGCGAATTGATCCCGAGCTTGCTGACCGGATGCTCAGGTGCTACTCGCAGAACCGCGGCAAGTACGGGATCTGAATCGGGGCCGAGGGCAGGGTTACCACCCCAGTCAAGGGGTCCCCGGGGTCAGCCGAGAGCTGCCTCCAGGCCGCAATAGGCATCTCGCTGACACTTGGTGAGCGAGCCACGCTCGTAGTTTGGTCGGTAACTGGTGAGGAAGCGGCGGCTGGCGCGGGCCAGCGTCATCAGGTCACGGTCGTTGAGCGGGAGGACCAGGTCTTCGAAAGCGCGGCGCTGGCGTGGCTCCATGATCCATGCTTTCCAGTCGACCATGAAGTCGGCGAAGACCTGCTCGGTGGCGATGTGGAGGGTCATGGTCGAGAAGGTATATTTGCCGGCGCTGAAGGCCGGACAGCCACTGCGCAGCGGTGTGTCTTGGTCGCGAGCACACTCTGCGGCGCTATGGACACGCTCCGACGTTTGCCATGAGCGATGAGTCGGCCGCCCCGGCACGGCCGATGACACTTAGTGTTCGAGAGGGGGTCTATGCCTACGCATAGAGAGCACCCACAAAACACCCACAAGCGAGTGGGATTTGGCATGATCTGACCTCGACTGACGTGAGCCATCAATGCAGGTCAGAGCGCATTTGTGCGTTGCCTGAGCACGTGTTGATTTTCGTTCACACCGAAGAGGTCACTGGTTCGATCCCAGTATCGCCCACAGGCGTTTATGCAGATCAGAGTCCCTATCCCGACGGGGATATGGCCTCTGATGGCGTTCTCAGGGCGGCATCGCCCAAAATTTGCGCAGACCTGTGGCATCTTGCCCAGGGTGAAGCGGCCCTGAAGACGCCAGGCCCGCGTCCAAGATGATGGCCGGCGGGCGAACGTCACCGATCGCCACGGCACCCCCCCGGCCGCGGAAGCTTCATGCGCACTCGGGCTTTGCCGTGGTTGTGGCCTGGACCGAGGCGCGTGAAGAGTCGAGCCACTGCCGTCCACCTCACCAACCGTGATCCGTCCGGCCGCGGGTGCGATGTCAGTGCCGCCGGGCGTCCCGATGCGTCGCAAGCCGCTGGACGACGGCCTCGTCCGCGCCCAGCAGTACCTGGCCGATGCTGACCCGATCCAGCTCCCTGCGCCGACTGCTGAGGCCTCTCGGCGGCGGGCGTCACCGGCTACACTCGGCCCCACTGAAGTCGGACTACCGTCGCCCCGACGGTAGTCGGCCAGGATGGGTGCACCGCTCTGTCGGCTTGAGAAGGAACCGCGTGGAGTCTGGTGAACCGGGGGACGCCCCGACGAGGGCGATAGTCGCCCCCGCGTTGTTCCCGGCCAAGCTCGCCCCCCAGCGGATGCCCCGCGGTGCCATCCGGCGACCGGCGTTGGTCGAGATCCTCGGCCAGAGCGGGGGCGCCACCCTGACCCTGATCTGCGCCCCCGCAGGGTTCGGCAAGACCACGCTGCTGACCGAGTGGGTGGAGACGGCGCGCACGTCGGCCCCCGCGACTGCTTTCGCGTGGGTGACGCTCGACTCCAGGGACACCGAGCCGGTGCGCTTCTGGAGACATGTCATCGCAGCTCTGGCCGGAGCTGCCACTGGCGTGGGTGAGCGTTCGCTCGAGGCGATGAGGGCCGGTCCGGACCGGATCCTGGACGCCGTGCTGCCGTTGCTGCTCGACGACCTCGGGCGTGTCGAGGCGCCGATCGTGCTCATCCTCGACGACTACTACCGGGCCGAGACGCTCGAGATCGACATCGCCATGGAACAAGTTCTGTCCTACCGACCGCACTGCCTGCACATCGTCGTGTCGACCCGATCGGACCCGGCGCTGGGGATCGCCCGGCTGAGGGCGTCGGGGAGCCTGGTCGAGCTGCGGGCCGATTCGTTGGCGTTCTCCGACGACGAGGCGAGCGGGTTCCTGCGCGGGATGGGAGTCACTGGCCTGAGTGAGGAGGGCGAGCGGAGCCTCCTGCATCGCGCCGGTGGATGGCCGGCTCCGCTGCGGATCGCAGCCCTTCTGATGCCCACGAGCGGGCGGCAGGAGTTCATCGAGTCCTTCAGCGGCGGCCAGCGCCAGGTAGTCGACTATCTGACCAGTGACGTGCTGGACCTCCTCCCGCCCGATCGCAGGGAGTTCCTGCTCCAGGTGTCGGTCCTGCGGCGGATGAACGGGTCGCTGTGTGACGCCGTGGCCGCGACGTCTGGATCGGGGGCCGTCCTCGCCGATCTAGAGCGGTCGGGCCTGTTCATTTCGGTGGACGCTGCGGGGGAGTGGTATGAGAGCCACCAGCTCTT
>JBBQGJ010000217.1:0-11193 GCA_038322925.1 Mycobacteriales bacterium
GACGGGCCGTTGGGCGACGGGCCGTTCGCTGACGAGCCGTCCGATGACCCGCGGCGACCGCGGCGGACGGCCGCCGGCCGGCGTTGACGGTACTGGCCGGGAGCCATGCGAAGAACGCTCAGCGCGACGCGCAGCCGGAGCGGCACGCGGAAGTTGGCCTCGTCCGGCACCTGTCGGCGCAGCGCCCTTGCCGCGCCGACACACGCGGTGGTGACCAGGAACCGCAGGAACTGCGCGGGCGCGATGCCGAGCGGCGCGCACCGGACGAGCATGAGCAGCCGGTTCCGCTCGTTGTGGAAGTGGAACAACTCCGACTTCCGGTCGGACGTCGCGGCGTGCCGGTGCAGGACCCTCGCCGTGGGTACCAGGCGGATCGTCCAGCCGGCCCGGCGCAGCCGCCAAGAGGTGTCGAGGTCCTCGTAGTAGAGGAAGAACTCGGCCGGGAAGCCGCCGACGGCACGGACGGCCGCGGTGCGGAGCAGGGCAGCCCCGCCGCAGAAACCGAAGACCGTCCGCGAACCGGAGGGCAGTCCGGCCACCGGCTCGTCGGCACCGACGTCGATGCCGTACCAGGCGGCATTGAGGGCGACCCCACGGTTGTTCACCCGGTCCGGCCGGTCCGCGAGCAGCATCAATGACGTCCACGCCGCCGCAGCGTGGTCCCCGTCGGCTGCCCGCAGCAGTTCGAGCAGCCAGTCCGGATCGGGGACGGCATCGTCGTTCAGCAGAGCGACGTACTGCGTGTCGACCCTGCCGAGCGCGGCGGCGACACCACCCGCGAAGCCGGTGTTCTCAGGTAGCCGCAACACCTGATCGGGTTCCACCTCGGCCGCCAGGATGTCCGCTGTGCCGTCGGTCGAGGCGTTGTCCACGACCAGGAGGCGGTACGGAACCCGTTGCCGTGCAACGCCTGCCAGGGTGGCTCGCAGAAACTGCGCCGCGCGAAAGGTGACGATGACGACGGTCGCGAGCGGTGGCCGGCTCGCGGCGCGTCCCCCGCCTGCGTCCGTCATCCGCTGCCCAGCCCTTCATCCGCCCAGCCCTTCATCCGCTCAGCCCTTCAACTTCTCAGCCCTTCAACCGCTCAACCCCTCAACCCCCTCGCTGGCCCGTCGCGCCAGAGGTCAATATGCCAGTTGCGTGGTGCGATCCACCCTCGCAGGTGTGATGTGCTGACCCTGTGCCGGAGCTGACAGTCGTTGTCGAGCAGTGCCTTGCCCCCGTTCCGGGCGGTACCGGGCGCTACGCCCGGCAGATCACCGAGGCGCTCGCCGCACACCCGCGACCGGGCTGGACCGTACGCACCGTCTCGGCATGGCATCGGGATGTCTCGAGTGCGGTCGTCGCGGGCGCTGACGGGCCGCACCGGCTGCCCGCGGGTCGCCGCGTCCTGGCCGAGCTGTGGTCGCGGGGACTGCCGCCGCTCGTGCGGGGTACCGCCGTGCACGCCACGACACCGCTGGCGCCCAGGCGCCGACAGCCGCTCGTCGTCACCGTTCACGACGCGGTTCCGTGGACCCATCCGGAGACGCTCACCGCCCGCGGGGTGAGCTGGCATCGGACGATGGTGGCGCGTGCCGCAGGTCAGGCCGATGCGATCGTCGTCCCGTCATTGGCGGTGGCCGACGACCTGGCCGGAATCTTCCCCGCGGCCGCGGACAAGCTGCACGTCGTTGGCCACGGTGTCACCGTGCTCGACCCGCCACCCGATGCCGAGCGGCGACGAACGGCGCTCGGGCTGAGCTCGCCGTACGTGCTGAGCATCGCCACCCTCGAACCGCGCAAGGGCCTGGACGTGCTGATCCGGGCCATGGCCCTGCCGGCCGTCGAAGACACGCACCTCGCTGTCGTCGGCCCGCCCGGCTGGGGAGCGGTGGACATCGCGGCGACAGCGGTGGCCGCGGGCCTGCCGGCCGACCGGCTGCACGTGCTCGGTCGGCTCGACGACGCCAACCTCGCGGCCGTGCTGCAGAGTGCGGCGGTGCTGGCCGCGCCGTCGCGGGCCGAAGGCTTCGGCCTGCCGGTGCTGGAGGCGATGGCCGCGGGTGTGCCCGTCGTGTCGTCCGACGCCCCAGCCCTGGTGGAGTTGATGGCGGGAGCCGGGGTGATCGTCCCGACAGAGGACGCGATATCGCTGGCTGACGCACTGGCCGGCCTGCTGGCGGACCCGGCGGCCGCGGCGGAACTGGCCGACCGGGGCCGCCGACGCGCGCAGGAGTTCCGCTGGTCCGCGGCGGCGGAGAGGCTCTGGGAGCTCCATGCCGGACCTGCGGCCGCCGGCCGCTCCGGTAGTGTCGGCGGGCCCCTGGAAGCGTCGACCGGCCAGGCGGCAGCATCCCGACACCAGCGAACCGAAAGTGGAGTGGCCGACCGATGAAGGGCATCATCCTGGCAGGCGGCGCCGGTACCCGTCTGCACCCGATCACCCGCGCGGTGTCCAAGCAGCTGCTACCGGTCTTCGACAAGCCGATGATCTACTACCCGCTCTCGGTGCTCATGCTCGCCGGCATCCGGGAGATCCTGGTGATCACCACGCCGGAGGACAACGCCGGCTTCCGCCGGTTGCTCGGCGACGGCAGCGAGTGGGGCCTGCAGATCTCCTACGCCGAGCAGGCCGCCCCGAACGGGCTGGCGGAGGCGTTCATCATCGGGGCCGACCACATCGGCGACGACTCGGTGGCACTGGTGCTGGGCGACAACATCTTCTACGGCCAGGGATTCTCGAGGACCTTGCAGAGGGCGGCCGAGAACGTCGACGGGTGCGTGCTCTTCGGGTATCCCGTGCGCGACCCCGAGCGCTACGGGGTCGGCGAGAAGGACGCCGACGGCAGGCTGATCTCGATCGAGGAGAAGCCCGCCAAGCCGAAGTCCAACCTGGCGATCACCGGCCTCTACATCTACGACAACGACGTCGTCCGCTACGCCGCCGATCTGCAGCCGAGCGCGCGCGGCGAGCTGGAGATCACCGACCTGAACAACATCTACCTGCAGAACGGCAAGGCGACACTGATCGACCTCGGTCGCGGCTTCGCCTGGCTCGACACCGGCACCCACGATTCCCTGCTGGAAGCGGGGGAGTTTGTGCAGGTGCTGGAGCACCGCCAGGGTGTCCGGATCTCCTGCCTCGAGGAGATCGCGCTCGTGGCCGGCTTCATCGACGCCGAGCAGTGCCTCGCCCTGGGTGAGTCGCTGGCGAAGTCGCCGTACGGCCAGTACGTCATCTCGGTCGCACAGGGCGCGGGCGCCCGTCACTGACCGGCGAGCTGTTCCGGGGGCGTTCGACACCCACGGCGACGAGCTCTGCGCCCGTCTGATCGCTCGTCCCGAATTCATGCACCCCCTTCCTTTCCCGAAAGACTTTGCTCCTGTCGGGCTGTCCTCACGACACCGGGGAGGAGGTCCTCGTGACGAGATCACAACAGGCGGGATGGGACACTTGTCGCGCTCGGTTCTGAGGGAGGCCCGCGGTGATACCCGCCAATCCGCCTGACTCGAAAGATGAAGGGATTTTACGAACTCACCCGTCTGCCGGGTCGCGCGGCGTTGCTCGGCTGACCGGCCATTGATAATAGGTTGAACAGCATCGGCGCTGAAGAAGGGTGGGAATCTATGTCCCAGACTGCCAGATGAACACCGACACGTGGGTAGTGGTGCCCACATACAACGAGGCACCGGTGGTGCAGACCGTCCTGCGCGAGCTTCGTGAGCATTTTGTCAATGTTGTAGGGGTCGATGACGGGAGTGCTGACTCCTCTTCTGCGGAGATCCTCGCATCCGGGGCACGGTTGGTCCGACACCCGATCAATTTGGGCGCGGGAGCCGCCCTTGAGACGGGTCTGCAGTTCGCGCTTCTTGACCCGAACGCCAAGTTTTTCGTCACCTTCGATGCCGACGGGCAACACCAGGTACAGGATGCGGTCGCGATGGTGGAGCGGTTGCGTTCCGGCGAACAGGACGTATTGCTCGGGTCCCGGTTTCTCGGCTCATCCCAGGGGATGCCGAGATCTCGCCGGGCCATGCTGCGGCTGGCGCGGATCTTCGAGACCGTGTCGTCGGGGGTGTCGCTCAGCGACGCTCATAACGGCCTTCGCGCGTTCAACAGGGAATTTGCCGGAAAGGTCAAATTACGGATGCATGACATGGCTCATGCCAGCGAAATGCTTCGCCTGGTTCATTCCACCGGCGCCCGATGGGCGGAACACCCGGTTACGGTTCTTTACACTGATTATTCACGTGAGAAGGGCCAGCGCTCGATCAACTCGGTGAACATTGCGGTCGACGTCTGGCTCAATCACCTCCTCGAGGAGCGCAAAAGCTGATGGAACTCATCAAAATTGTCCTGGTCGGGGCGTTCCTGGTCATGCTGCTGTGGGCCTTCCGGCACCGCCGCCGAGTGGGATTTCGGGCCACCACGAGGTTGGCACTGCTGGCCCTCACCGCCTTCGCCACCGTCTCGGTCATCAATACCGCCATTCCGCAGCATGTGGCTGACTTCCTCGGCGTGACGCGTGGCACCGACCTGGTGCTCTACCTGCTGGTGATTGTGTTTGCTCTGACCAGCGCCGGTCTGTACTTCCGCTGTCGGGACATTGAGATGAACGTGGCCGAGCTCGCCCGTTCGATGGCGCTCCGTGATGCGATCGTCATGGGCGGTCCCCCAGGCGAGAGCAAGTGACTCCGAAGACGGCTCCTGCTCGTTGGGTCGCGCGGCTCGGATCCCACTCTGCGCCGCGGTTTGTGGTCGTCGGCGGTCTGAGCATGGCAGCCGATGTCGCGATGCTGGCGTTGTTGCACGGCGTCCTGGACGTCCCGCTCCTGGTGGCCACCACAATCGCGTTCTGTGTCTCCTCGGTCCTGAACTTCTCCTTCAACCGGCAATGGGTCTTCGAGGCGGGCCGCCACGGGCGGACCCGGAAGCAGCTCATCCGCTTCTACGTGCTCGTCGGATTGAATCTGCTCAGCACGCTGATGATCACGGCCGGACTGACCGCACTCGGATTGCTGTATCTGACCGCGAAGCTGGTGGCCATCGTCGTTAATGCGGTGGCCAATTACTTCCTGTACCGAGCCTGGGTGTTCAAGTGACGGAAACCACGCAGCGCGATGAACCGCAATCCGAAATGGACCCGATCAGGCAGGATCCGGCGCCGTCACACCGTTGTGGGCAGGCGATCGCCAAGACCCTGCTGCTGCTGTTCATCACGTGCGCGGCCACCGCCGGGGTGGTCATCTACCAGGTCCAGCACGTGCGGGTGCTCAGCCCGGTCGACGAGGCGACTTACGTCGACTACCTGGCCAAGGCTCACGACGGCCACTTCATCATTGGTCGCGGAGAGATCTACGGCGACGTCGCTGCCAACGCAGTCGCGTGCCGGGGTATCGGGCAGGTGGTGAAGCCGCGCCCGGACGCGTGCAATCAAATCGACCCGAAACCGTACCGGCCGCGGAATACCGCCGATATCGATCCACCGACGTACTACGTGATGACCGATGCGGTAGCCCGCGTGCTGATGGGTCTCGGGGTGACCGACGACCTGGTGAATGCGGGGCGCCTGGCGGGCATCTTGTGGGGTGGTGCCGGGCTGGCCGCGCTGTTCCTGCTCTGCGGGTTACTCGGCGCGTCGCGGATCAGCGGCGCCTTGGTGTGTGGCATTGCGCTGGCGACCACTGGTTTCTGGACCAACTGGACCCACATCACTCCGCACGCCACCGATCTGCTGGTCGGCGCGCTCGCCGCGATTGCCGTGATCATGTGGGTTCGGCATCGAGCACCGACGTGGCTGCTGTTGATCGTGGGCGCGGCTCCGGTGGCGTTCAAGGCATCTAATGTCACGGTCATCGCCGCAATCGTCATCTTTTTGCTGGCCCTCGCGCTGTGGCCGCAATCCCGTGGCGCCGCCACCCCACGTCGATCCCGTCAAGAGTTGTTCGTCGGCGTAGGCCTGGTCGTCGGAAGCCTCGCAGTGGCGACCGTCACCTGGTTGCTGATACGCCATCATTACTCGTTGACCCCGGTGAACAATTTCGCGGAGTTCAACGTCGATGCATTCCAACCGAAGTGGCTCGTCAGCAGCGTGGGGACCTTCGCCCAGCCGTACCAGAGCGCCAGCCTGGGGGTGATCCTCGTCATCTGTGTTTTCGGAAGCGTCATCTACCAGTTTTCTGACAAGAGAGGCGGCCTGGAGATTCGAAGCCTTTCCTTCGCCGTTTTGGTGGTGGCGGTTTTCGGCGCCTGGCTCTACATCGTCAGCAACTTCGTGTTGCTGCAGCAGTACGTCGTGATACCCAACAGGTACGGGGCCACGTTGATGCCGGTCCTGTTGGCGCTGACCGCCCGAAACATCCGCGGCAGGGTTGCTCAGAGTGTCGGTCTGGTCTATCTGGTGTTGTTGGTCGTCACCATCTACACGTCTCGCTGAACCTACGTCGCAGGTCGCTTAACCTCGATCACCAGAGGGTTGACTCCGCCCGTGCTGCCTGCCGGGGATGCATGTTCACAGCTGCGCCGGTTCGGGGGCCCTCGGGAGTGCATCAGCGGGCGGTGGACCGCGCCGCCTGCCCCGCCGGCGACGCGGCGAGCGGACGAAGGAGAACACCAGCACCAGCCCGACGATCAGCAGGCTGATGATGGTCACGAGAAGTCCGGCCGTCATGTGATTGCCGACGTAACTGAAGGTCACCGTGTGCGTGCCGGCGGGCACGAGCACCGCACCAAAGGCGTGGTCGGCGTCAACCAGATCGGCCGGCACGCCGTCGATGTCGGCTTCCCAGTCGGACTGGATGGAGTCAGCGAGGACCAGATAGCCATCACCCGATGCGTCCACCTGGATCTGGACAATGTCGCCCTCGTCACGCAGTACGGTCAGTCCGGCCGGTTGCCCGGACGGGGTCGGTCCCGGCGCACTGAGCACCACGGTACTGCCGGGTGTCGCAGGATCCGCCAGCGCTGCAAGCCTCGCCCCTTGGGTATCGAGTTCTACGCTGTCGGTGGCCCAGCGGATCCGTGGGAGCGCCGAGAGCCGCTCCCAGACGACGATGGACGGGTCGGCGTAGGCCAGCCGCAAGTCGTCGGCCTTACTGCCGATCACACGCACGTCGACCGTTCGGCCGGCCGCGGTGTCGTCGGCGCCGAGCTGGAGTTGCACACCGGTGGGGTCTTGCTGACTGGTCACCGAGATCTGGATGCTAAGCGGGCCAGTCACGGTCGCCAGCTGCTCGCCGGCCACCGGTAGGGTCACCCATCCCGGGTTGTACCGTGGGCGGATCACCTGTCCCTGCGCGACCTTGGCGCCCGTCGGGTCGCTCACCGTCGCTGTGATCGAGATGCCGTGACGACCGTCGCCGGCGGGTTGAGTGACGTACACCATCAGGCCGCGAAGATCCTGCGGCTGCAGCGGGGCCACCACGACGCCAGACGGACCGACCGTGATCGGTGCTCCGGTCGGCGTGGTCAGGGTGCTGGGCTGGCCCGCCAGGGTCTTGACCGGTCCGGGTACCGGGTCGGATGGGCGAACGATCACAGTGTTGACGCTCAACCTGTCGAGCAGCCTGGCGCGGAGGGATCCGTCGTCCATCTTGAAGGCCACCCGCGGGTTTGTCGGCGACTGGCCGCGGGCGGTGTAAGCCGTCGTATCGAGTGACTCCAGGTAGTTGCGCCAGCTCACCGCCTGGTAGTTGTGCCCGGTGACGGTCCTGATGCCGTACGCACCGGCACTGGAGCCGGGGAATGTTCCGCCGCCGCCGAGCAGGGCACGCCCGGCGCCTGTTTGGGCGGCGGCCGCCGTGATGCCGGGGGTGGCGGGGTAGAAATCGTCGACATCGGACAGCGGCCAGAAGTACTGCGTGGACGCGTAGAGCTGTCCGCCACCGACCACGGCCAGCGCGACCAGACACAGGCTCAGCAGGGTCGAGCGAACGCTCAGCGTCCGACGCCTCGAAGGCCCTGGTTGCGCAGGTCGCGACGGCTGCTGATCGGCCGTGGCTCCGCCGCCGTCGATCGCTTCAGGTTCGGCGCTGATCACCGCGGTGCTGCCGACCGATGCGGCGTCGCCAGCGGACCGGCGCCCGAGGGCGAGGGTGAAGGCGACCGCGACCAGCAGCACGCCCGCGATCCCGAGCCCGCCGTCGGTGAGGAACAGCGTGCGACTGATGACGTCCCGGTAGCGCACTCCGACGACGACCACGGTGGCAACGGTCCCGGCGACCAGCACCCAGGCACCAAGGATCAGTCGCCGCCGGACGGGTCTGGCGAGTCCGGACACGAACACCAGATTGAGTCCGATCCCGGCCAGGGCGCTGCCCGCCAGGCCTACGAGGTCCCGCAGCCGGCTCGAGTTGCTCCCGGCGAAGATCGGCACATGGCGCAACCAATCGGTCCAGAATCCGTGTTGCCAGACCAGTGCCGACGCCAGCAGCAGCGTGAAGACCAGGACCGGGACAGCGCCCCGCGAGACCCCCTGCCACCGCCCGGCCAGGACGGCCAGTACGGCCAGGGCGATCGCACCCATGCCGAGAAAAGCGTATGCCTCGATGGGGTTGGAACGAAGGAAGCCGCTGCCGACGGTCGCGGTCGGATTGAAGATCCGAGGAAAGCCCAAGGACAGAAACGACCGGAGCGGCTGTTCCGCGTCGAACTGGGCGTCTCGCCAGCTGAGGTCGGTGTCGGCGAGTTCGGAGAGCATCGGAACCAGTTGGATGGCGGACAGTCCGATGCCCAACAGAACAGCCGCGCCACCGCCGATGACGGTGAACATGCTGCTCCTGGGTCCGAAGCGGCGCCACTCGACGACGCAACGAACCAGGAAGTAGATTCCGCCGGCGTAGAGCGCGTGCCCGGCGACGGCCGGGAAGCCGCCCAACAGCATCCAAGCCACGGTCGCGCTGATCAGCAGCGCGGATCGGGCGGTGCGAAGGACGACGAACCGTTCAACGGCCCAGAAGAAGAGCGGGATCATGGCGGCCACGCTCGCCTGGGCCAGCCAGCCGGACCAGGCGACGAAGAATCCGGAGCCGATGTAGACCAGGCCCGCGAAGGCGCCGGCCGCCCAGGTGGTGCCCAGCCGGCGGAGCCACAGCATCATGCCGCCGAAGGCGGCCACCAGCTGGACCAGCTTGGAGAATCCGATCGCCCACCAGGCGGGGGTCAGCAGCATCCACACACTCGTCGGCGTCAGGGACGGCAGAATGGGTGAGCTGAGCAAAGGGGTGCCCGAGCCATTTAGCGTGGACCACCAGGGGATGTCACCGGAGTGCAATCGGTTGTAGATCTCGATGTAGCCGGGCAGCAGGCCATCGATGGTGTCGCCCATATAGGGATTCGCCCACGTGGCAAATCCCCAGCCGTCGTTCCACGGCGCCGTAGAGTCGAGGACGCCGACCGCCGAGAACGTCTTCGCCCCGACCAGCGCCGGACCCAACTGCACCGCGATGACGGTGACCGTAGCGATCAGGATCGCTATGAGGGTGATGGTCGCGGCGCCCTTGTTGGCCGTCGAGCGGTAGGTCAGCCGGGCCGGTGGCGGCCGGTCGCTGCCAGTCGTCGGACCGGTAGTCTTCGGGTCCACCTTCCGCACCTTCGCGGTGACCGCTCCGTCAGCAGCCCAGCGATCGTCGGACTGCTCGCGGGCACGCTCGGTTTCAGTCACCGCTCGTCGCTCCTTGGACACTCGCCCCGCCATCGTCACGTCCCTGCATCGTCATTGGTTCGATGTCTCCGAATTGTCAAGCACGCAGTCGTCGTCCTGGCTGCAGATGCTGGACGCTAGCGAGACCCGTCGGGTTGCGGTCGAGCACGTCAGCTGGCTGCGGCATCGGGGTCCGTCCTGCGGGCGCGAGGCCACCGCCATCAGCCCGGCCCGGGACTCGTCCGCGGCCCTGCAGCCACGCCCAGGGTAGACGGCGGCCAGGATCGCGACGTTCGCGACGGCCCCGTTGGGCTGCAGGAAAACGATCAGCGCCAGAACTTCATTCCTGGGCACCTCGCTCGCGGGCGCGGTGTGTCGGCCCGCGACGTTGTCCCGCAGGGAATCGAGCGAGTAGTCAAGGGGTCACCGTTAGTGCTGAACCTCAGGGTCCGTCGTGCCGGCTCCGGCAAGTCGCTCGCGCAGTCGCCGGGCCGTGCACCGGCGGTAGAGACACACCAGCACTTCGGACGGGGAGAAGCGCGCTGGTCGGCGGGCCCTCATCCGCTTATATGCGATCCACCGAACCAGCCGTGATGGCACAAACACGCCCCGTAAACTCTCTGCTGCGCATCCACTCGGCAAGGCGGGCGGGATCAGCCCTCGGTCCCGGATGCCCGATGGGATCGGCTCGGCTGTAGCCCTGCGGTGTCGGGAGCCCTGACAGCGCCGAGAAGATCACTGCGTCGATCGGGTTCATGAAGACGGAATCGGTTGAATTCTCGTCGACGACGATGGCCGCGTCACAGGACGCTCGCGCCGGCCCGATCTGCGCCTCGAGCGCCGGCGCCAGTAGCTGTGCCCGCGTCCAGTCCGATTGCACTGGTCGCTGCATCTCGACGATGATCAGCACCGCGGTCGCGCAAGCGACAATAAGAGCGACGTGGCGCGCCCATGACGTCGACCGTTGAGATTTGGGGTACGTCCACCAAAGCTCAACAGAACGCAAAAGGAAGTACGCGATGAGCGCGTAGAGGAACACCTGTACCCGGAATGGCGCGCGTATGGACTCCATACCCGGAACGTGGAACCACAGGATTCGATACGGATTCAATCGGGTGCGGCTCTGTTGGAGTGACTACGCGGCGAGCGGGATGACGTCGTTGGCATAGCGAGATCGGTGTACTCGTCGTTGTTCTCGGTCGAGGTGGTATTGCCAGTAGGTGTCGAAGTCGCCGTTGGCTCTGATGGCTCGTAGCTTGAGGACGGCTTCGGCTCCGGTGACGCTCCAGCGTGCTCCGGTGATGTCCATGCGGTCTGCGACGAGGTAGCGGCAGGCGCCTTCGATGATCCCGGTCGCGATCGGCCAGCCGGCGGCGAGCGCGGTCGGGTAGTCCAGGTACCTGGCCTTGTTGACCAGGTATTTGGCGCGCGCATCGGCCCTGGCGCGTTTGGGGCGGGCGAGCTTGGCGGCACTCGCGCGGCGCCGGATGCCGGCGGCGACCTGGACGGCATGGCCTTGCAGGATGGCCAGTATCCGCTGGCGTAACCACGTTTCGGCGTCGGGATCGCC
>JBBQGJ010000218.1:0-11191 GCA_038322925.1 Mycobacteriales bacterium
GGTTCTCGGTGGCCGCGATCGACCTGGGCATCAAGGCCAATACCCCACGGCTGCTGGCGGCCAACGGCATCCGCACCCACGTGGTGCCCGCCTCGATCACCGTCGAGGAGATCGAGAGCCTCGGCGTGGACGGCGTCTTCCTGTCCAACGGGCCGGGCGATCCGGCCACCGCCGACGCCATCGTGGAGCTCACCCAGGCGATCCTGGACCGCCGGATCCCGCTGTTCGGCATCTGCTTCGGCAACCAGATCCTCGGCAGGGCGCTGGGTTTCGGCACGTTCAAGCTGAAGTTCGGGCATCGCGGGATCAACCAGCCGGTCCGCGACCACGGCACCGGCCGGGTGCTGGTGACCGCGCACAACCACGGCTTCGCGGTGGACGCGCCGCTCGACGGGATCGTCGACACCCCCTACGGGCGGGCGCGGGTGGCGTTCAGCTGCCTGAACGACGATGTGGTGGAAGGCCTGGAATGCCTTGACGTGCCGGCGTTCTCGGTGCAGTTCCACCCCGAGGCCGCGGCCGGTCCGCACGACGCCGGGTACCTGTTCGCCCGTTTCGTCGACCTGATGGCCGACAGGAAGGTCAGCGCCTGATGCCACGCCGGACCGACATCGAGCACGTGCTGGTGATCGGGTCAGGGCCGATCGTCATCGGCCAGGCCTGCGAGTTCGACTACTCGGGCACCCAGGCCTGCCGGGTGCTGCGCGAGGAGGGCATCCGCGTCTCGCTGATCAACTCCAACCCGGCGACGATCATGACGGACCCGGAGTTCGCGGACGCCACCTACATCGAGCCGATCACCGCGGAATACGTGGAGAAGGTGCTTTTTGATCAGACAGCCCAAGGCTTCCCTATTGATGCGGTGCTGGCCACGCTGGGCGGGCAGACCGCGCTGAACACGGCCATCGCACTGGACGAGCGCGGCGTCCTTGCCCAGTACGGGGTGGAGCTGATCGGCGCCGACATCCCGGCCATCCAGCGCGGCGAGGACCGGCAGGTGTTCAAGGACGTGGTGCGCTCGATCGGCGGTGACGTGCCGCGCTCCGCGGTGTGTCACGCCATGGAGCAGGTGCGGGCCACGGTCGCCGACCTCGGGCTACCGGTGGTGATCCGGCCCTCGTTCACCATGGGCGGCCTGGGCTCCGGGATGGCCCACACCGCACAGGATCTCGAACGGCTGGCGGGAACCGGACTGGCCGCCTCGCCGGTGCACGAGGTGCTGATCGAGGAAAGTGTGCTGGGCTGGAAGGAGTTCGAGCTCGAGGTGATGCGCGACGGCAAGGACAACGCCGTCGTGGTCTGCTCGATCGAGAACCTGGACCCGATGGGCGTGCACACCGGCGACTCGATCACCGTCGCGCCGGCGATGACGCTGACCGACCGGGAATACCAGCGAATGCGCGACCTGGGGCTGGCCATCCTGCGCGCCGTCGGGGTCGCCACCGGCGGCTGCAACATCCAGTTCGCCATCAACCCGGCCGACGGCCGGATGGTCGTCATCGAGATGAACCCCAGGGTGTCCCGGTCCAGCGCGCTGGCCTCCAAGGCCACCGGGTTCCCGATCGCGAAGATCGCCGCGAAGCTGGCCATCGGGTACACCCTGGACGAGATCGCCAACGACATCACCAAGGCCACCCCGGCCGCGTTCGAGCCCGCGCTGGACTACGTGGTGGTCAAGATCCCGCGGTTCGCGTTCGAGAAGTTCCCGGGCGCCGACCCGACGCTGACCACCACGATGAAATCGGTCGGCGAGGCGATGTCGATCGGCCGCTGCTTCGCCGAGGCACTGGGCAAGGCGATGCGCTCGATGGAGACCAAGGTCAGCGGCTTCTGGACCGGGCCCGCCGAAACGCAGGGCGACCAGCAGGATCTCGACGCCCTGCTGGCCGAGCTGCGGGTCCCGCTGGACGGCCGGATCTACGGTGTGGAAAGGGCTCTGGGCTGGGGCGCAACGGTCGAGCAGCTGCACGAGGCGACCGGCATCGACCCGTGGTTCCTGGACCAGATCCAGCTGATCCGGGCTGTCGGCGACGAGGTACGACGCACTCCGACAATGGACGAGCAGCTGCTGAGAAAGGCCAAGCGGTACGGCCTTTCGGACCTGCAGATCTCCCGGCTGCGGCCCGAGCTGGGTTCCGAACACGCGGTGCGGGAGCTCCGCTGGTCACTCGGGGTGCGGCCGGTCTTCAAGACGGTGGACACCTGCGCGGCCGAGTTCGCGGCCAGCACCCCTTATCACTACTCGGCCTACGAATCGGACGCGGAAGCTGCTGAAACCGAGGTCGCCCCGCAACGCGACCGGCCCAAGGTGATCATCCTGGGCTCCGGGCCGAACCGGATCGGCCAGGGCATCGAGTTCGACTACTCATGCGTGCACGCGGCGCTCGCGCTGCGCGACGCCGGGTACGAGACCGTCATGATCAACTGCAACCCGGAGACGGTGTCCACCGACTACGACACGTCCGACCGGCTGTACTTCGAGCCGTTGACCGTCGAGGACGTGCTGGAAGTCATTGCTGCCGAACGGATCTCCGGCACCGTGGTCGGGGTGATCCCGACGCTGGGCGGGCAGACCCCGCTGAAGCTGGCGCAGGAACTGGCCGACGCGGGCGTCCCGATCCTGGGCACGTCGCCGGACGCCATCGATCTGGCGGAGGACCGCGGCCGGTTCGGTGAACTGCTCACCGCCGCCGCCCTGCCGGCCCCGGCGTTCGGCACCGCGACCTCGTTCGAGCAGGCCAGGGTGGTGGCCGCCCGGATCGGCTATCCGGTGCTGGTCCGCCCGTCCTACGTGCTCGGCGGCCGCGGCATGGAGATCGTCTACGACGAGCCGTCGCTGGCCGACTACATCGAGCGGTCGACGGAGATCACGAGCGATCACCCCGTGCTGGTGGACCGGTTCCTGGACGACGCCATCGAGGTGGACGTGGACGCGCTCTGCGACGGCCACGAGGTCTACCTCGGCGGCGTGATGGAGCACATCGAGGAGGCCGGCATCCACTCCGGCGACTCGGCCTGTGTGCTCCCGCCGATCACGTTGGGCCGCAGTGACATCGCCACGGTAC
Organism: Mycobacteriales bacterium; assembly: GCA_038322925.1. GTDB lineage: Bacteria > Actinomycetota > Actinomycetes > Mycobacteriales > Nakamurellaceae > Nakamurella. The sequence continues at coordinate 3,066 of JBBQGJ010000218.1, forward strand.
GCAGGCATACCGAGGCCATCGCCTTCGGTGTCGGGGTCCGCGGGCTGCTCAATGTCCAGTACGCGCTCAAGGACGAGACGCTGTACGTGCTGGAGGCCAACCCCCGGGCGTCGCGCACCGTTCCGTTCTCCTCCAAGGCCACCGCCGTGCCGCTGGCCAAGGCCGCGGCCCGGATCATGCTGGGCGCGACCATCGCGGAATTGCGGGCCGAGGGAATGCTGCCGGCGCACGGCGACGGCGGCACGCTGCCGCCGGGCGCGCCGGTCGCCGTCAAGGAAGCGGTGCTGCCGTTCCACAGGTTCCGCCGCGCGGACGGCAGCGGTGTCGATTCACTGCTCGGCCCTGAGATGCGCTCCACGGGTGAGGTGATGGGCATCGACACGTCCTTCGGGCCCGCGTTCGCCAAGTCGCAGACCGCGTCCTACGGGTCGCTGCCGACGAAGGGCACCGTGTTCGTCTCGGTGGCCAACGCCGACAAGCGGTCCATGGTCTTCCCGGTGAAGCGGTTGGCGGACTTGGGTTTCCGCATCGTGGCCACCGAGGGCACCGCGGAGATGCTGCAGCGCAACGGGATGGACGTCGAGGTGGTCAGCAAGTACTTCGAGGGCGACGGCTCCGACGACGGCACCGTGGTCGAACTGATCCGGTCCGGCGAGATCGACCTGGTGATCAACACCCCGTACGGGCAGTCCGGTCCACGGGTGGACGGCTACGAGATCCGCACCGCCGCGGTCGCCGCGGACATCCCCTGCATCACCACCGTCGCCGGTGCGGCCGCCGCCATCCAGGGCATCGAGGCGCTCACCCGGTCCGACGTGGGCGTGGCGCCACTGCAGGTGCTGCAGGCCCGGCTGCACCGGGACCGAGCGGGTCAGGTGCACTGACCGGCATGTGGCACCGTCAATGGGAAGGCGGCCTCGTCTCGCGGATCAGCGGTGAGGCCTACCGTCACGTCGCCCGGCCGGTGCTGTTCCGGATGGGCAAGGGTGACGCCGAGACCGCCCACCACCGCACGCTCTCGACGCTGGCCACGATCGCCGGGTCGCGCAGTGCGTTGTCGGTGCTGGCCCGGATGTCCGGTCCGCGCGGCGAGCCACGGCGGGTGTTCGGCGTCGACTTCCCGTCGCCGGTGGGGCTGGCGGCCGGCATGGACAAGGACGGCGTTGCGCTGAAGGTCTGGCCCGCATTGGGTTTCGGCTTCGTCGAGGTCGGCACGGTGACGGCGCACGGGCAACCGGGCAACCCCCGGCCGCGACTGTTCCGGCTGACGGAATCCGAGTCGATCATCAACCGGATGGGCTTCAACAACGCCGGCGCTGCCGCGCTGGCGGCCCGGTTGGCCGACGTCGGGGACATCGGAGTGCCGCTGGGCATCTCGCTGGGCAAGTCGAAGGTGACCCCCGTCGAGGCCGCGGTGGGGGACTATCTGACCTCGCTGCGGGCGGTGCAGGAGTACGCGGACTACCTGGCGGTCAACGTGTCCAGCCCGAACACACCCGGGCTGCGCCGACTGCAGGACAGGGGGCCGCTCGACGAGCTGCTGGGCGCGCTGACCGAGGAAGCCGGATGCCTTGCCGGGCAACATGATCGACCGGTTCCGTTGCTGGTGAAGATCGCGCCGGACCTGTCGGACGGAGCGCTGGGCGAGCTGCTCGAGGTCTGCTCGGACCGCGGCATCGCCGGGGTGATCGCGACCAACACCACCGTCGGGCGCCAGGGCGTCACCCCCCGCGAGACCGAGCTGGCCGCCGAGATGGGCGGCCTGTCCGGCCGGCCGCTGGCGCAGCGCGCGCGGGAGGTGGTGCGGTTTGTGACCTCGCATTGCGATCTGCCGGTGATCGGCGTCGGTGGCATCGCGACCGCCGACGACGGGCTGGCCATGCTCGATGCGGGAGCGAGCCTGCTGCAGCTCTACACCGGTTTGATCTACGCCGGCCCGCAGTTGGTGCGCGACCTCAACCGGGCAGTCGCCGAGCGGGCCAGGGTCGACCCGGCGGTTCCCGGCCGGGACTGAGAGCATGACGGGCATGTCCATTCACAGGCCCTTCGGTGCCAGGCTGGTAGCCGCGATCGACGAGCGTGGTCCGCTGTGCGTGGGCATCGACCCGCATCCCGAGTTGTTGCGGGCGTGGGGTCTGCCGACGTCGGTGGCGGGGCTGGAGCGGTTCGCGCTGACCGTCGTCGAGGCGCTGGCCCCGACCGTGGCGGTGCTCAAACCCCAGTCGGCGTTCTTCGAATCCTACGGTTCGGCCGGGATCGCCGTGCTGGAAAGGGTTCTCGCCGATACCAAGCTGGCAGGCGCGCTGGTGCTGCTGGACGCCAAGCGCGGCGACATCGGCTCAACGATGTCCGCTTACGCCGCCGCCTATCTGACCGACGGGTCCCCCCTTGCGGTCGATGCATTGACCGTCTCGCCGTACCTGGGATTTGGATCGCTGACCCCGGCGGTGGATGTGGCGCTGGCCGAGGGACGGGGTCTGTTCGTGCTGGCGCTGACCTCGAACCCGGAGGGCCGGGCCGTTCAGCACGCCGTGGACGCCGATCAGAAAACGGTGGCCCAGGCGATCGTCGACCAGGTGGGCGCGCTGAACGCCGGCGACGACCCGATCGGCTCCATCGGCCTGGTGGTCGGCGCGACGGTGGGCCGCACCGGCCTGGATCTGTCGTCCGTCAACGGTCCGCTGCTCGCCCCGGGCCTCGGCGCGCAGGGCGCCAGTGCCGCCGATCTGCGCCTGGTGTTCGGTGACGCGCACGGCGCCCTGCTGCCGACCACCAGCCGGGAGGTGCTCGGTGCGGGCCCGTCGGTGGACAAGCTCCGGGCTGCGGCGGCGCGGGTGGTGGACGACGTGCGGAGGGCGCTGGCCTGATCGGTCCCGCGCGGGATACCGGATCGGGGTCTCGCGCCGGTAGCCCAACTGGCCGGCGCTGCACGCACCGATGCACGACTCCACCGGTCGGCATTGCTCGGCGAATTCTCCACCTTGACGTTTTGGTCGGCATGGAGTCTATATGTCCCATATTTCGCTCGCCGAAAGAGGGATCGCCGTGCCAGTTCGTCCGCTCCGCGGGTTCCTGGTCTGCATCATCGTCATTGCGGCGTCGGCCGCGCTCAGCGTCTCGGGCGCCGGAACGGCGGCAGCGGCGGGCAAATCCCGACCCGCGCCGACGGATCCGGGCTCGTCGGGCGGCCGGGCGCGAGCGAACGCAGGCGCCCAACTACCGGATCACCGGCGCAATCCTGGACTGAAGGCGGTGCTCTCCGAGAAGGATTCGGACCGAGCCGGCGACAGTCCGAGCCTGTCAGCGCTCTGCCAGGACGGGCTCGGCCGGCCCAACCCCTATCGCCCGCCCACCCCGAACGTCGACCAGATCGTCGGCGACACCACGGTGACGGTCGGTTCACAGACCGGGTGTCAAGCGGCGCAGAACGAGACACCATTGCCGTCAACCCCGAGAATCCCAAGAATCTTGTGGCCGGAACGAACGATTACCGAGTTTTCAACACCAGGGAACAACGCAATGACGGGTCGGGCTGGGCGTACACCACCTTCGATGGCGGCAAAACGTGGCGCAACGTGCAGCTACCGCACCTGACATTTCAGACCGGCGGTACCGGGCCGTTTGCCCAGATGGACTCGGCCGGCGATCCGGTGCTGGCGTTCGGACCTCACAACACGGTCTATTACGGCAACATCGTCTTCAGCCGTGGGACACCGTCCGGAGCCGGAACCGAGGCGGCCAACGGCATAGCGCTCAACATTTCCCACGACGGCGGGCTTCATTGGAGCGAGCCCATCCTGATTCAGGCGGACGGCGTGGATTCCTACGGCAATCTTGTCCCGACGACGTTCTTCAATGACAAGATCTGGCTGGCAGCCGATCGCAAGAGCGGTCGGGTTTACGTCACCTGGACCCGGTTCGCGGACAATCCGGACGGCAGCTACCTCGAATCGCCCATCGTGGTCGCCGCGAGCGCCGATTACGGACGCAGCTTCTCAACGTACCGGCGGGTCGACACCACGCTGACCGGTTTCCAGCCGGGCGGCCTGACACCCTATTCGCAGGGCTCGAACCCCAAGGTCGCCAACGATGGAACGTTGTATATCGCCTACGAAGGCGAGCAGTGCGCCTCGATTGCCTGCGATCAATTCGGCAACGGCGACCGCGACGTGACCGTCGTTGCGTCGTCACGAGACCACGGGAAGACCTTCCGTACGACCATCGTGGACACCAATTACGACTTCCCTTTCAACGAACCACTCGGCACGCTCACCCTGACCGGTGAGAATTTCCGGGTCAACAGCTTCCCCCAGCTCGACTATGACTCGCGCACCGGAGTCCTGGCCCTGACCTGGGCAGACGACCGAAACGGCAGCTATGACGCGTCGACCGGTGCCTCGATCCGATCGAACGGCGACAACATTGTGGCGTTCTCGATCGGTGGCGCGAAATGGAGCGCACCGTTCGTGGTCGGCACCCCCGAGGACGAGGTATTCGGCGCCATCGCGATCAACCGCGGCGTCGTTGCGCTCACCTCGTACACTCGGCACTACGACCGCGACGGCATCAAGTTGGACTACGCGTACTGGTCGTCAAAGGACGTGCTCCGCAGCCGGTCCCTGCCAATGCGCTCGCTACCAATACATAGGGTCACCACCGAATCATCGGATCCGCAAATCCAGTTCGTGGCGACCGATGACGAAGGCAACACGGTGCAGGGCGTTTTCATCGGCGATTACACCGGCGCGGCGCTGGGCGCCGACCTGCAACTCCACCCGTGCTGGACGGATTTCCGTGGTAATCCCGGAACCAACACGCCGAACCAGGACTCGTACACGCAATCAATCAGACTCGGATAGGGCAACCCACGTGGGTGTCGGCCGGCGGGTGGCCGCCCCACCGGTCGATGTCGTCGGTGATGCCCGCGGGTAGGACTTCACGCGCAGGGTTCAGCTGTTGGTGGCCAGGACGGTGCGCAGCGTGCGGGCGAACGCCTCGGGTTGGCCGGCGTAGCCGGACTCGCCGCCCACGAAGCCGCCGTGGTGGCTGGGGAACACCGTCGCCTGTTGACCGAGCATCTTGGCGGTCGCCTCCGCTGTGCGTCCGGTGAAGGTGCCCGCGGACTCCTCACCCACCGCGATCGCGATGCGGGTCGGCGCCGCGAGCAGAGCGTCGATGTCGGGCTCGTACGCGGTCACCGCCAACGACCGGTCGGAGAGCAGGGGGTCGCCACGGGAGCCGTCGTCCTCGGTCGGCATCCCGAACTGGGCGGGATCCGGCAGGGGGCGGGCGAAGTAGTCGTCGGTGAACTCCCCCTGCCACGACGTCATCGCGATGAAGGCGGCCATGCCGGCATTGGACCCCTTGGCCTGGTACTCGTCCCGGACGCCTGCCTGAGCGCGCTGCGCGGCCTCGGCGTCGGGGAGGACCGGGATGAGGGGCGGCTCGTGGGCGACCAGAACTGTCAGGTCCTCCGGGTGGGCAGCCACGAGCGCGAGCGCGGCGACCGCGCCGCCGCTGCTGGCGAACATCTGCACCGGTCCGACGCCGAGCGCCGCGATGACGGCGTGCACGTCCTCGGCCTGGACGGTGGGCGCGTTGTCGACCCGGCCGTCCTTGCGGTGGCTGCGGCCGAGGCCGCGGGGGTCGTAGGTGATCACGGTGCGGTCGGGGAAGTACGACGCCAACGTCGCAAAGCCGCCGGCGTCCATCGGCTGGCCGATCATGAACAGCGCGGGGCGGCCGTCGGCGGTGGGTAGCGGGCCGCGGACGTCATAGGCGATGTCGACCTCGGCCGTTTCCAGGATGTGCGTTGTCGTCATGGGGTACCGACCTCGCCTGAAGTGAGAACTCATCGAGTGGGCTGCAGTGTGCACAAGGCCGTGCGAATGACTGACCGGAGGGCGATAGTGACCGCATGGCAGATCCCACGAACCTGTTGATTGTCGGCGACGGCCCGGTCACCGACGCCCTGACCGCGATGACGTCCATCCTGGGTTGGCCGGCGTCGGTCACGGCGACCGTGCCGGACATCGGTCCCGACGCCGATGCCGTGGTGATCACCAGCCACCACGAGGACGTCGACGGACCGGCCATCCGGTCGGCACTGGATGCCGGCGTCCGGTATGTCGGGGCGATGGGCTCACGGCGCACACAGGCGCGGCGTCGGGAGTGGCTGTTGGCCAACGGTGTCAGCCAGAACGACCTGGTGACGCTGCACGCTCCCATCGGTCTCGACATCGGCGCCGACCAGCCCGCCGAGATCGCGCTGTCGATCCTGGCCGAGGTCGTGGCCGTGCGCGCCGGGCGGCTCTCCGGCACGTCGGCGGCGGTGACCCCGATCGCCGACCGTTCCGGCGCCATCCACCCCGAGCTCGCACCCGGCGAGGCGACCTGTCCCGGCGGCTGAATGCCCGTGTCCACTTTCCGACGTCCCGCGTAGTCTGGCCCCACCATCTTCCCGGATCCCGAAGGGAGCAAGAATGGCGCCGGAACAAAAAGAGGACCCCGCGGAGCGCGAGCTCTTCGCGACGATCAAGGGGACCTATGCGCTGGCCGAAGAGCCCGAACAGCACGCCATGATCAAGGAATTGCGGCGCATGACGACGATTACCTCCGGGGAGCGCAGGTCGCTGATCGACGCCATCGAGAATGCGGTCGGCCAGAACGTGGAGTGGCAAGAGCTGGAACTGTAATGTCGCCGCCGGTCGACCATCTCCCGATGCCCTCGCTCGGCGGGGCGACCGGGTGGATCAATTCCGCGCCCCTTGATCTCGCCGAGCTGCGCGGCCGCGTTGTCCTGGTGGACTTCTGGACGTTGACGTGCATCAACTGGCTGCGCACGGAGCCGCATGTCCGGGCGTGGTCGCGCGCCTATCGCGACGACGGGTTGGTCGTGATCGGCGTCCACACGCCGGAGTTCTCGTTCGAAGACCACATCGACCGGGTGCGGCAGGCGGTGAAGGTCCGAGCGATCGACTACCCGGTCGCGCTCGACAACGACTACGGGATCTGGCGCGCGTTCGACAACCACTACTGGCCGGCGCTGTACTTCATCGACGCGGACGGCATCATCCGCGACCGCCATTTCGGTGAAGGGCGGTACGGAGAATCGGAGCGCGTCATCCAGCGGCTGCTCGGTGTCGAGCGTGGGCTCGTGTCCGCCGAGGGGCTCGGCGTCGAGGCGGAGGCGGACTGGGAGCACCTGCGCACGCCCGAGACCTACCTCGGCTACGGGCGCGGAGAGAACTTCGCGTCACCGGGCCACGTTGCGTTCGACGAACGGCGCCGTTACGAGATTCCTGACCGGGTGAGCCTGGGCCACTGGGCCCTGGCCGGAGATTGGACCGTCGGGCGTGAGCGAGTCGTGCTCGACCGGGCCGGCGGGAGCATCGTGTACCGCTTCCACGCCCGCGACGCCCATCTGGTGCTGGCGCCCGCCTCGACCAGTGCTGCGGGAGAACCGATTCCGTTCCGGGTCTTGCTGGACGGCCTGGCTCCCGGCCCCTCGGCCGGCGAGGACATCGACGAGGACGGGAACGGCACGCTGCGCGACGGCCGGCTGTATCAGCTCGTGCGAGAGCGAGGCGCGGTCCGCGAGCGGACCCTGCAGATCACGTTCGGGCTACCCGGCGTGGGGGCGTACGTGTTCACATTCGGATAGAGCTCCCCACGATGTGCCGCCCTTCGACTCGGCCGCAAGCGCACAGGTTTGGACCGGGACGCTGGTCCGATTTCGGGGCCGTGACCTATTTGGCCGAATCGCCCGATTCGAGATGCGGCGGCTGAGAAGCGGTCCTACGGTTGGAGGCGTCGGTGTCCGCGGCACTGACAGCGGCACCTGGCCGAATCGCCCGAACGCAGGCTTCTCTCCTGCCGAGAGCGTGAATTGTGGCGGGAAGCGGCCTGCCCTACCACAGTTGAGCGCTGGCTATCTCAACCTACGGCGCAGCGGCGTTCACCGGCTGCGCAAATACCACGATAGGAGCTCGGGTTCAGACCGTCGTAGCGACACCCTGCTAGGATTCTAGGGTTTCATCGAGCGATGGGCAAGGGTGCTGTGAGCAGATTTCCTGAGTTAAATGTTGAGGAGCGGGAGCAGATTTCCCGCAGTATCGCCCAGGGGT
>JBBQGJ010000219.1:0-11168 GCA_038322925.1 Mycobacteriales bacterium
CAGGTCGGGGCTGTCGGCGGCCAGGTTGGAACCGCCGGAGGACATCGCGTCGTAGCCGTCGCCCGCGGCGGACGGCCGCCCGACGAACCACTGTGTTGGATTCCCGTCGGGGTCGGTGAACTGCTGGCCGATCAGCTCCGATCCGGCCACGGTGCCGGCGCTGTCGGTCACCAGCGAACCGTTGGCCGCGTTGTGGGAGACGAGCTGACCGATGCCGAGAATGACGAGCGGGTAGGCGATCCCGACGATCACGGTCATCGCGACCAGGAACCGCAGGGCGACCAGGGCTTGCCGGCCGCCGATCGAGACCAGGGTGCCGGCGGAAGGGGTGGGCGTGGTGGCGGGCTGTTGGGGTTCGGGCCGTTCGATCACGGTCCGGTTATCAGACACGGTGGGAGACATGGGTTCAGCCGATTCCGGGGATGAGGGAGATGACCAGGTCGATGAGCTTGATGCCGATGAACGGCACGATGAGCCCGCCGAGGCCGTAGATGAGCAGGTTCCGGTTCAGTAGCTTGGCGGCGGAGGAGGGCCGGTAGCGGACTCCGCGGATGGCCAGCGGAATCAGCGCGATGATGATCAAGGCGTTGAAGATGACCGCGGACAGGATCGCCGAGGTCGGTGAGGACAGCTTCATGATGTTCAGCGCGGCAAGGCCCGGGTAGGCGCCCATGAACATGGCCGGCAGGATCGCGAAGTACTTGGCGACGTCGTTGGCGATGGAGAACGTGGTGAGCGCGCCGCGGGTGATCAGCAGTTGTTTGCCGATCTCCACGATGTCGATGAGCTTGGTCGGGCTGGAATCCAGGTCGACCATGTTGCCGGCTTCCTTGGCCGCGGCCGTCCCGGAGTTCATCGCCACCCCGACGTCGGCCTGGGCAAGGGCGGGGGCGTCGTTGGTGCCGTCGCCGGTCATCGCGATGATCCGGCCGCCCTCCTGCTGCTGGCGGATATAGGCGAGCTTGTCCTCCGGGGTGGATTCGGCCAAGAAGTCGTCGACGCCGGCTTCCTTGGCGATGCTCTGCGCGGTCAGCGTCGTGTCGCCGGTGATCATCACGGTGCGGATGCCCATCGCCCGCAGGTCGGCGAACCGTTCGGCGATCCCCGGTTTGACGATGTCCTTCAAATGAACCACGCCGAGCACCTGGGCGGATTCGGCGACCAGCAGTGGGGTGCCGCCGTCGGCGGAGATCTCGTCGGCAGCGGCCAGTGACTCCGGCGGAACGGTCCCACCGTTGTCCGCCACCCACGCCGACACCGCGGACACCGCGCCCTTGCGGATGGACCGCACCGGGCCTGAGGCGTCCGGGCCCTGCGCCGGGAGGTCGATGCCACTCATCCGGGTGCGGGCGGAGAACTCGACGACCTCGCCGTCTCGCGCGGCGGCCTGGGCCCACAGCCGATCGACCTGGTACGTCGACCGGCAGAGTTCGACGATGGACTTTCCTTCGGGGGTGTCGTCGGCCAGGCTGGCGGCCAGCGCCGCGGACGCCAGGGTGTCCGGTTCGATGCCTGGGGCGGCGATCAGCCGGGAGGCCTGCCGGTTGCCGTAGGTGATGGTGCCGGTCTTGTCCCGCAGCAGCGTGGACACGTCACCGGCGGCCTCGACGGCCCGGCCACTCATCGCCAGCACATTGTGTTGCACGAGCCGGTCCATCCCGGCCACGCCGATCGCGGACACCAGGGCACCGATGGTGGTGGGGATCAGGCAGACCAGCAGGCTGACCAGGATCACGATGGATTGCGGGGAGCCGGAGTAGTCGGCCATCGGGGACAGCGCGATGACGACCAGCAGGAACACGATGGTCAGGCCGGCCAAAAGGATGTTCAGCGCGATCTCGTTGGGTGTCTTCTGCCGGACCGAGCCCTCGACGAGGGCGATCATTCGGTCCACGAACGACTGGCCGGGTCCGGTGGTGATCTTGATGACGACCCGGTCGGAGAGCACCATGGTGCCGCCGGTGACCGAGGACCGGTCGCCGCCGGATTCCCGGACCACCGGGGCGGATTCCCCGGTGATCGCTGATTCGTTGACGCTGGCAACGCCTTCGACGATGTCCCCGTCGCCGGGGATGGTGTCGCCTGCCTCGCAGACCACCAGGTCACCGACCTTGAGGTCGGAGGCCGCGACCCGCACTTCGTTGCCCTGGGCATCGAGTTTGCGGGCGATCGCGGTGTCCCGGGTGGCGCGCAGGGTGGCGGCCTGCGCCTTGCCGCGGCCCTCGGCGACGGCGTCGGCGAGGTTGGCGAACAGCACGGTCAGCCAGAGCCACACCGTCACGGCGATCACGAACCCGGTCGGCTCGGTGAAGCAGAGCACGGTGCACAGCGCGGCGCCGACCTCGACGACGAACATCACCGGGTTGTGCCACATCACCCTGGGGTCCAGGTATTTCAGTGCGGTGGGCAGCGCCTTCCACAGGCTCGCCGGGTTGAACACGCCGACACCGATGCGGCCGGCCTGGAACTCCTGGTGGTGCCGGGGGTGCTCGGACTGTGGTGTCAGCACGGGGGTGCTGCTCATGTCAGATCAATCCTTCTGCGATGGGGCCGAGCGCCAGCGCCGGCAGGTAGGTCAGGGCGGCGACCAGGATGACGACACCGACGAGCATCACCACGAACTGCGGGCGGTAGGTCGGCAGCGTGCCGGAGTCGTCGGGTCGCATCCCTTGCCGGGCAAGGGTTCCGGCCAGTCCGAGGACCAGTGCGATCGGAAGTAACCGGCCGACGAACATGGCGATACCCAGGGCGATGTTGTAGAAATCGGTATTCGCGGACAGCCCCGCGAAGGCGGACCCGTTGTTGTTGGCAGCGGACCCGAACGCGTAGGCGATCTCCGTCAGCCCGTGCGGACCGCTGTTCAGCGGCCCGGCCCGACCCGCCGGGAGCGCCAGCGCGGTGGCGGTGCCGATGAGCACGACCGCCGGGGTGACCAGCAGATAGCTGGCGGCGTACTTCATCTCGGTGCCGCCGATCCGCTTGCCCAGGTAGGTCGGGGTGCGGCCGACCATCAGGCCGGCGATGAACACGGTGATGATCGCCAGGATCAACATGCCGTACAGGCCCGAACCGGTTCCGCCGGGAGCGATCTCGCCGAGCAGCATGTCCAGCAGCAGCACCCCGCCACCCAGACCGTTGTAGGAGGAGTGCATCGAGTCGACCGCACCGGTCGACGTCAACGTGGTGGAGACCGCGAACATCGCCGACAGCGGTATCCCGAACCGGACCTCCTTGCCCTCCATCGAAGCGCCCGCGGCCTGCAGCGCGGCGCCGGGGTGGGCGTTCTCGATCGCGATGGCCGAGATCAGCGCCCCGGTCCACAGCACGACCATCGCCGCCAGGATCGCGTAGCCCTGTTTGGCGTTGCCGACCATGGTGCCGAACGTGCGGGGGAGTGAGAACGGGATCGCCAGCAGCAGGAAGATCTCGACCAGGTTGGTGAACGCGGTCGGGTTCTCGAAGGGGTGCGCGGAGTTGGCGTTGAGGTATCCCCCGCCGTTGGTGCCCAGTTCCTTGATCGCCTCCTGGGAGGCGACCAGGCCACCGGGCAGGGTCTGGGTGTTCCCGGCCAGGGTGGCGATATCCGTTGGTGGGTTGAGGTTCTGGATCACCCCGGAGATCACCAGCACCAGCGCGGCCAGGAATGACAGCGGCAGCAGCAGCCGCAGCGTGAGCCGGGTCAGGTCGACCCAGAAGTTCCCCAGCCGGTCGGTGTGCCGGCGGGTTAAACCGCGGATCAGCGCGGCGACCACGGCGATGCCGACCGCGGCGGACAGGAAGTTCTGCACCGTCAGCCCGATGGCCTGCACCGTGTAGCCCAGCGCGGATTCACCGGAGTAGGACTGCCAGTTGGTGTTGGTGACGAAGCTGACCGCGGTGTTGAAGCCCTGCGCGGCCGGCATGTTCGGGGTGTCATTCGCCCACGGGAGCCACGATTGCACCGACAGCAGGCCCCACAGCAACGCAATCGACACGATGCTGAAGGCGAGCACCGACAGCAGGTAGGTGGTCCACCGTTGATCCGCGGACGGCTCGATCCGCAGCGTCCGGTACAAACCGGACTCCAGCTTGTTGTGCTTGGGCGAGGTGAGCAGCCGGGCCATGTAGTCGCCCAGCGGCACATGCACCAGGGCCAGCGCCGCCACGACCAGGGCGATCTGCAACCCCGCTGCCAACGCCGGGCTCATCAGAACCGCTCCGGATTCAACAGGGCCACCACCAGGTAGCCCAACAACAGCAGGGCAATGATCCCCGCGACGACCGTCATCGGCCCTCCACACGTTGCTCGACAGTCCCGGTGTGCCGGAACGAATCTCACGCTAGAAGCCGGAATCGGGGGCGACGCCGATCTTGACGGAACATTGACGCCCGCAGCCCAAATATTGATGTCCTCTTGACGGCGCGGGCCGGGTCCGGCTGCTCAGGGTGTGATCGGTCCGGCCGCCGACCGGCCGGGGGCTGCCACGCAAACGGCCCTCTGGGCGCCCAGCGTTGACGAGGTGGGGAACCGGGGACTGCGGTGACACAACGCGGTGTACGTCAAGGGGCATCCCACGGCTTGATCCGCGCGGTCTGCAGGAACCTACGAGGTGTTGCGGGATGGTGGAACGGGGGATGCGTTCCGGGAGTTGCTGCAGAACGCGCTGACGGTGACCGTCGCGCTGGTCGGGCAACGGCAGGATGAGGAGATGCGGACGTTGACCGTGGCCAGTCTGGCGCAGAACGAGGAGGTCAAACGGATCTCCGCGTGGGCGGCCGTCCTGTTCGCGCCCCACCCTGATCGGCACCATCCACGGCATGAACTTCCGACACCATGCCCGAGCTGCACCGGCCGCTGGGGTACCCGATGGCGGTGTTCCTCATGATCGCCATGGGCGTGGTGCTTTACCTGGTGTTCAAACGCCGGCGCTGGCTCTGATTTGCCCCGCCGGAGGACGCCGTCACATGGTTTCGGTCTCGGGTTCGACCTCCCGGCGCCGGCGGCCCATCCACCCTTCTTCACCGACGCCCAGGTGGTAGGGGACGCTGACCACGACCACGCCGGGGGTGAACAGCAGCCGCGTTTTGAAGCGCAGCGCGCTCTGGTTGTGCAGGATTTGCTGCCACCAGTGGGTGACGACGTATTCGGGGATGAACACCATGATCACGGTCCGCGGGTTTGCGCGGCGCAGGTCCTTGACGTAGGAGATGAGCGGCCGGATCGGGTCCCGGTAGGGCGCCTCCAGCATGGTGAGTGGCACCGGGATGCCGCGGCTTTCCCATTCCTGCCGCAGCAGGCGGGTTTCGTCGGCATCCACCGCGAGGGTGACGGCGGAGATGACGTCCGGCCGCATGCCCCGGGCCAGCGCCAGCGCCTGCATCGCCGGGCGGTGCAGCCGGGACACCAGCACCAGCGCGTGCACCCGGCTCGGCAGGGTCTGCAGTTCCTCGTCGTCCGCGGCCACCTCGATGGTGACCCGCGTGTAGTAGCGGTTGATCGATCGCATCGCCAGGAACAGCACGATCATCGCCGCGACGGCGATCCACGCGCCGTGGGTGACCTTGGTGGCGAACACCACCACCAGCACGACCGCGGTGAACACCGCGCCGATCGCGTTGATGGCCTGGGAGCGGCGCATCGACCGGCGCGACCCGCCCCCGATCCCGGCCACCTCGGTCTGCGCAACCGCTGGGTCCCTTTGCCTGCGGAGCAGGGTCTGCCAGTGCTTGACCATGCCGAACTGGGACAGCGTGAAACTGGTGAACACACCCACGATGTACAGCTGGATCAGCCGGTCGATGTTGGCGTCGAACCCGATGATCAACGCGGCCGCTGCCGCGGCCAGCAGCACCACCCCGTTGGAGAACACCAACCGGTCGCCGCGGTTGTGCAACTGCCGGGGCAGGTAGGAATCCCGGGCCAGGATCGATGCCAGCCCGGGGAAACCGTTGAACGCGGTGTTCGCGGCCAGGATCAGGATCGCGGCGGTCGCCGCCTGGAACAGGTAGAAGACCACCGACGACCCGCCGAATACCGCCGCGGCGATCTGCGAGATCACCGACGGGTTGCCGTCCGGCAGGGCCTGGGCGTGCAGGGCGACGGCGAGCACGGTGATGCCGCCGAACAGCACGACGGCGATGATGCCCATCATTGCCAGCGTGGTGGCGGCGTTGCGGGCCTTGGGCCGTTCGAAGGACGGCACGCCGTTGCTGATCGCTTCCACGCCGGTCAGCGCGGTGCAGCCGGAGGCGAACGCCCGGACCACCAGTAGCAGCAGCGCCAGGCTCGTCAAGTTCCCCACGTCGGGCAGCGGATCGGCAGCGGTGGATGCCTCCGGGAGGCCGCCGGTGACCGCCTGGATCCCGGCCCAGACGAACATCAGCAGGGTCAACCCGACGAACGCGTACGTCGGAATCGCGAACACCCGCCCCGACTCTCTGGTGCCGCGCAGGTTTGCCAGGGTGAGCAGCAGGATCAGGCCGACCGCGATGATCACCGCGTGCGGGGACAGCGCCGGGATCGCGGAGGTGATGGCGACCACCCCGGAGGTGACGGACACCGCGACCGTCATCACGTAGTCCACCAGGAGTGCGGCCGCGGCGGCGAGTGACGCGGATTCGCCGAGGTTCTCACGACTGACCACGTAGGCGCCGCCGCCGTTCGGGTAGGCGTAGCAGGTCTGCCGGTAGGAGGCGACGACGGTGACCAGCAGCAGGATCACCGCCAGCGCCACCCACGGCGCCGTGGCCAAGGCGGCCAGCCCACCCGCGGCGAGCACCAGCAGGATCTGCTCGGTGGCGTAGGCGACCGAGGAGATCGGGTCGGAGCAGAACACCGCCAGCGCCACCCGCTTGGGCAGCAGGGTGCCCTCCATCCGGTCGCTGTGCAGCGGCCGACCCACGAACACCCGTTTCATCCCGTCGAACACGGCACCAGTGTGATCTTCAAACAGGCCGCTCGGAGGTCGAAAGTCCTTCCAGGGCGTCAAGAAAACGTCAGGATTCGCCGACGCTGCCGGGTCGGCCCCCACACTTGACCCGAAAGGGTCATGCCCCGCCTGCCGTGAGGTCTTACATGGAGGACGCCAATGTCCCCGCCGTGTTGCGGCTGGCCGCTACAGCCGGCCTGGAAGGCCCTCTGGACGTCGTCGTCGCGTCCTACTTCATGTCCACCATCGAGCTGCGCGTCGGCCGGGAACCAGGTATGACACGTTGGCGCAAAAGGCTTTTCGTGGCCACCTCGCGGATCACCACCGACGCCGCGGAATACTTCGGCCTGCCCCGCGACCGCACCGTGATCATGGGCTCACGCATCACCGTGTAGCACCGACTGATCCGCCGGGCGGTCAGGGAGTAGGTGTCGAACGGTCGCCCGGAGATGGCTGACACAACCGTCACCGACCGGTGAGAGCGAGATCGGCAGCTCCCGTCGGGTCCCGCCGCGAGCCCGCCCTGTGCGACGAGGCGTGGCACGTCGCGGACTGTGGCGGACGTCAGCTGTCGATGGCCTGCTAGGTGGGTTCGCCCGGGGGGAGGTCGCTGCGGGATGTCTCGAAGATGGCGGTGAGTTCCGGTCGGTCGTGGTCGTCGGCGAGGACGAGCAGTCGCGGACCACGAAGCTGACCCAGACGTCGACCGGCAGGTCGGCCAGTTGCTCGATGGTGCGGCCCTCGGCCGGAGAACCGGGGGCGATGGTGAACCGGTGGAAGCCGTCCGGTTCGCCACGGAGCCGGATCCCCAGCGACCACGGCTCGGGGTGCACGGTGCGCATCGGTACCCGCAGGACCCGGGCCACCGTGGGCACAAGGCTGCCCTGAACAAGGACGGAGAACACCACCACGATGATCACGATCCCGTACAGCCGAGAGCCCCGCGGGATGTTCGCGGCCAGCAGGTAACTGGCCAGCAGGATCGGCACGGCACCCTTGAGGCCGGCGAACACGATGAACGTCTTCTCCCGCCACCGCAGCCTGACCGGCAGCAGACACAGCCCGACCAGGACGGGCCGGATGAGAAAAGCGACGGCGGCGCCCAGGATCAGCCCGGGTATCCACACCTCCGGGGTGGTCAGGTCGGCCAGGTTGACGGTGAGCCCGAGGATCACGAACGCGACGATCTCGGGGAGGCTGGCCAACGCGGAGTGGAAGCGTTCGATTTCCCGTTTGAACGGTGCGCGGGCGTCGCCCAGGATGATCCCGGCGATGAACACCGCCTGGAAACCCGAGCCGTGCGCGATGCTCGCGACTCCATAGATGACGAACGCGCTGGCCAGGGTGCGCAGCGGGTACAGGCCCTCGGCGGGCAACGCGACATGCCGCATGAACCACAGCAGGGCACGTCCGCCGACCACACCGGCAACGAGGCCGACGCTCATTTGCAGGACGAATTCGCCGGCGACCGTCAGGACGCTCCCGGCGGTGATCCCGCCGGCGGCCAACAACGCCACCATCAGGGCGATGCCGACGGGGTCGTTCGCGCCGGACTCGCCCTCCAGGAGGGTGTTCTCCGCGGATGGAGATCCCGGATCGGCGGGTGACCGGGGCCAGGCCGGCGTAGGAGGCCAGGTGCCCGGCGGTCGGGAAGTCCTTGCCGACGACCTCAGTGAGGATCCGTGCGCAGGTCCTGACCCCGACGCCCGGCATGGTGGTCAGGACCCTTGAAAGAGGGTGCGCCGCCACGAGGTCCTCGACCTGCTTGGCGACCTCGGCGCGTTGTTGGCGCAGCGCCGCGAGTTGCTCGGCCAGTCGTGGCAATACGAGGCCGGCGGCGTTCGTGCCGGTGACTACGACCGTCTGAGCGGCGAGCGCAGCGAAGATCTCCTCGGTGAGCCGGCCGCCGAGCCGTGGCGCCCTTTTGAGCAGCCGTGTCCGTACCTTGGTCTTCCCGGCTGCGGTGAGAGCAGCTGGGGTGGGCCAGGTCTGGAGCAGGTCCAGCACGGCCGGGTGATCCAGCCGTGTCCCAGGACGCGTTCGAGCGCGGGGTGGATCTGGGTGAGCAGCCCACGGATCCGGTTGCTGGTCGCGGTGATCTGCCCGGCGAGGTCGTCGTCGAACCCGGACAACACAGTGAGCTCGGCCATCGTTTCGTCATCGATTTTGAGCGTCGGCATGGCCGCCGTGGTTGGCTTCCGCCGTCGGGGTGTGCCGCAGAGCTGAGCCGGCGGGGACGCCGGCGGCGCCACGCCGCCG
Source organism: Mycobacteriales bacterium (assembly GCA_038322925.1). Taxonomy (GTDB): domain Bacteria; phylum Actinomycetota; class Actinomycetes; order Mycobacteriales; family Nakamurellaceae; genus Nakamurella. Next base: position 9,168 of record JBBQGJ010000219.1, read on the forward strand.
GTGCCGCCCGCCGGTGCCGCGGGCCGCCCCTCGGGGGAGCGATCAACCCCCGAGTTCGGAGTCTGGTGACGCTGTCCGCCGACCGCCCGCCGTGCATGTGCCGGGCCGCCGTGGCTTGGCCCGTAGGCTCGGGCGGCATGGCTGATGTCCCGCTCGACACGCAGGAACGCCGTGAGCTGTGTGATCTCCTTGACGAACTCGGTCCATCGGTTCCCACCTTGCTCGAGGGTTGGACTGCTCACGACATCGCCGCCCACCTCGTGTTGCGAGAACGCGATGTCCTTGCTGGCCCATGCCTCGTTCTGCCCGGCCCCTTTCAAAGGTTCGCCGAGCAGCGCCGGTCGAGATTGGCCGATAACAAGGATTTCGCGTGGCTGGTCGCGCGGATCCGGACCGGTCCGCCGATCGGGTTCTTCCGCATTGGCTGGGTTCGTTCTTTTCCGACTCTCAACGAGTTCTTTGTTCACCATGAGGACGTTCGCCGAGCGAACAGGGTTGCGGTTCGTCACCTCACGCCGGCGATGGATGCCGCCTTATGGCGAAACGTTCGCCGTGGGAGCCGCTTCCTGAGTCGGAGGTTCCAGGGTTTCGGGCTCGAGATCGAATGGTCGGGAACCGGCGAGCGGGTATTGGTTCGATCAGGCGAGCCGGTGGCTCGACTCAGCGGCACCCCTGGAGAACTACTCGTCTACATCTTCGGGCGCCAGGCTGCGGCGCAGGTCGAGGTGAGCGGACCGCAGGAGGCCGTCGCAGCGGTGCGTCGCACCCACTTCGGGATGTGAGCCCAGTCGACACTCTTGGATCCGCTGGCGACGGGCAGTGGCCGAAATGGCGTCGCCGGCGGTTGGTGTCGCTGCCGTTCGGTGATGGTCGGTGGCACGGTGGTCTGTTCTGGTCGCCGGCGCCGGCGATGCGGGTTTCGGCACGGTCGCATCCCTGGCCGGCGGGTCACTGACCGATTCCAAACGTGGGCGGGCCTATTGCGGGGTGTCCCGTTCGGCGGGGGGAGCCGGGGCCGCGGCCGTGGCCCCCGAGGCTTGCGGGATCGTTGCCGGCGCGGGTTTCGTGGCGTCGAACGGCGTGCGGGGGGCGCGGGGTGCGTTCGCCGCCAACCATTGCTGGTAATCCCAGGTGGTCAGGAACTGCCTGGCGGCGTTGTGCCCGTTGGTGAACAGCGTCAATTTGTCGGTGGTGGTGAGGTGGAAGTTCGTTGACGAGAACCCGGTGGTATCGATGAAGATCGTGCGGCTGGCGTAGTACGGGTCGTCGACGTGTAGCTGGTCGCGGGCGTCGGTCATGGTGGAGACGAGTGATGTGGCCAGTTGCAACGCGTTCGCGTCGGATTTCCACATCGACGTGGTCACTTGTTGCCGGGCGGAGAGTTTGACCCCGAGCGTGGGCCAGCGGGCACCGTTGGGTCGGTCGAAGATGTCGATGGGGTAGTTCGAGAGCATCCCGCCGTCGGTGCCCAGCACGTAGCCGTGACCGGCCGAGAACTCTTTGGCGGCCGGCAACCGGTACGGCCGGAAGAAGAACGGAATGCCCGCCGACGACCGCACCGCGTCGGCGACGAGCTGGCTGTCGGGATCGATACCGAGGGTGCCGCGATAGTCCCACGGCAGCCGCAGCTCACGTCCGTGCGAGACGTCGGAGACCACGACCGTCAGCTTGTACCGCTGCTCGGGCGGCAGTTCGTCGTCGTCGATCTTCAGGTCACCCCAGGTGGTCACTCCGTGCTGCGCGAGGTTGTGGGCGATGAACGTGTGCAGGGCGTCCCCGGCGAACAGGCCTTCGTGGAAGAGCAGACCGAGCGCCTCGCCGAACGGTTTGAGGTGCGTGAAGATCGCGGGTTCATCCTCAAATTGGGAGAAGTCCTGCTCGGTCATGATCTGCTTCAATGCGACCGGGTTGATCCCTGCGGCCAGGAACGAGGCGACGATCGCGCCGGCCGACGTCCCGGCGATTCTGTGAAATTGGTATGAATCCTCGTTTTCGGTGAGC
>JBBQGJ010000220.1:0-11163 GCA_038322925.1 Mycobacteriales bacterium
GCGCGGGTTCAGCCGGCGGCTCTGCTCGGCGTCCTGCACCGCTTTGTCGATCCGCGGCACGTGCCGGCTCAGGTCGCGGGCGTCGTCCATCCACCGGGCGGCCTGGGCCATGGTGATCGGATCGCGGAGCTCGCCGGCCGCGGTGCTCAGCAGCCTGGACAGTTCCGAGGCGAACCGGTGCACCGAGCCGGCGGCGGTACCGGCGCGGATGGCCGGCGGGAAGATGACGTTCACCGCTACTCCGACGGCCGCGCCGATCAGGGTCTCCATGATGCGGTCGGTCGCGGCCGCTTCGGCGCCGCCGACGGCCAGCACCAGCATCGCGCTGATCGGGACCTCGAGCATGTGCGGGCCGAGCCGGAGCAGTTGGCCGATCATGATCGACACCGCGACGAGAGCGCCCAGGCTCCACCAGGACAGCCCGACCACTGCGGAGAAGGCCACGGCCAGCAGCACCCCGGCGGTGACACTGGCCACCCGCTGCACGCCGCTGGTGACGATGTCCTTGAGGGTGACCTCCACGACCAGCAGGGCGGTCAGCGGCGCGAGGATGGGCAGCGTCTGCGGAAAGAGCACCTGCGCCACCATGAACGCGGCAACGGCCGCGCCGGTCAGCCGGACGGCGCGCGCGAGCGCGGCCCGACTGCGCAGCCGGAACCGGAGCAGGCCGGCGTTGATCAGTCGTTCGATGGTGGTGGCCATGGTCGGTCTGCCTCCTTCGTCGGCGCTGGTGCAGGGTGTCGTGGTTGCTGGCGAACGGCCGTGATCGTCACGGGCACGAGGGGTAGACGCCGGGCCGGGTGGGTGGGTGGCCCCGAGGTGGTTGTGACGTGGCTTTCGTCGGGCAGGCGTGCTCCGTCTGACACCGCACCCCTTAGCCTGTGAGCCGAGTGCCACGGTCGTCTGTCGGCCGGCACCGAGCGAATGCGAGGACGGACCTTGACGGACCTGGATCCAGCGCTGCGCGAACTGGCCGAGGTGTACGGGATCGCCATCGAGTTCTGGGACTGGCAGGGCCTGCACGTCGAAGTGGCCGCCGACACGATCATCAAGGTGCTCGCCGCGCTCGAGGTGGACGCCTCCACGCCGGGGGCCGCTCAGCGGGCGCTGGCCGATCACCATGACGCCGCCTGGCGGCGGATGCTGCCGACCACCCTGGTGATCCGGCACGGTTGGGCACCGTCGGTCGATGTGACCGTCCGGCACGGCGAGCCGGTCTCGGTGTGGATCGACCTGGAGGGTGGCGGCGTTCGGTCCAGCCTGCGTCAGCTGGAGAACTGGTCGGCACCGAGAGAGCTGGACGGTCGGCTGACGGGTCAGGCGACGTTCCAGATCCCCGGCGACCTCCCGCTGGGCTACCACACGCTGCGTGCCTGGTCCGCCGGCGAGGAGGCATCGGCGGCGCTGATCGTCACCCCGTCGTCGGTCGGATTTCCCGACCGGATGGCCGGCCGGCGCGCGTGGGGCGTGGCCACCCAGGTGTACAGCGTCCGGTCGGCGCAGTCCTGGGGGGTCGGCGACATCGCCGATCTCGCCGACCTCGCCGTGTGGGCCGGCGCCGAACACGGAGCGGGATTCGTGCTGGTCAACCCGTTGCACGCCGCCGAACCGGTGGCGCCGATGGAGCCCTCGCCCTATCTGCCGACGACCCGCCGGTTCCAGAACCCGCTGTACCTGCGGGTCGAGCGGATCGGGGAGTACGCCGACCTCGACGGCGCCGCTCGCCGCACCGTGGACGGGTTGCGGAAGAAGATCCACCAGGACCTGGACACGCTGGACTGGATCGACCGGGACGCCGCCTGGGCGGCCAAGCGGGCGGCTCTGCGACTTGTGTACGTGGTGCCGCGGTCCGCCGGCCGGGAGATCGCCTACCGCGCCTACCGGGAACGGGAAGGTCAGGGGCTCGAGGACTACGCAACGTGGTGCGCGCTGGCCGAGGAACACGGCACGGACTGGCATGACTGGCCGGAGGAACTGCGTCATCCGACGTCGTCGGCGGTGGCCGAATTCGTCGCCGCGAATCCCGATGCGGTGGATTTCCACCGCTGGCTGCAATGGGTGCTGGACGAGCAGCTCGCCGGTGCGCAGGCGTCGGCGCTCAGGGCGGGCATGTCGTTGGGCGTGATGCACGACCTCGCTGTTGGCGTGCATCCCTCCGGCTCCGACTCGTGGGCGCTGCAGGACGTCTTCGCCCGCGGCATCAGGGTGGGGGCCCCGCCGGACGCGTTCAATCAGAACGGGCAGGACTGGAGTCAGCCGCCGTGGCGGCCCGACCGGCTGGCGGACCTGGCGTACGCCCCGTTCCGTGACATGGTCTCGACCGTGCTGCGCTCGGCCGGCGGGGTGCGGGTCGACCACATCATCGGGCTGTTCCGGCTGTGGTGGATCCCGGCCGGGAACGGCCCGACGCAGGGCACCTACATCCGCTACGACCACGAGGCGCTGGTCGGCATCCTGGCGTTGGAGGCGGTCCGGGCGCGGGCCGTGGTCGTCGGTGAGGATCTTGGCACCGTCGAACCCTGGGTCCGTGACTACCTGCGGGAACGGGGCATCCTGGGCACCTCGATCCTGTGGTTCGAGTTCGAGTTCCACGGCTCGGGTGCGCCCTTGCGGCCGGAGTGGTGGCGGGAGTACTGCCTGGCGTCGGTGACCACCCACGATCTGCCGCCGACCGCCGGCTACCTGGCCGGCGATCACGTGCGGCTCCGGGACACCCTCGGCCTGCTCACCCGGGCGCTGGACGAGGAACTCGCCGCCGACGAGGCCGAGCGGGCGGCCTGGTTGGAGGAACTGCGGCGGCGTGGTGCGCTGGCGCCGGTGGTGGCCGCGGCCGCGGACGCCGCGCTGGACCCCGATGCTGTCGATGCTGTCGATGCCGACGTGCAGGCCACCGTGCTGGCCCTGCACCGGTACCTGACCTGGACGCCGTCGAAGCTGATCTGCGTCGCGCTGTCGGACCTGGTCGGCGACCGGCGGACGCAGAACCAGCCGGGCACCATCGACGAGTACCCGAACTGGCGGGTGCCGCTGGCCGGGCCGGACGGGCGGCTACTTCCGCTGGAGGACGTGTTCACCAGCCAGCGGGCGGCGGCGCTGGCGGATGTGGTGCGGCACGGCTGAGTCGTGCTGATGCTCGGACTGGTGTGACACCACAATGACGTCAGAAATATAGGGGTTGACGTCACCCGGGTAGTGGTGGATAGTCATGGCATGACTAATCAGGAGGACCCGGTGGGGTCGGACAGCCCGCCCACCAGGCGGCGCGCGCCGGCCTCGCGGCCGGCCGCCCCCAGGTCATCCACACTGAAGCCGACACCGCTGACCCTGATGGTGTTGGTGCTGCTCGCCGAGGCGCCGATGCATCCGTACGAGATGCAGCGGATCATGCAGTGGCGCGGCAAGGACCAGGTGGTCCGGGTGCAGCGTGGCTCGCTCTACCCGGCGGTCGAACGGCTGGTCAAGGCCGGCCTGGTCGAACCCTCCGAGGTCGAGCGGGAGGGCCGCCGCCCGGAACGGACCGTGTACCGGCTGACCGAGGAGGGTCGGGAGACCGCGGCCTCCTGGTTGACCGACATGTTGCGCTACGTCCGCCGCGAGTTTCCGGAGTTTCCGGCGGCCCTGTCCTTCCTGCCCATGCTCTCGACGGGCGAGGTGCGCGCCAACCTCAACGTCCGGGCGCTGGCCCTGGGCAAGCAACTCGCCGCGCTCCGCTCCGAGGCCGCCGACCTGGCCGAGAGATTCAAACTGCCAAGGCTTTTCGCCCTCGAGGACGAGTACAAGCTGGCGATGGTCGAGGCCGAGTTGGCCTGGGTGCGCCACCTGCTGGACGACATCGATTCCGGCGCGCTGACCTGGGACGCCGAGCAGATCCGGGCCTGGGCGCAGGGGATGGAACACCAGTTGGGATCGTTCCCCGGCATCCCGCGGACCGACGCACGTGCACCGGACCCGTAACCGGACCGAGCAGCAAATAAGTAGGGCCGGGAGCGTGCTGCGAACACACCCCCGACCCGGCGCCGGCGCGAAGCCGAGCGCCGCACCGCAATTGCGGAGATGACCGGCCCCGCCCTTCAGGGCAGGGATGCCGGCGCGACCATCCACCGAAACCACCGTGCCAGGAGAGTTTCCCATGCCTGAATCCGTACAGCCCGCCCGCGCAGTGAGCACCACAGCGGGCGTCACACCCGGGACCAGCACCGGCTCGCCGAGCGTGCCACAGAACGTCACCGCCACCGGGGTCGCCGTCCACGGCCACCGCCCGGTCCGGCCCACCCTTGTCATCGCGGTGTTCTGCCTGGGCCTGTTCATGACCCTGCTGGACATCACCATCGTCAACATCGCCATCCCCGACCTGGTCACCGATCTGGACGCCACCCTGGAAACCGTGCTGTGGGTCGGATCGGCGTACTCGCTGGTGTACACGGTGCTGTTGATCACTGCCGGCCGGCTCGGCGACATCCATGGCCCACGAAGGCTTTTCCTCGTCGGCCTGACCATCTTCACCGCGGCCAGCCTGGCCTCCGGGCTGTGCCAGACGCCTGGGCAGCTGATCGCCTTCCGCGCCCTGCAGGGCCTTGGCGCCGCGCTGCTGGCGCCGCAGGGGCTGGCGATCATCACCTCGATCCTGCCGTCGGAGAAGCGCGGACCCGCGTTCGCGGCGATCGGCATCATGTCCGGCCTCGGCGTGCTGCTCGGGCCCACGTTGGGCGGTTTCCTGGTGACCAACTTCGGCTGGCGGTGGATCTTCTTCCTGAATGTGCCGATCGGCATCGTCGCGATCGCGCTGGCCTTCGCGTTCATGCCCGACGTGCGGCCCGGGGTCCGTCACAAGCTCGACCTGCTCGGGGTGGCATTGCTGACCGTCGGACTGCTGGGTGTCGTCTTCGGCCTGATCGAGGGCCAGCGCTACGACTGGGGGACGGTGGTCGGTTTCGTCACCATCGGAATGATCATTGCGGTGGGCGTGGTGTTCCTCGGCCTGTTCCTGTGGCGCCAGGCGCGCACTCAGCAGGGCGAGCCGCTGCTGCCGTTCGCGGTCTTCGCCGATCGGTCCTTCACGATCATGACCCTGGTGCTGCTGGCGATGGGGTTCGCGATGGTCGGGATCTTCCTGCCGATGACGATCTACTACCAGTCGGTGCTGGGTCTGTCCGCGGTCGCCGCCGGCCTGGTGATGGGCACTGATGGGCACGCAGTCCGTCGCCATGATGTTCACCTCCGGCATCGTCGGTGGGCTGAGCGGGTCCGGCAAGATCAGCATGAAGTGGGTGCTGTTCGGCGGGCTGCTGCTGTTCGCCGCCGGCATGGTCTACGTCATCGCGGTGGCCGAGCCGGACTCCGGTCAGTGGGCGTTCGTGCCCGGGTTGGTCGCCGCAGGCATCGGCCTCGGCTGCGTCTGGACGCCGGTGTTCGGGCTGGCCACCAGGGACATGCCGCCGGCCAGGGCGGGGGTGGGCGCCGGTGTGCTGGACACCCTGCAGGAATTCGGCGCGGTACTGGCCACCGCCGTGCTCGGCGCGCTGCTGGCGAACAGGCTGACCGACGCCATGCGGATGCAGGCCGAGGCTGCCGCGGCCGGGTTGCCTGCCGGGGCCAGGGAGCCGTTCCTGGCCGGGATGTCGACCGCGGGTTCGGGCGGCCTCGAGGTCGGTGCAGGTCAGGCGGCCGCCGCGGTGCCGGACTCGGTGCCCGGCCCGGTCGCCGAGCAGATCCACGCGGCCGCGCAGCAGGCGTTCGCCACCGCGTTCACCGACGCGATGCGCCCGACGATGGTGGTGCCCCTGGTGGTCATCGTGCTGGCCGCGGTCGCGGTGCTGTTCGTCCGGAACCGGCCGGTCGCGCCGGATCGGGTGGTCGAGCCCAGCCTTGATCCGGAGCCCGCGTCGACCTGAGCCGCCGGACCGCATTCCGCGCCTGCGCGTTGCTCATCCAGCAGGATGGGTGACGCGCAGGTGGCGTTTGCACTGGACCGCGGTCGGCGCTCACCCCGAGCGGAAGGTGGCTGATGACCCAGGAGCTGTACTACCGCTCGGCCACCGCGCTGTCCCGGATGCTGCGGGACAAGCAGGTGAGCGCCCGCGAGGTCGTCACCGCGCACCTGGAGCGGATCGCGGCGGTGAACCCGGCGGTGAACGCGATCGTCACGCTCACCGCGGAGCGCGCCCTCGACCAGGCGGCCCGGCAGGACGACGCCGCCGCGCGCGGCGAGTTTGCCGGCCCGTTGCACGGGCTTCCGGTGGCGCACAAGGACAACCACCTCACTGAGGGGATCCGCACCACCTTCGGGTCGCTGGCGCACGCAGATCTCGTGCCGGACACCGACGACCTGGTGATCGAGCGAATGCGGGCCGCCGGAGTGATCACCGTGGGCAAGACCAACCTTCCCGAGTTCGCGGCCGGCGGGCACACCTTCAACGAGGTCTTCGGCATCACCCGGAACCCGTACGACCTGTCGGTGACGGCCGGCGGATCCTCCGGCGGCGCCGCGGCGGCGCTGGCCACCGGGATGCACCCGCTGGCCGACGGTAACGACATGGGCGGCTCGCTCCGGTTGCCGGCCGGGTACTGCAACGTGGTGGGGCTGCGGCCGTCAGCCGGGCGGGTGCCGGCGTACCCAGCGGCCGACGGCTTGATGGGGCTGTCGGTCCAGGGACCCATGGCGCGGACCGTTGACGACGTGGCGCTGCTGCTGTCGGTGATGGCCGGCCCCGACCGCCGCTCGCCGCTGTCCCTGGAGGAACCCGGTTCGACCTTCGCGGACGTGCCGGACGGCGGATTGGCAGGACGGCGGATCGCCTTCTCGCCGGACCTCGGCGGCGCGATCGAGATCGAGGACGAGATCGCCGGAATGGTGCGATCCGCGGCGCTCCTGTGTGAAGGGGCCGGGGCGGTCGTCGAGCAGGCCTGCCCGGATTTCAGCGGTGCCGACGAGTGCTTCCGGACGCTGCGGGCGTGGCAGTTCGAGGCCACTCTCGGCGCTTTTCTGGACCAGCACGCGTCCACCATCCGGCCCAGCCTGTACGCGAACATGTTGCAGGGCAGGGAGTTGACCGGGCCGCAGGTCGGCCGCGCTGCGGTGCAGCGGACGGTGCTGTTCCACCGGATGCGGGAGTTCCTGGAACGCTTCGACGGGTTGCTGCTGCCGGTGTCCCCGGTGCGGGCGTTCGACGCCGGCGTGCAGTATCCGGTAGTGGTCGCGGGTGTGCCGCAGGCCGACTACCTCGGCTGGATGCGGGCGGCCTGCCATGTGACGGTCACCGGTCACCCGGCGATCTCCATGCCCGCCGGGTTCACCGCGGGCGGGACGCCGATCGGTGTGCAGTTCGTCGGGCGGCACCGCGGGGAGCGGGAATTGCTCGGACTGGCCAAGGGATTCGAGTCGGTGACGGGTTACGCAGGGATCCACCCGCGGGTGGGCTGACCTGCGCGTACCGGGCATTGTTGGCCCGCGGCAAGGGGTTGCGGGTCTGTTGGAGTTGAACAGCGGCGGTGTGAGGTCCCGCACCGTTTCCGAACCATGGAGCGTGCGAGAGCATCCTTACTGTGGGGGCCCGGATCCGGCGGTCCGAACCGACCGACCACACGGGCCCGCGACCGACAGCCGATACAGAACACGAGATACGTCACCATGACTGCGCGCGACCGTAGGACACTGCCCGACCGATCACCCACCCCACGCCGTTTTCCATCGCCTGACCTGCCGACCGAAATCATCCCTGTCGCGACGGCTGCCACTGTGCAGGCCGCCTCGGCCGCACCGACCGCCGCTCTCGGCGGGACCGCCGACAGCGACGACGAGGATGGGAAGTTCGGTCTCTCGCTCACCCAGATCGTGGCCAGTACCGCGGCCGCGGTCACCGCCGCGCTGATCGGCTCCCGGTTGGGAGTCGCCGGCACGCTGGTCGGTGCTGCGTTGGCGTCGATCGTTTCCGGCGTCGGGGCGGCGATCTACAGCCACTCACTGCTCGTCACCAGGCGGCAGATGAAGAGGGCGCTGCAGCTCGTGCGCCCGCGCGACGAGACGACTGCGGCGACCGCTTCCGTGTCCGGTGGCGAGCATGCTGCCACGCGTCCGGCACGGGCCGCGTCGCCGGATGACGACCTCACGGTGCTGATGCCGGCGGTGATCCCGCCGGCCGTGCGCCCACCTCGCGCCCGCGGCAAGGGACGCACGCTGACCGCGGCGCTGGCCGGGGTGGCCGCCGCCGGGGTGATCTTCGCCGGCGCGCTGGCCACCGTGACGTTGGTGGAGACCGTCAAGGGCGCGCCGCTGTCCGGCGGCGACTCCGGCCTCTCGGTGCTCGGTGGCAACGGCTCGTCCGGCACGTCCACCGACCCGACCAGGGTGACCGTCACGTCACCGGCAACCTCGCGGGCGCCGTCGACGACTGTCACGCAGACGGTCACGCAGAGTCCGACGGTGTCGTCCCAGCCGGCCCAGCAGAGCACGGCTCCGACCACCGCTCCGTCCTCAGCCGGCCCAACGAGCGGCAATGCGCCGACCAGTGCCGATCAGTCGGTGTCGGCGGCAGGCTCCGCAGTCGGGCAGGCAGCGACCACCGCGCCGACGCGGCCCTGACGTTGCCCTGACGTCCCGAGTGGACCGTCAGGTGTGGTCATGCCGTTCGCCGTGCAGATGGTGGTCGGCGTCGGTGTAGGTGTTGCCGGATCCGTCGGGGCGGGACCAGGTTCCCGGATTCACCGGGTACCGCAGGGTCGTTGGGTCCGGCCGGGTGCCCGGTCTGGTGACCTCGCCGCCGGCCCGCTCGCGCTTCTTGGCGGCCAGCGCGCCGAGTGTCTCGAGCACGATCCGATGGGCGTTGTTCACCGTGTTGTCAGAGAGGTCGTAGGGCGGCGAGACTTCCACGACGTCCATTGCCACCAGAGGGGTTTCCAGGGCGATGGACCTGACCGCCCGCAGCAGGTCGGCCGGGTTCATCCCCCCCGGTTCCGGTGTGCCGGTGCCCGGAGCGAAACCCGGGTCCAGCACGTCGATGTCGACGGACAGATAGAGCCAATCGCAACCGTCCCCGGCCCTGGCGATCGCGTCGGCGATGACGGGTCGCATTCCGCGGTCCCAGACATCGTGCATCAGGTGCCAGGTCATCTCCTGCTCGCGCATCCAGTCGAAAACTGCTGGGGGCGGCCAGTATCCCCGCAGGCCGACCTGCACGAAATTGCGGCCGCGGATGGCCCCCGATTCGATCAGCCGGCGCATGGGAGTGCCGTGCGAGTGCAGGTTTCCCTCGATGCTGTCGGCGGCGTCGGCGTGCGCGTCGAAATGCAGCAGCCCCACCTTGCCCCAGCCGTACTTGCAGGCAGTGGCCGTCGCGGAGGGGTAGGTGATCGAGTGGTCGCCCCCTACGACCACCGGGAAGGCGTCCGCCTTCAGCACATCGGTGACCTTGGCCTCGATGTTGCGATGGGAACGTGCGGACTGGCCGTGCGGGCAGTACGCATCGCCGGCGTCGACGACATCCAGCCACTGAAAGATGTCCAGACCGAGATCGAGGTGGTAGGTGCCAGGGTCGTAGGCCGAGGACCGGACGGCCCTCGGTCCGAAGCGGGCGCCCGCCCGGTAGGTCGTGTTGATGTCGAACGGCGCGCCCACGACGGCGACATCCGGACGGCGCTGCGCCAGCTGTGCTGCCGTGGCGACCCAGTCCCGCGAGCTGAAGGTGGGCAGACCGACATTGTCGTTGTCAGAGGTGTCGTTGTCAGAGGTGTCGTTGCCAGAGGTGTCGATGTCGTCACTGGCAGAGCCAGAGGTGTCGGGGTCGTGGGGCCGATCGGCGATCGCCATTGGAACCTCCTGCTACGGGCCGGGCCGCACACGCCGACCGAACTCGGCTGCGCACGGCCTGCGACGCCGGCTCACGGTGACGGCTCGCGGTAACGGCTCGGCAAACGCTACCGCCGCTGAGGCGTACTGGCGCAGCGGTGCGGCCGCGCACGGCGAGACCGCTGAGCTGCTGTCGACCGGGCTGCTGTCGACCGGGCTGCTGTCGACCGGCCAACCCGTGGTCTCGAGGCGTCCGCGCCGAGGGGCTCGGCGATCCGCGGGGCGACACCGCCCGATGCGCTGGACCTGCGCACCGTCGCGTGCTCTGATGGAGCCGAACCTGAAATGACAACGGTGTGATTCGGCGCCTGGTGATTCGGCATGCGGTGGTTCGGCGTGCTCGCGTCCCGATCGCCCCTGGGGAGGACCATTGATGGACAACACGGCTGCGTCACCGGCCTCCGGCGAGAACGCGCGCGCGGACGCGGCGGCGGCCGAGGGGCTCTCCCGCCGGGATCGGGAGATCCTGGCGTTCGAACGGCAGTGGTGGCAATACGCCGGCGCCAAGGAGCAGGCGATCAAGGAGATGTTCGATCTTTCCCCGACCCGGTACTACCAGGTGCTGAACGAGGTCATCGACAACCCGGCCGCGTTGGCCGAGGACCCGTTGCTGGTCCGGCGGCTGCGCCGGCTGCGGACCAGCCGGCAGAAGGCCAGGTCCGCGCGGCGGCTGGGTTTCGAGGTCTGACGCGGGTTGCCCGCCGAGATGTGTGGCGGCGTCAGGACGTGGGTTTCGCGCCGGGTCCCCAGGCGTGCCAGAACGCGATCTCGATCCACCCGCTGACTCTGCCGCGCGACCGGTTGGCGTAGGGATTGCCGGTGTAGTGGATCGCGATCCGGTCGATGTCCGCCAGATCGTTGTCGTCGGTAAGGTCGACGAGGCGGCCCTGCATGCTCACGTGGGTGCTCCAGTCGTGGCCGTCCAGCACGGTGAGGCTGACCCGGGGATCCTGCCGGATGTACTCCAGCCGACGCCTGCCGGCGTCCATGTTCACCAGAATCCGACCGTCGTCCTCCAGCAGGTACCAGGTCGCGACCGTCACCGGCTGACCGTCGGGCCGCAGCGTCGCGATCACGCAGGGATTGGGTCCGCGGAGCAGCTCCAGCAGGTGCGGGGGCAGCGGGGGATGCGGCATCGGGAAAACTCCTCAGCGCGAGACGGGTTTCGCGCAAGGGTAACCAGGCGTGGGGGGGGGGGGGGGGGGGGGGGGGGGGCGCCGGGCGGGGGGGGGGGGGGGGGGGGGCGGGGGGCGGGGGCGCGGGGGGCCGCCGCCGGGCGGGGGCTGGTGCCCCGCGCCGCCCCCCCCCCCCCCCCCCCCCCT
>JBBQGJ010000221.1:0-11119 GCA_038322925.1 Mycobacteriales bacterium
TGCGTCAGACGTTCCGGCCGGCAGCGCGAGGTTGACCGATGTGCCCCACGCTTCGCCATGCCCACACTCCCACGGCCAACCGCTGCCAGGGAACAGCGTTTGGCCCGACTCGTGGATGGACACGGTCAACACTCGGGGATCGTCGTAGAACGCGGCCTGCACGCCGTCGCCGTGATGCGCGTCGACGTCCACGTACGCCACCCTGCGAACGCCCTCCTCCAGCAACACCGCGATGCCCAGCGCCGCGTCGTTGTACACACAGAACCCGGAGGCCCAGTCGGCCATCGCATGGTGCAGGCCGCCACAGAAGTTGACCGCTCGGTCTACCTCCCGGTGGGCGATCGCCCGCGCCGCTCCGGCCGATGCCCCGGCAATCAGCGCCGAGGCATCATGCATGCCGGGAAAGATCGGATTGTCCGCGGTTCCGAGCCCGTGGCCGACCGAGAATGCAAACCCCGGTCGCGAGGCGCGGCGCACGGCATCGATGTAACCCGCGGTGTGCACCAGACCCAGGGTCTGGGCGTCGGCAGGTTCCGGGACTGAAACCTCGAAACCGTCGATGACGCCCAGGCTCCGCGCCAACAGCCAGGTCAACTCCCACCTCAAGGGATCCAGGCAATGATGCCCGCCAAGGTCGTAGCCGAGCATCCGCGGATCCCACATGACCAGGGGCGGCCTCACCGTCCCAGGCTGATCGTCGCGACGGTCCGAATCTCCGGTGGCCGATGACAGCTTGCCGGCCCCACCGGCGCGGCCTTCCTGAGTGGTCATGACAACGGCCTCCCTGAAAACAGGGGCGCCGGACCACCTCCGCCGCACGAGCGGACTAATCGGCGCTCGCCGACACGGGCCAGTAGACGCGCACCATCGTCCGACCAGCAGAGTCGAAGGTCCTGCGCCGCCGGTATGGGACCCGCGCCGGTCGGGCGTCAGCCCCAACCCGGGTTTCTTGCGTGCAGCACGTCCTGGGCGACCTGCCAGCGCGTGTAGGCCAGCCGCGCGTCGGCCAGCGCGTCGTGCCGATCGGTGCCCGGGCCGGGAATCGGCGGCGAACCGGCCGCCTCCCAGTGCTGGCGGATCTCCCTGGTCAGCCGCGGGACGTCACGGGGGAGCTCGGGCATCGAGCCCCAGAGCTGGGCCAGCACGACGTGGTCGTAGGCGGCGTACCAGGCCCACAACTCGACCGGCAGCTTCGGCGCGGACAGGAACGCGTACAGCGCGTCGCGGATGGCCGACCGGGACAGCCATGCCGGGTCGGCCGGCGGCGGCAGCTTGTTCAGCACATGGCGGCGGACCCACGGGGTGGCGCGGCCGGAGTCGAACTCGGTGGACACCGCGTAGAACTCGCGGCCGTCTTGGGCGATGACGCCGATCGAGATGAGCTCGATCGTGTGGCCGTCCTCGATGAACTCGCAGTCGTAGAAGTACCGCGCGACCGGGCCGCTCGGTGTGGGTCGGACCAAGGCGGAATCAGCCGGCCTTGGTGCCGGGCAGCCTGGTCACCGTTCCGGGTCCGCGTCCCTGAGGGGCCGCGCCGGCTCCCGCCTCGGTATCGGTCCCGGAGGCTCCCGCCTTGGCGGCCTCCAGATCGGCCTTCACCTTGGTGGCGTAGACGTCGACGTACTCCTGGCCGGACATCTCCATCAGCCGGTACATGATCTCGTCGGTCATCGATCGTTCCACGAACCTGTCGCCGGCCAACCCCTCGTACCGGGAGAAGTCCAGCGGCCGCCCGACGACCATGGTGATGCGGTGCGGGCGCCAGATCTTCGAGCCGATCGGGTTGACCTTCTCGGTGCCCAGCATCACCAGCGGGACGACGGGCACGCCGGCCTCGAGGGCCATCCGGGCGACCCCGGTCTTGCCCTTGTACAGCCGGCCGTCGGGCGAGCGGGTGCCCTCCGGGTAGATGCCAAGCAGCTTGCCCTCCTTGAGGATCCGCACGCCGGTCATCAGTGCGTCGTGCGCCGCGGAGGCGCCGCTGCGGTCGATCGGCACCTGGCCGACCCCGGCGAAGAACATGTGCTTGAACCGGCCCTTGAAGCCCTTCTCGGTGAAGTACTCGCTCTTGGCCAGATAGGTGACCCGCCGCTTGATGTGCAGCGGGGTGAAGAACGAGTCGGCCACCGACACGTGATTACCGGCCAGGATGGCGCCGCCATCTTCCGGGATGTACTCGGCGCCGATCACCTTGCAGGGAAAGAACAATCGGAGGATCGGCCCGAGGAGGACGTACTTGACCAGGTTGTAGAGCACGCGGGAAAGCCCCTTAGCTCGCGGATGACGACTGCGACAACCGTACGCTGCGGCGCAAACCTCCGCCCGCCTTCCCGGCGGTTCGGCGGGTCCGGTCGCGGGCCGTGCGACCATGGAGGAAGGGGCCGGAGTTTTCAGGAGTGCAGATGACCGATGCGACCGACGCGATCGCAGATGACTCGCAGCGGGCGTTCAGCCACGACGGCGGCGACGTGGGCGTGCTGCTGTGTCACGGATTCCCTGGCAACCCCGGTTCGTTGCGGCCGTGGGCCGACCATTTGGTCGCCGAGGGCTACAGCGTCCGGCTCCCTTTGCTACCCGGGCACGGCACCCGTTGGCAGGACGCGAACCGGACCACCTTCGACGACTGGCTCGGCGCTGTCAGTGGCTCCCTGCAGGAACTGGCATCGCGGTGCCGGGCGGTGGTTGTCGCGGGATTGTCCATGGGCGGGACGCTCGCACTACGGATGGGCGAGCTGTATCCCGACGCGATGGCCGGCCTGGTACTGGTGAACCCGTCCGTGATGACCCTGCGCAAAGACGCCAAGTACTTGTTGCCGCTGCTGCGCTTCGCGGTCCCGGCCTACCCTGGCATCGTCGGAGATATCGCCAAACCTGGCGTGACCGAGCCTGGCTACAAGGTCGTCCCGGTCAAGGCGATGTACTCGCTGTCGCGTGCATGGCCCGTCGTCCGTCGTGATCTCGCCAAGGTCACCGTGCCGGTCCTGCTACTGCACTCCCGGGTCGACCACGTCGTGGAACCCGTCAACTCGCAGATGGTGCTCGACGGCATCTCCTCGACCGACGTCACCGAGATCTGGCTGGAGAACAGTTACCACGTCGCGACGATGGACAACGACGCCGAGGAGATCTTCACCTCGTCGGTGGAGTTCATCGAGAAGGTCACCGCGGGGTTGCCGTGACCGTGACCCCGGGAGCTGATGACGAACCGGTCCGCGGAGCCGCCGACGAACCACCGGCAGACCGGGCGGCGGATCCGGAGATCGGCGCCGACCCGGTGCCGGGTGAACCCTCGGACACCGATGTGGACGCGGCGTTCGCAGCCATCGTGTCCGGGATCGCGCCGCACATGCGGTGGGCCGCCGATGACAGTTCCGGTCCGGGTGCTCCGGACGGGAACCCGGCCGCCGGACCCGGCCGCCGGCCGCCGGCGGCCTACCCGCAGCACCCGACCGGCCGCGATTCGGCCGACGAACGCGCCCGCCGCCGCGAGCTCCGCCGGCTGGAGAGGGCCATGGAGGTTGAGGCGTACGAGGCCCAGAAGGCCGCGCGCGAGGCCGAACTGGCCGCCGACGATGCGCATTACACACCGCCGGCACCACCCCCGCTGCCGCGGCCGAAGGGCCGCACCATCGGCGCGGTGCTGTTGATGGCCGCCGGGATCCTGCTGGTCGCCAGGCCTGGCCTGCTCTCCGTCGGACCCGATCTGGTGCTGATCCTGGCGCTGGCGCTGCTCGTCAGCGGGGCCGGACTGCTGGTCGCCGGGATGCGGCGGCAGCACGGCAACGGAGACGGCGATGGGGAGGACGACGGCGCGGTGGTCTGAGCAGGTGCAGCTTCTGAGGCGATCTGACCGGATCCGAGCGATCCGAGCGATCCGAGCGATCCGAGCGAGATTGGATCAGCGTTCGGCGGCCATCAGCGCCGCGCCGATGATGCCGGCCCGGTCGCCGAACCTGGCGAGTTCGACCCTGGGCACCGGCCGATGCCCGGCGCCGGTGATCATCTTGGCGAACTCCGACACCGCCAGCGGAAGGAACATCCCCGCGGCGCTGGCGACGCCGCCGCCGACCACGATGACCTCGGGGTCGAGCACGTCGGTGACCAGCGCCAGCCCGGCGGCCAGCCACCGGCCGATGTCGTCCATCGCGGCCAGCGCGGTGGGGTCGCCCTCGGTGGCGGCCACCGCGACCATGGTGCCGGTGATGGCGTCCGGGTCGCCTTCGCACAACCGCATGAGGATCGGCGCGTCGCCGCGGGTCATCAGGTGCCTGGTGGTCTCGGCAAGTGCCGTGCCCGAGCAGTACCGCTCCCAGCAGCCGTACTTGCCGCACGGGCAGTCCCGCCCATCGGGCACCACCGTCAGGTGGCCCAATTCCGGAGCCACCCCGTGCGCACCGCGGTAGATCCGGCCGTCGATGATCAACCCCGCGCCGATCCCGGTGCCCAGCGCGATCAGCAACGCGATCGGCGCGTCCGCGGCCGCGCCACGGCGGTACTCGGCCCAGGCGGCGGAGTTCACGTCGTGATCCATGGTGACCGGCAGGTTGACCCGCGCGGAGATCCGGGCGGGCACGTCGGCATCCCGCCACGCCAGGTGCGGGGAGAACATGATGCGCTGCCGATCCCGGCTGACGAAACCGGCCACTGCCAGCCCAACCGCTGAAACGAGTTGGGTGGCAGCAAGTTTCGAGATCAGGTTGACCAGCAGGTCCTCTGTCTCGCGTTCGGTGTGCGGGGTGAGGTCGCGGAGCGAGGCGAGAATGTTCCCCGAGGAGCCGATGACGGCGGCGCGCACGGAGGTGCCGCCGATGTCGATCCCGATGGTCGGGATCATCGGATGTCGATGTGCTCGAGGCCGCCGGGGCGGCGCGGCGCGGACCCGGGGGTTCCGGCCTGGCGGCGTTCCCCGGAGCCGCCGGCACTGCCGCCGCTCGTCGCTGCCGCAGGCTCGGCCTCCGGCAGCAGCGAGCGGAGCGTCCGCACGATCAACAATGCGCCGTCGACCAGCTTGGCCGTCGCCTCCGGGCGTTCACCCCGCAGCACGGCCAGGAACCGGCACAGCGGGCATGCGGTGCAGGAGGCGCCCGGGATCGAGCCGCATTCCGGGCACCGGCCGTCGGGACCGAGGCTTGGCTCCGATCGGGCCTGGGTCGTCGGTGGAGCCGTTGGTGAGGCTGACGGTGGAGCTGGGGGCGGAGCTGAAGGTGGGGCCGTCGTCATGTCGGGCGGGGACTCGCCGGCCTGGCCCGAGCTGGATTCCGCTGCTGGGCGCATCGAGGTCAACCGATCGGCCATCACGTCCAGCAGCAGCGCCGCCTCCACTGCCAGCGGACCGATGGACGGTGGGCCGGACCGGTTCGGCGTGCCGGCCGAGGAATCCGTCGGGCCGTCGCTGCCGGCCGTGCGGTTGTGGTCGGAGTCGGTCGAGTTGGCGTCGGTCGGCCCGCTCCCCTCGGTCGGGCCGCCGCCGGAGGGTGTCATGCGGTACCCAGCATCTGTTCGGTCACCTCGGACAACACCGATTCGCGCAGGCTCTGCGGCCACTGGCCCGGATCGGCGTCGAACTCGATCAGCAACCTGCCGTGGTCGAACCGGGCTCCGCTGACTGTGCAGCGCCGTAGCACGGACGGCAGCGAGATCCGGCGGCGAACGTCGCCGACCGTCACCACCAGATCGTCACCCGAACGGGACAGCGTCAGATCACCCCGCTGCACGAGCGGCAGCGGGAGCGCGAGCACGTACTGCCCGTCGGCGCCCTCGACGTCGATACCGATCGAGTGACCGGTGGACGCGAGCGGATCCGCGTCCCCGAAGACGACCCTGGCGAACGCAGAAAGCGCCTGCACGCCAACAGGTTCGCCGGGAATCATCGGGGCGTGCCGGATCGTCATGCCCTCGAACGACTCGGACACCTGGACCAGCGCCTCACGCTGCGCCTCGCGCTGGCGGCGCAGGAACTCGCCGCCGGCATTGGGCGGCAACACCCGGTTGACGATCGCGGCATCGACGGTGAACCCGTACAGCGACAGGGCCGTGAACAGCCGGCGGGCCTCCGCGATCACCACCCGCTCCGGGGTCAGCACCAACCGCACCCCGGTGACGTCGGGATCGGCCAGCAGGGTGCGGGCCGCCATCAGCTCGGTGAGCAGTTCACCGAAGGCGTCCCGGACCGCGGCAGTGGGTACCGAGCCGGGCGTCCCGGTGAAGCTGGCCGCGAGGCTGCTCAGCACCCGATGCGGCGCGCCCATCAGCCGCTGGGCGTAGAAGCCGATGGTTTCCGGCAGGGCGAGCAGGCGCAGCGTCTCGCCGGTCGGCGCGCAATCGACGACGATCACGTCGAAGTCGCCGGACTCGGCCAAGCGGCGCAGTTCCAGCAGCGCGACGATCTCCTCCGCACCCGGCAGCACGGTCAGTTCCTCGGCCTGCACCTCGGCCATCCCACGCGCGGCCAGCACGCCGACCAGGTAGCCGCGAATCTGCGACCAGCTCTGCTCGAACCTGCCGCGGGTGTCGACCTGGGCTGCCCAAAGCCCGGGGACGTCGTCGACCGGGGTCGGATCCGCGCCGACCGGCACTGCCAGCACATCGGCCACCGAGTGGGCTGGATCGGTCGACACGAGCAGCGTGCGTGAACCCCGTTCCGCGCAGGCCACCGCTGTCGCGGCGGAGATGGTGGTCTTTCCGACCCCGCCCTTGCCGGTGTGCAGCGCGATCCTGGTGCCCGGCCGAACCCCCGAGCTCACCCCGCCTCGACCCGCTTGCGCAATTCCTTCAGCGCGGTGTCCAGGATGACCCGCTCCGCCTTGCGGCGCAGCACCCCGATCATCGGCACGGCCAGGTCGACCATCAGGGTGTAGGTCACCTCGGTGCCGTCCGGGACGGCGCGCAGCACGTACGAGCCCTCCTGCGCTTTCTGCAACTGCCCGGACACCAGCGTCCAGGAGACCGACATGCCATCGGGAGCCCAGTCGTAGGCCAGTTCGTACGTGTCCTTGAGCAGGCCGGCATCCATCGCCAGACGGACCTGCGCCGGACGGTGCCCGTCACCGGGATCGGTGATGTGGGTGCTCTTGACCGAGCCTGTCCATTCCGGATACGCGTCGAAGTCGGCGATCACGTCCATGATGGCGGCGGGGTCGGCAGCCATGATCAGCGACTGCGAAGAAGGTGTAGCCATGGGTGGAAGGCTACCCAGGTCGCGGGGTGTCGGCTGCGCACCCACCACAGTGGATGCGGTCGGTGCTGCGCGTCGACGACGCACATGTGCTGACCCAGCTGTCCGGCTAGTCCAGGTAGACGTCGAACGGCCGCGGAAACCGTTGGAAATGGCCGACATTCACGCATTCGGTGCGGCCGCGGCGGGTGCGCCGGCTCAGCGGCTGATGGACGTGACCGAACACCGCCAGCGCCGGGGAGTGCGCGTCGATCGCCTCGCGAAGGCCGGGGCCGTACATCTCCAATCTGGCCGGCACCACGTCGTAGCGCAATTCAGCGAGACCGGGCGGGACGTGCGAGCACAGGATGTCGACCGGCCCCAGCGCCCCGACTGCGGCCTGATAGTCGACCGCCGATCGGACCAGCGGTTGCCAAGCGTGATCCGTCTCGTGGAACACTGCACCCGGCCGCGCCGACCCACCCGCCACGAAACCCATGATGCGGCCAGCGATCTGCACGACCTCGGCGTCCCGGTACGGGAGTTGCGAGCCGGCGACCTCGTTCCACACCGTGGCGACGTCGACATTGCCCAGGGTCAGCAACGTGGACGGCGGCACCGCGGCAAGCACGTCCCGGTACAGGGCGGACACCACGTCAGTCAGGACACCGACCGGATCGTCGGTGGATTCCCACAGCCCGCGATTGAATTCACGCAACTGCAGGAAATCCCCGGCGACCCGGAGCGCGATGAACTGCCGCACCTTCTGCTCGCCGAAGACCCGGCCCAGGATCCCCGCTGACGGCTCCCAATAGTCGACGTAGTCGACGAGGTCACCGAGCACCACGAGCTGTTCCGCCTGCCGGGCCACCTCGCGCAGCGCAGCGATGTTGCCGTGGATGTCGGAGACGAACGAGACGCGCACGGACGTCACGGTAACCGGCTCGCTCACCGCGCCGCGGTCGACCGGCCCGGGCCTGCCTACCGGTTGACCGCGTGCCCGTTCGGGTTCGGCCCTGCGGCGGCCAGCGGTACCACCTTGATCGGCACGCCCGGCATCGAGGCGTGCAGCACAAGGCCGTTGCCGACATAGATGCCGACGTGGCTGACCGGTGAGTAAAAGGTGACCAGATCGCCGGGCCGCAGCTGGTCCAGCGGGATGGTCGGCAGAGTGTCGGCCTGCGCGGCGCTGTTCCGCGGGATTTCGATCCCCGCCTGCTGCCAGGCCCACAACATCAGACCCGAGCAGTCGAAGCTGTCGGGGCCGACGGCGCCCCAAACATAGGGCAGACCCTGCCGGCTCAGGGCGGCCGCGACGGCGATGCCGGCCTGCACGCTCGGCGCATGCCGCGCCGACCATGCGGCGAACTCCGGACCGGCCTCGACCGGCGGAGCATCGTCGGCCAGCCCCGAACGGCTGCGCTGAGCAGCCTGCTCTGCCTGCCGGCCCCGCGCCGCGGCGGCCTGGTTGGCAGCCTCTGCGTCCGCCGCGGCAGCGGTGATGTCCGCGGTGGACAGTTGGGCATAAGCGAGCTGGTAGACGGCGATCTCGGCGTCCAGCTGGGCCTTGCCGGTGTCCAGGTCGGCCCGCGCCTGCTCGGCAGCGGCCTCGGCCTGGTCCGCCTGATCCCGCGCCCGCTGAGCCTCGTGAAGGCTGGCCTGTGCGGTCGACCGCGCATCGTCAGCGGTCCTTCTGGCGGCCAGCGCGTCGGTCAGGGTGGTGTGCTGTTCGTCGGCGATCAGGCTGAGCGATGACGCCTGGTCGAGGTAGTCCTCGGGCGATTCCGCGGTCAGCAGGACGGACAGGTCGGTCAGTCGGGTGCCACGGAAGGTGGCGTTGGCGAACGCGTCCACCTTGGCCCGGTAGGCGGCCACCACGGCGTCGGCCGCTGCGACCTTCTGCTGCTCGACGGCGGTCGCCTGCGCAGCGGCCTGCACCGCCGCCGCCTTCTCTGCGGCGGTCGCCTTCGCGGCATCCACAACAGATTGAGCCGCCAGCACCTGCTCGTTGTAGGTCTCCGCCCGGCGGGCTGCGCCGATCCACGCCTGCTTGGCGGCATCCGCCGAGGCCGGAGCGGCCGGGAGGACGGGGTTTGCCGGGGCGGGTGCCGCGGCCGCGACCGTGGAAACCGCCGCATCCGCGGCTGCGGGCGAGGCGGGGACGATTGCGAAGGCGAGGGTCGCTGCCGCGAGGATCACCGCGGCGGGTCGGGCGATACCGGTGCCCCGTCGGCGGGTAGCCCCGATTCTGGAGCCACGGCCAAGGGAGGGGCTCAGCGCGATCTGGTAGCCCGTGGAATGACGACCCCTGCGACGGCGCAGCGGGTAGCCATGATTGTGCGTCGTCACCGGACAGGCGCGCCCTTCATCCTTGCCGCCTACCGGGTTAGCTGACGGATTCGGGCCAGGACAAGCCCTACCCTCGATGACCGGCGACGCGCGGGCAGCGCCGATCCCGGGGGATTCACCCCATTCAAGAAACCTGGTTCCCCGGTTCGATGCGGTGGCATCGATTCGGCGGTGACCCGGCGGACCGCCCGACTGGCGGTGCGTTCCAAGGTCTCGATCAGATTACGAGAAGGACACGGATGGGGGCAATTGTCGGCACCCACGTCATCTTCCCGAAACGGTATCGACAACGTTGTCCACGCTCAAATTGCTGACGCGCTGTGAGCGAACTCACCCGTTCGATAAGCGGCGCTCCTCCATCCAGACACTCTGTTGCCACGACCGGGTTGGCATGGTCACCGTTCGCTCCCCCCGGCGCGGCCTTCCCGCCGTGGGCGCCCGATGCCTCCGGCTTCGGGTCAGCCGGACAGCAGCTCGGCCAGCCGGGCGGCAGAGGAATCCCAGTTCCACGCGCTCTGCACCCAGGCGCGCCCCGCCGCCCCCCAATCCCGGCGACGATCGTCGTCGGCGAGCAGTCCGGCCGCCGCGTCGGCGATCTGGTTGACATCGCGCCCATCCACCACCAGTCCGGTGCGGTCGGGGCGAAGCGTCTCCGGGGCGCCGCCGGAGCGCCCGGCGATCACCGGCAACCCACTGGCCTGCGCTTCGAGGAAGACGATCCCAAGGCCCTCGACGTCCAACCCGGAGCCGCGGGTGCGACAGGGCATGGCGAACACGTCCCCGGCGGCGTACAGCGCCGGCAGATCGGACCATGGCACACCACCGGTGAACACCACCCGGTCCCCGACGCCGAGATGTGTTGCGATGCAACGCAACCGCCGTGCGTTGGGCCCGTCGCCCACGATCATCAACACCACGTCGGGGATCCGCGCGCGCACCACTGGTAGCGCGCGGATGAGGGTGTCCTGGCCCTTGCGCGGTACCAACCGCGACACGCACAGCAGGACCCGGGAGCCGCGCAGCCCGTAGGCCTCCCGCATCCTGCGCCTGGCCACCGGATCCGGCCGGAAGGTGCTGGTCCGCACCCCGGGCGGGAGGTACTCCAACGCGGCCATCGGTCCGAGCGCGGACGCGATCCTGCGCCGGGCGTACTGGCTGACGAAGGTCAGGACGTCGTTGGATCGGCCGATCCGGCTCAGCGCCCGTCGCGGTCCGGGCAGCATGGACCACCCCACCTCGTGCCCGTGCGTGCACGCCACGGTGCGCACGATTCCTTCCGGGCGCAGGCGGGGGGTCATCAAGCTCAGCGGAGCTGCCGCGCCGTACCAGACCGCCTCGATCCGCTGCTCACGGATCAACTCGACGGCCCGTCGGCGCACGGACTCCCCTGGCAGCATCAGCGAGCCAGGGTGCCGAAAGACCCGGAACCGCTGCCGGGCATCGAATTCCCCGTCGCCGGCCCACGACGGCGCGTAGACGACCAGGTCGTCGGGCGGCAGGCGCTCTGCCAGCGATTGCACGTAGGACTGGATGCCGCCGGTCCGCGGCGGGAAGTCGTTCGTCACCAGCAATGTGCGCCGCACGGGGTGGGATCCAACCCTTCTGCTGGGAGCGAGG
>JBBQGJ010000222.1:0-11109 GCA_038322925.1 Mycobacteriales bacterium
GGAAGCAGACGCCGGCGGTCATGGCGATCAATCGGGTGAACGAGTCAGCTGCAGGCACTGGTCACGAACTCACGAAGGGAGCGTCTGCCGGCGCGCAGGGTGTGGCGAACGGGCGGTGATTGCGTCGAATGCGCGACGTCAGACGGCAGTTCGCTGGACCGGGCCGCGGTGGCCTCTACCCTGGACCGGTGACCACCACCCCTGTGCACCCCTTGCTGGCCGCGCTCGCGCCGCGCGTTCTCGTGGCCGACGGTGCGATGGGCACGATGCTGCAGGCCCAGGACCCGTCGATGGACGATTTCGCCGGCCTCGAGGGCTGCAACGAGATCCTCAACGTCACCAGGCCGGACATCGTCCGGGCGGTGCACCGGGCGTACCTGGAGGTCGGGGTCGACCTGGTCGAGACGAACACCTTCGGCGCCAACCTGGCCAACCTGGCCGAGTACGACATCGCCGACCGGATCCACGAGCTGTCACTGGCCGGCGCCGCGCTGGCCCGCGCCGAGGCCGACGAGTTCTCCACCGCGACGCAGCCGCGGTTCGTGCTGGGGTCGGTCGGACCTGGCACCAAGCTGCCCACGCTCGGCCACGCGCCCTACGTCGCCCTGCGGGACGCCTATACCCAGCAGGTCAGCGGCATGCTGGAGGGCGGAATCGATGCCGTGATGGTGGAGACCTGCCAGGACCTGCTGCAGACGAAGTCCGCGGTGCTGGCCGCCAAGCGCGCGATGGCCGACACCGGCATCGGAGTCCCGATCCTGGTGCACGTCACCGTCGAGACCACCGGCACCATGCTGCTCGGCTCGGAGATCGGCGCGGCGCTCACCGCGCTGGAACCGCTGGGCATCGACTACATCGGGCTGAACTGCGCAACCGGGCCCACCGAAATGAGCGAACACCTGCGGTACCTGTCCCGGCATGCCCGCACCGGGGTGTCGGTGATGCCGAACGCCGGTCTGCCGCAGCTGGGGCCGAACGGTGCGGTGTACCCGCTGACCCCGACCGAGTTGGCCGAGGCGCTGTCCGGTTTCGTCGCGGAGTTCGGGCTCGGTCTGGTGGGCGGCTGCTGCGGCACCACCCCGGAGCACCTGCGACAGGTGGTCGAGGCGATCCGGGACACCACCCCGGCGGTCCGCCACCCGCGGCCTGAACCGAGCCTGTCCTCGCTGTACCAGGCGGTGCCGTTCGCCCAGGACGCGTCCGTGCTGATGGTGGGGGAACGGACGAACGCCAACGGCTCCAAGGCCTTTCGTGAGGCGATGCTGGCCGAGAACTGGCAGGACTGCGTGGAGATCGCCCGCGCGCAGACCAGGGACGGCGCCCACCTGCTCGACCTGAACGTCGACTACGTCGGCCGTGACGGGGCCGCTGATATGAAGGCGATGGCGTCGAGACTGGCCACCGCGTCCACCCTTCCGATCATGATCGACTCCACGGAGCCGGCGGTGATCCAGGCCGGGCTGGAGCAGCTGGGCGGCCGGTCCATCGTCAACTCGGTGAACTTCGAGGACGGCGACGCCCCCGATTCCCGGTACGGCCGGATCATGCCGCTGGTCAAGGAGCACGGCGCCGCCGTGGTCGCACTGACCATCGACGAGCAGGGCCAGGCGCGCACCCGCGACCACAAGCTGGTCATCGCCGAGCGGCTGATCGGCGACCTCACCGGACGGTGGGGGCTGTCCGAGTCCGACATCGTGGTGGACTGCCTGACGTTCCCGATCGCCACCGGCCAGGAGGAGACCCGCCGGGATGGCATCGAGACCATCGAGGCCATCAGGGAACTCAAGCGCCGTCACCCCGATGTGTATACGACGCTAGGGGTCTCGAACGTCTCCTTCGGACTGAACCCCGCAGCGCGGCAGGTGCTGAACTCGGTCTTCCTGGCCGAATGCGTTGCGGCGGGCCTGGACTCGGCGATCGTGCACCCCTCCAAGATCCTGCCGATGGCGCGCATCCCCGACGAGCAGCGCAGCACGGCGCTTGACCTGGTGTACGACCGGCGGCAGGGTGACTATGACCCGCTGCAGAAGATCCTGGAGCTCTTCGACGGTGCGACCACCGCGGCGGGCCGGGCCACCCGGGCCGCGGAACTGCTGGAGCTCCCGCTGGACGAGCGGCTGCAGCGACGCATCATCGACGGCGAGCGCAACGGGCTCGAGGCGGATCTGGATCAAGCACTGCTGCGGCGAACCGCTTTGGAGATCATCAACGACACCCTGCTGGAGGGCATGAAGACGGTCGGTGAACTGTTCGGCTCCGGCGCCATGCAACTGCCGTTCGTGCTCACCTCGGCCGAGGTGATGAAGCAGGCGGTGGCGCATCTGGAACCCCACATGGAAAAGACCGATTCGGCGGGCAAGGGCACCATCGTGCTGGCCACGGTCAAGGGCGACGTGCATGACATCGGCAAGAACCTGGTCGACATCATCCTGTCCAACAACGGCTATTCGGTGGTGAATCTCGGCATCAAGCAACCGATCTCGACGATCCTGTCGGCCGCCGAGGACGCCGGTGCCGACGCGATAGGAATGTCCGGGCTGCTGGTGAAATCGACCGTGGTGATGCGCGAGAACCTCGAGGAGATGAACGCCCGGGGTTTGGCAGCGAAGTTCCCGGTGCTGCTCGGCGGCGCGGCGCTCACCCGTTCCTACGTGGAGAACGACCTGTCCTCGGTGTTCCGCGGCGACGTCCGGTATGCCAGGGACGCGTTCGAGGGGCTGCGGCTGATGGACGGGTTGATGTCCAAGAAGAAGGGACTCGACCCCGCCAGAGACGCAGTCGACGCCGCCAAGACAGCGGAGCGCCGGGCCCGCCGGGAGCGATCCGAACGGATCGCCGAGAAACGCCGCGCCGCGGCCGATGCTGGTGATTCTGCGCCGATTCCGGCGCGGTCCGATGTTGCGCTGGACAATCCAGTGCCCACGCCACCCTTCTGGGGGTCGCGGGTGGTGAAGGGCATTCCGCTGGCGGACTACTCGGCGATGCTCGACGAGCGGGCCACGTTCATGGGGCAGTGGGGGCTGCGCGGCGCGAAGGGCGGCAAGGGCCCGAGCTACGAGGAACTCGTGGAGAAGGAGGGCAGGCCGCGGCTGCGGTACTGGCTCGACCGACTGCACACCGAGAAGGTGCTCAATGCCGCGGTGGTGTACGGATACTTCCCGTGTGTGTCGGAGGGCGACGAGGTCGTCATTCTCAGCGAGCCCGACATCAATGCCTCTGAGGTGACCCGGTTTGGCTTCCCGCGGCAGCGTCGTGATCGTCATCTCTGCCTGGCCGATTTCTACCGACCCCGCTCCTCCGGCGAGGTCGACGTCATCGGATTCACCGTGGTGACGATGGGGCAGCGGATTGCCGATTTCGCCAACGAGTTGTTCGCCGCCAACGCCTATCGCGACTACCTGGAGGTGCACGGGCTCTCGGTGCAACTGACCGAGGCGCTCGCCGAATTCTGGCACCAGCGGATCCGCTCGGAGCTGACGTTCCCGGACGGCACCTCGGCCGCTGCGGAGGACCCGCAGGACATCGAGAAGTACTTCGACCTGGCCTACCGGGGCGCGCGCTACTCGTTCGGCTACCCGGCCTGCCCGGATCTGACCGAGCAGACCAAGGTGGTGCAGCTGCTGGAGCCGGGCCGGATCGGCGTCGAGCTGTCCGAGGAGTTCCAGTTGCATCCCGAGCAGTCGACGTCGGCCCTGGTGGCGCACCACCCGGAAGCGAAGTACTTCGCTGCCCGATGACCGGTCCTACCACCGCGTCGGTGCTCGGCGCACGCGAGATCGCGCATCAGGCAACCGATCTCGCCGGCGTGTTGTTCGACATGGACGGCACGCTCGTCGATTCCGAGCGGCTGTGGTCGGTCGCCATGGATCGGGTCGCCGGCGATCTGGGCGGGGCGATGTCGCCGGCGGCAAGGGCCAGGACGGTCGGGCAGTCGGTGCCGTTCGCGGTCGGCATCATGCTCGAGGACATCGGCGCGGCCGAGTCCGTCGAGTCCACGGTCGAATTGCTGCTGGCCATCACCGGGGAGATCTTCGCCGCGGAACTGCTCTGGCAGCCGGGTGCGGAGGAACTCATCGACGCGATCCGGGCCGCCGGGCTGAAGACCGCGCTGGTGACGAACTCGCCCCGGTCGCTGGTCGACGTGGCGCTGGACATGCTGGGGAACCATCGGTTCGACGTCATCATCTGCGGTGACGAGGTGGTCCGCGGCAAGCCGGACCCTTACCCGTATCTCCGGGCCACCGAACTCCTCGGGCTCACCGCTGACGCTGTTCTGGCCGTGGAGGACTCGCCCTCCGGGACGCAGGCCGCGGTCGACGCGCAGATCCCGGTGCTGGTGGTGCCGTCCGTGGTGGCGGTGCCGGAGGGTCCCGGACGAATCTTCGCTTCGTCACTGCTCGGCGCGACCGTGGAAGAGCTCCGGCACCTCCATCGCGAGTTCGCCCGGTCCCGACGCGCGCCTCACGTCGGTGCCGGCCAGGCGCCGTCGGCGTGAACCGCAGGATCGCGGCGGTCGGGCCGGCGTCGCCGGACGTGGTGTGGGACAGGTACATCCATCCCGAGCGATGGTCCGGATGGTCCCCGCAGATCCGCGGCGTCGACAGCGCGGATTCCCCGGTCCGCGCCGGTTCCCGGGGCCGGGTGCACGGCCCCCTCGGTACCGGCGCCGACTTCGAGGTGCTGGACGTGGACCACGAGAAGCGTTGCTGGGAGTGGCGAGTCGCGCTCCCCGGCGGGATCGGCCTGACGCTCGGGCACGCGGTCGAGGCGCGGGGAAGCGGGACCCGCACCACCTTGGACGTCGCCGGGCCGGCGCCGATTGTCCTCGGCTACGCACCCGTGGCCTATCTGGCGCTGACCAGATTGGTCCGCTGAAGCCAGCAGCCGGCATTCCAGTGGCCGCCGTTCCACCAGCCGTCCTGCGACGATCCGGTTCGCCCTCCCGCACCGACTCCCGCTCACTCCTCGTCCGGGGCGAGCACCGCGGCGGTGTGCGGGGGCAGCGTCACCGTCTCGGCCTCGACCGCAACGCCCGGCTGGGTCGCCAGCAACACCGGGCCTGACGGCCCGCCGAGCCCCATCGTCCTGGTCTCGTCCGACAGGTTGGCCGCGATGCGGAGCCCGCCACGATCGGCGACCAGCCACCGTTCGTCGTCGTCGAACGTCACCGATGTCCGGGTGAAGCGGGGATCGGTGAGTTCGGCGCGGTCCCGGCGCAGTCGGGCGAGGCGCCGGTAGAGGTCGAGCATCTCGCCGTGCCGACCGCTTTCCACCTCGTCCCAGTTCAGCTTCGCACTGAGGAAGGTGTTCTCGTCCTGCGGGTCGGCGATCGCGTCCCGGTCCCAGCCCATCCGCTCGAATTCCCGGATCCGGCCCTCGCGCGTCGCCTCGGCCAGTTCCGGCTCCGGGTGCGAGGTGAAGAAGGCCCACGGCGTGGACGCGGCCCACTCCTCGCCCATGAACAACATCGGGGTGAACGGCCCGGTCAGCACCAGCACCGCGGCGACGGCCAGGTCGGCCGCGCTCAGTTGTGAGGTGAGCCGGTCACCCGCCGCGCGATTGCCCACCTGGTCGTGGTCCTGGCTGTAGCCGATGAACCGCCAGCTCGGGGTCACCAGGGTGTCCACCGGCCGGCCGTGGTCGCGGCCCCGGAAACTCGAGTAGGTCCCGTCATGGAAGAAGGCCTGCGAGATCACCTTCGCGATGGCCGACATCGACCCGAAATCGGCGTAGTAGCCATCGGTTTCGCCCGTCAGCGCGACGTGCAGCGCATGATGGAAGTCGTCGTTCCACTGCGCGGTCAGGCCGTAGCCGCCGGCCTCCCGCGGGGCGATCATCTTCGGGTCGTTCAGATCCGACTCGGCGATCAGGGTCAGCGGCCGCCGCACGTGCGGAGCCAGCGCGTCCACTTCGATGGCGATGTCCTCGAGCAGGTGGATGGCGTGGGTGTCGCTCAGCGCGTGCACCGCGTCCAACCGCAGCCCGTCGACGTGGCAATCCCGCAACCACATCGTGACGTTGTCCAGGATGTAGCGCCGCACCTCGTCGGACAGCGGCCCGTCGAGATTGACCGACGCACCCCAGGTGCTGCTGCGTCCGTCGTCGTGCAGATAGGGCCCGAACAGCGGCAGGTAGTTGCCGCTGACACCGAGGTGGTTGTAGACGACGTCCTGGATGACCCCGATGCCACGCTGGTGGCAGGCGTCGACGAACCGCTGGTAGGCCCGCGGGCCGCCGTAGGCCTCGTGCACGGCAAACCAGAGCACGCCGTCGTAGCCCCAGTTGTGGGTCCCGTTGAATGCGTTGACCGGCAGCAGTTCGACCATGTCGACACCGATTGACGTGAGGTGATCGAGCTTGCCGATCGCGGCGTCCAGCGTGCCCTCGGTGGTGAACGTGCCGACATGCAGTTCGTAGATGAGGCTTCCGGCCAATCTGCGGCCGGTCCACCCGCCGTCGTTCCACCGGTAGCTGCTGTGGTCGAAGGTGCGCGAGGGTTGATGCACGCCCCGCGGCTGCCGCCGCGATCTCGGGTCGGGCAGCACCTTGTCGCCGGAATCGAGCCGGAAACCGTAGTCGATCTCCGGCAGGCCATCGGTGTGCTCGCCGGTTTCAGCACCACCGGTGTCCAGATCGACGATCCACCAATGGTTGTCGCCGGCCTTCATCGGATGGTCCCGGCCCAGCGCGACCAGGTTCACAGCGGACGCCTGCGGCGCCCACACCCGGAAGTTCAGCGGCATCGTCGCGCTCCCTGTTCGAGTCGTCGGGACGGCGGGGTGATCTGGCTCAGCGCCAGGGTCAGGAGGGCTGGAGATGTCCGCTCACCCCTGCGGGACAACTTCAGGGACAACGTCAGCGGCCAGCAGCGCCACCGGGTAGATGTCGAGCAGCACGCCGACATCGACCGGGCCGCCGGGGAACGCCCGGCCGGTCAGCACCTCCGACCAGCGCCCGCCGGGGAGTTCGAGCGCGGGGAGCTCCAGCACCGTGTCCCGCCAGCCGCCACCCGCGGTCAGCCCGATCGGGAGCCGGGTGGCGACCGTCACCGCGCCGCCGCGGTCGAACGCGACCAGATGCTCTGCGGCGGGCCCGGTTCCGCTCAGCGCGGTGTACCCGAAGAACAGCTCGGGTCGATCCCGGCGCAACCGCAGCGCCCGGCTGGTCACCAGCAACTTCGCCGCACCCTGCTCATCGATCTCCGGGAGCCAGCCGTCGTCCAGTCGGTGGAGCAGATCGGCGCGCAGGTCGTAGTCGACGGGCCTGCGGTTGTCCGGGTCGACCAACGACAGGTCCCACAGCCCGCTGCCCTGGTAGACGTCAGGCACGCCGGGTTCGGTGAGCTGAATCAGCTTGGCGGACAAGGAGTTCGACCATCCGGGCCGGCGGAGCGCGTCGACCATGGCGGCGATCGAGGCGTGCAGCTCGGCATCGTCGTAGATCGCGTCCACCAATGCGTGCAGGCGTTCCTCGAATCGGGTGTCCGAGTCGATCCACCCGGTGGACACCGCGGCCTCCCGGGCGGCCTTCTCCGCGTAGGCGTGCAGCCGGTCCCGCTCGATCGGCCAGGCACCGACGGCGGCCTGCCACACCAGGTGTGCCAGCGGCTCGTCGCTGAGCGGGGCCAGTGAATTCCACCGGCGCACCGCCGCCGACCATTCGTGCGGAAGCTCCGAGATCACCGAGATCCGGGCCCGGACGTCCTCCGCGCGCTTGGTGTCGTGGGTGGACAGCGCGGTCATCGCCGCCGGCCGGCTGCGCTGCCGCTCCGCCTGGATGCGGTGGAACTCCTCCGGGGTGAGCGAGAAATGGTCCGGCTCGGCGCCGACTTCAGTGAGGGAGGTCAGCCGGGACCACCGGTAGAACGCGCAGTCCTCGACCCCCTTGGCCATCACCATGCCGGAGGTCTGCTGGAAACGGATCGAGATCTCCGAGCCGACATCGGCCAGCCGGCGGGTGATCTCGTCGATCGCGGCGGTCAACTCGGGCCGGGAGAACCGCGCCCGGTCGGCCGCCTCGTCCAGGTACTTCGCGCCGTCGGGCAGGTAGGTGCGGTACACCGAGAACGAACTCAGCAACTCGGCGATGGCATCGTCCGCGTCGGGCACATCCGGCGCCAACCGGGCCAGCCGCAGCACCTCCGAGCGCAACGCGCCGTCGGCGACCGCCCGCTTGGTGGATCTGGTCATCGCCTGCCAATCCACCCGCAGGCCGCCGCGTAGTTGGGTGTCCAGCTCGTCCAGCGGCGCCTCGCCCCACGGGTCGACGAACAACCGGTCCACCGCGGCGAGCGCCTCGTACCCGCTGGTGCCCGCGCAGGCCCACGACTCGGGGAGCTGCTCGTCACCCTCGACGATCTTCTCCACCACCACGTACCGGTGGTCGGTCAGCGCCGCCAGATCGTCCAGGTACTTCTTGGGGTCGGCCAGCCCGTCCGGATGGTCGATCCGCAACCCGTCGACCCAGCCCTGGTCGATCCAGTGACGGATTTCCTCGTGCGACCGCGCGAAGATCTCCGGCAATTCCACCCGGATTCCGGCCAGGGAGGTGATCGCGAAGAACCGCCGGTAGTTCAGCTCGGTGTCGGCCCTGCGGTAATTCATCAACTCGTAGTGCTGCCTCGCGTGCACCTCGCGCGGGGTGCCATCGCCCGTGCCGTCGGCAATCGGGAAAGCGTTGTCGTAGTAGCGCAATTCACCGTCCACGACGGTCAGCGCATCGAGTTCGTCGTGCCCGTCGGCGGCGTCACCCAACACCGGGAGCCGGATCTTGCCGCCGCCGAGTTCCCAGTCGATGTCGAACGCCTGCGCGTGCACCGACCCCCTTCCGCGGCGCAGCACGTCCCACCACCACACCGAGAGCTTCGGTACGGCGACACCGACGTGGTTGGGCACGATGTCGACGATCACGCCCATCCCGGCGGCGTGCGCAGCCTCGGCCACCGCGGCGAGACCCGTTCTCCCGCCACGCGGCCCGTCGGTCACCGAATGATCGGTGACGTCATACCCGTGCGAGGAACCGGGTTCGGACTGCAGTAGCGGCGACAGGTACACCCAGTCGACACCGAGCCGGGACAGGTGCGGTATCACCGCCGCGGCGTCGGGCAACCGCCAGTCCTCCGTCACCTGCAGCCGATACGTCGAATGCGGGACTTTCACGACTGCCTTCCCTGCCGGCTCTGCTGCCTGCTGCTCCGGGCTAGTTCTTCTTGGGACGACGGGTTCGCGGCGTCCGCGGCGGCTTTGCCGGCGCCGGTGGCTCAGTACCCTGATCTGCCTCGGGTGACGCCTCCATGGGCCCGCCACTGTCGGATGTCACGGAGGCGTCCGGCTCGTTCGTTTCTGCCTCAACTGAGGCGGCGCCCTTCGCCGGGTCGGCCACGTCGGGCAGCTTTTCGGGAGCGTGACCCGCATCGGCATCCGGCCGCATCGACACCGGAACCGGGGCGATGGTCGGCACCGACGCGGCCGCGCCGCCCGGGCTCGGTTCCTCGCCGACCGAGGCCAACGCCTGCAGCACGACCATGCCCTTGTCGGCCACCCGCACCGAGGTGCCGCCGTAGATGGAATCGACATGCGCGGGGACGCCTGCGGTGTCGATCACCAACCGCCAGGCCGGGGCGAACTCCTCCGGCGGCAGCACCCAGTCCAGCGCCTCGTCGTGCGCGTTGAACAGCAACAGGAACGAGTCGTCGACCACCCGGGCGCCGCGGGTGTCCATGCTCCGGATGCCGTTGCCGTTGAGGAACATCCCGATCGAGCGGCCGAAGCCGGCGTCCCAGTCGTCGGGCTTCATCAGTTGCCCGCCCGGCGTCATCCAGACGATGTCAGGCAACGGCTCACCGGCACCGCGACTGACCGGCCGGCCGTCGAAGAACCGGCGCCGCCGGAAGGTGGGATGCTGCCGGCGCAACCGAGCGACGGAGGCGGTGAATTCGATCAGTGCCTCGTCAGCCTCCTGCCAGTGGATCCAGGTGAGTTCGGAATCCTGGCAGTAGGTGTTGTTGTTGCCGAGCTGGGTACGGCCCAGCTCATCGCCGTGGGC
Organism: Mycobacteriales bacterium; assembly: GCA_038322925.1. Lineage (GTDB taxonomy): Bacteria > Actinomycetota > Actinomycetes > Mycobacteriales > Nakamurellaceae > Nakamurella. The sequence continues at coordinate 10,045 of JBBQGJ010000222.1, forward strand.
GATCATCGGAACACCCTGGGACAGCAGCAATGTCGCCAGGAAATTGCGCTTCTGCCTGGCCCGAAGGGCATTCACGTTCGGGTCGTCGGTCGGTCCTTCCGCCCCGCAGTTCCACGAGCGGTTGTGCGACTCCCCGTCGTTGTTGTCCTCACCGTTGGCCTGGTTGTGCTTGTGGTTGTAGGAGACCAGATCGTTCAGGGTGAAGCCGTCATGCGCGATCACGAAGTTGATCGACGCCACCGGGCGGCGTCCGGACGTCTCGTACAGGTCGGCCGACCCGGTCAGCCGGGAGGCGTACTCGCCGAGGGTGGCCGGTTCGCCGCGCCAGAAATCACGGACCGTGTCCCGGTACTTGCCGTTCCACTCGGTCCACTGCGGCGGGAAATTGCCCACCTGGTAACCGCCGGGACCGATGTCCCACGGCTCGGCGATCAATTTCACCTGGGAGACCACAGGGTCCTGCTGCACGAGTTCGAAGAACGTCGACAGCCGGTCGACGTCGTAGAACTCCCGGGCCAGGGTGGCCGCCAGGTCGAAACGGAAACCGTCGACGTGCATTTCGATTACCCAGTAGCGCAGCGAATCCATGATGAGCTGCAACGAATGGGGATGCCGGACGTTGAAGGAGTTCCCGGTGCCGGTGTAGTCCATGTAGTAGCGCTTGTCGTCGTCGACCAGCCGGTAATAGGCGGCATTGTCGATGCCACGGAAGGACAGGGTCGGGCCGAGGTGATTGCCCTCCGCGGTGTGGTTGTAGACCACGTCGAGGATGACCTCGATACCGGCGGAATGCAGCGATTTCACCATCGCCTTGAATTCCTGCACCTGCTGCCCGCGCTCGCCGAAGGCGGAATAGGTGTTCTGCGGGGCGAAGAAGCCGATCGTGTTGTAACCCCAGTAATTCGACAGTCCCTTGTCCAGCAGCGTGCTGTCCTGCACGAACTGGTGCACCGGCATCAATTCCAGCGCGGTGACGCCCAGCCGGGTCAGGTGGTCGATCACCGCCGGGTGCGCGACGCCGGCGTAGGTGCCCTTCTGGCTCTGCGGCACCTCCGGGTGCATCGC
>JBBQGJ010000223.1:0-11063 GCA_038322925.1 Mycobacteriales bacterium
CTTCGGTCGGGTGGCCCGGTAGTCGGCCATCCAGCCAGGCTGCCGTTGCCGGGCCCGGGCCGCGGCCAGCGCCCCTTCGTGGATGCCGACGCTGATCGTCCGCCCGGCCCGCGCGGTGGTGCACTGCTAGAACGGAGGTGATGGGTGAGTGGGCTCACCGCGACGGCCGCGTTCAGCACCGGCGGGGGTCGCCGGTGCTCAGCGGGTACTCCTGAGCGGGTACTGACAATGATCGGACAGCAGCAACGATCGGTCCGTAGGGTACTGCCGGTTCCGCCGCTCGTCGCGCGGAGCAGGTCCTGCCCCGCACCAACGGACAACAAAGGGGCTATCCGAAGATGTACGTGCCCGGGGCCTCGCCCAGCACGGGGTACTTCGTGCTCCCCAGCTTCGGCGGGGTGCGCTGGCTCCTGCGCGCTTCTCGATCCAGTTCGCCCAGTCCTCCCACCAGGTCACCGGATACATCGTTGCCTCGGACAACCACTCGTCGGGATCCACCGGCAGCTCCCCGATGCCGTTCGCGTAGTACCGCGACTTCGGATTGGGTGGGTTGACGATGCCGGCGATGTGCCCGGAGTTGGACAGCACGAAGCGGACCTCGCCGGCGGCCAGCCGGGCGCCGGCGTAACAGCTGCGCCAGGGCGCGATGTGGTCCTGCTCGGCGGTCACGAAGTACAGGTCCTGGTCCACCGTGGACAGGTCCAGCCGCTGGCCGGCGAGCTCCATGCGGCCCTGCGGCAGCTGGTTCTCCAGGTAGCAGCACCGCAGGTAGAACGAGTGCATGCTGGCCGGCATCCGGGTGGAATCGGCGTTCGAGGTCAACAAGTCGAACGGCGGGGGCTCCTGGCCGAGGAGCCAGTTGCTGACCACGTAGTTCCAGATCAAATCGTTGCCGCGCATCAGGTTGAAGGTCGTGGCCATGTTCTCGGCCGGCAGGAAGCCGGTCTTCTGCATCGAGCGTTCGAGTTTGGCCACCGTGCGCTCATCGGTGAAGACGCCCATCACGCCCGGCTCACTGAAGTCGATCAGGGTGTTCAGGAAGGTGGCGTTGTTGATGCGGGCTTTCTCGTGTTACGGCTTCGACGGCGACGTCCTGGCCGGTGGCATCGAGGTAGGCCAGTGTCGCCATGGTCAGCGTGCCGCCCAGACACAGGCCCAGCAGGTTGACCTTCTCGGAGCCGGTGATGTCGGTGATGACGTCCAGCGCGGTCAGCGGGCCGGACAGTAGGTAGTCGTCCATGCGCACGTTGCGCATCGACTCGTCCGGGTTCTTGTAGCTGATCAGGAACACCATGTGACCGTGATCGACGGCCCACTGCACCAGGCTCCGGTTCGGAGCAAGATCCATCACGTAGTACTTGTTGATCCACGGTGGGCTGAACAGCAACGGGATCTCGTGCACCGTCGTGGTGGTCGGCGTGTACTGGATCAATTCCATCAACTCGTTGCGGAAAAACGACCTTGCCGGGAGTGACCGCGAGGTCGCGACCCACCTCGTGGACGCCGCTGGCGACCTGCTGCGGAGCGCCGCCGTTGTTGGCCAGGTCGTTGAGGTAGGTCTGCATGCCGCGGGCCAGCGACTGCCCGTTGGTCTCGATCGCGCGCTTGAGCACAGCTGGATTGGTCGCGGCAAAGTTGGTGGGGGCCAGGGCATCCAGCAGGGTCTGGGTGGCGAAGGCCGCCTTCCGGCGGTCGACCTCGTCCAGGTCGGAGTCGTTGACCAGCGCCGATGCCGCTTCGTTCAGCAGCAGGTACCGCTGACGCACCCACCAGAAGTAGGGGTTGTCGGTCCAGGCCGGATCGGCGAATCTCTTGTCACGTCCGGGTTCGGCCGGCCCGTCGACGGCAGCGCCCACCGATCGGCCCGCGAAGGCCATCGAGGCGCGTACTGACTGCTGGTAGCACTTGGTGGTCCGCTCGAAGACCTTCGCCGGATGCAGCGCCCAGAACGTGCCGAGCCTGGTCAGCGAGGGGACCAGGCTCGTGCCGAGCCTGGTCCGCGAGGGGACCAGCGAGACCTGATCCAGGTCGCCGAGCATGCCTCCGTCGAGTTTGTCCGTCGCGTGGAAGACGCTCTCGGCGACGCGATCGCGAACCTGACGGTCAACCGTGTCCCCGGACCAGGCGTGTTCCAGTGCGGTGTCCGTGGTTGTCAACGATGACTCCTCATCGTCGGCCGGCGCGTGCCGGTGCGGTTGAATCGCGGCCGCCGGTGGCCGTGACGTGGTCAGGTGCGCGGAGCGCGTCCCTTGATGCGGCGGCGTTCGATGGTCAGTTCGCGAAACGCCAGGTACGACTCCTGGAGGGCCTTGCGTTGCTGCGGGGTCAGGTCGGGATCGGCGAAGATGGCCGCGAGGACGGGCGTGGGCTCGTCGTCCTCGGTCGCCTTGCGGGACGGCCGAAGTGCATCGGCCGACAACTGCAAGGAATCGGCGATCGCCGTGAGCACCTGGTCCGAGGGGTCGCGGAGGCCGCGTTCGATCTGCGAGAGGTAGGGGTTCGAGATCCCCGCCATCGCGGCGAGCTGACGCATCGGCAGCCGGGCGAGTTCACGCTGACGACGGATCATCTCACCCAGGGTGGGCGCTTCCGGCCATCTGCCGTTCATCTTCTCGACCTCGATCTTCTGCTGGGGAATGCAGTGGTGGTGCCGGATTCGTCCGACCAGACAGGACCAGGCGCAACCGCTCAGTGGAGCGGCTGCGCCTGGAGTTCGGTGCTACTTCAGCAGATCCCGGGCGGCCCGCGAGTAGGCGGATCCGCCCTGGGAGAGAAAATCGGTCAGCCGAGCGGTGACGTCCTTGACCCAGTCGACATCGCCGACGGCGGCGAGATCCTTGTGCAGGTCGATGGTGGTCGCCAGTCCGGCGTCGTAGGGAACCAGCCAGGCGACCGCGGACTTCTTCGCCTGGGCGAACGCGGCGTCGGCATACTCCTGGATCTGGTGGGTCGCCTTCTCCACGGAGGGAGCGAAGGCTTCTGTCGCGGTGCGGGCGAACTCGTTCGCGGCTTCGGTCGCGGCCTTGACGGCGGCGTCGGTCGCTGCGGCGCCGTTCTCGGCCGCCTTGGTGGTGGCGGTAGCCATGGCAGATCTCCGAATCTGTGCGGGGTCTGAGCATCTGGCGTGCGGCGGGGTCACCGGAGGCCCCGCGCCTGTTAGCAGGTTAGCACGGGGAATAGCTAATCAGCAAGCACCAGTAAATGCCGCCCTACATGTCCATTCCGCCGTTGACGCCCCAGACCTGGCCGGTGATGTAGGACGAGGCGTCAGCGGCCAGGAAGTGCACCACCCTGGCGATTTCCTGCGGGCTGCCGAGGCGCCGGAGAGGGATGCCCTCCTTGATCTTGTTCAGCACCTTCTCCGGCACGGCGGCCACCATCTCGGTGGAGATGTAGCCGGGCGTGACGGTGTTCACCGTCAGGCCGATGCTGCCGTCGTCGAGCTTGCCGGATCGGGCGAGCAGGAAAGCGGCCTCCCTGGCGAAGGTCTTGGTCAGGCCGAACAGTCCCGACTTCGAGGCGGCGTAGTTGGCCTGCCCGATGTTGCCCACTTCGCCGATGACGGAGGAGACGTTGATGATCCGTCCCGTGCCGCGCTCGACCATGTGCGCCAGCGCTGCTTGGGACAGGAAGAACGCGCCCGAAAGGTTGACGTCCAACACCTTGTGCCAGTCGTCGTCGGTGAGCTTGAGAATCGTCTTGTCGAGGGTGATGCCCGCGTTGTTGACCAGGATGTCCAACCGGCCGTGCTGCTCGAGCACCTCGCGGACCACCCTGCGGCAGTCATCGCCCGACGCCACGTTCCCTTGATGCACCGACACCGCGACACCCGGGCCGAACGTGCTGCTGAAGTCGGCAGCGAACCGCTCGGCCTTCTCGGTGTTGCCGCTGTAGCCGGCCGCGATGGCTGCACCCTGCGCGGCCAGGCTGTGGCCGATCGAGGCGCCGATCCCGCGGGTTCCCCCCGTCACCAGGGCCACCCGGCCGGCCAACTTGCTGCCGATCACCGCGGTGGGTTCACCCTCCGGAATGGCGTTCGGGTCGGTGTTCTGGGGCTGGACGGGCATCTGCGTCTCCGAGGTCTGTCTTCGGGGTCTGTCTCCAGGATTCGTCGGCAGGGTTGTCGGCGTCACTGCTTCCGCGACCCTACCGGCGATGCCGGCTGCCGGCGGTTTCGGGACCGACCCGGCCTGGGCGGAACGGGCCGGTGACTGATATACCCAGGGCTCTGGATTCTCCAGCCCGCCGAGCAAACGGGAGACGCGAAAATGCAGCCTTTTGTGGTGAACCGGCACGGTCGCCTGGTGTTCCCCTCCAACTTCCAGCCCGACCTGGACTTCTCGGTCATCGAGTCCGAGGATCAACTGGACAGCGTGATCCGGCGAGACTTCGAGACCAAGGCACCCAAGGGCACCGACATCGTCAACCGGATCGACAGCGGCCACTACGCCAGCCGGTACGAACTGATGCGTGACGTGGCGCTGAACCTGTTCTGGGTGAACAGGTTTGCCATGACCATGTACGACAAGCAGCCCGTCAGGTGGCGGGATGTGCCGCGCACCCGGGAGGACATCTTTCTGCCGATCGTCGCGCCGTGGATCGACCGGGAGGCAAAGGTCGATGCCGTCGAGCAGGCCTACCGGGCGCTGCCGGTGACGTGGAACGAGGAGTCGGAGGATCGGGTCTGGTCCGGGCTGTTCGACGCCTTCGGTCACCGCACGTTCGATGCCACCAGGCTGCCGTCGATCAAGCCGACGATCGCCGAGGTCCTGCTGGATCCGGAGAGCCTGACGTTCACGCTGGGCGGATACGACCCGGACCACCGGTTCTACAGCTACGACGAGATCGTCGACGTCACCGACGAGGTACCCGAGCTGGAGGCGTTGCAACGCTGGTCGATGGTGCTGCACAACCAGTACCCGTGGGACCGGTCGGAGGTGCGGTTGACCAAGGTCGGCGAGCTGGCCGATGACGACGTGGTGGTGCTGTTCCTGCCGCGCAATCAGGACGTGCAGCGCTTCGTCCGGAAGGTGAAGGCGGCGACGGCGTCCGGCAGCGGCAGCGCGCCCGCCAAGGTGTCCACGCTGTCCACCAAGCAGACCGTCGAGGCGAAGGACCCGATCCGGCCATACCCGGCCGTCGACGTGGGGCAGAGCTTCGCGATCAAGCCCAAGATCGAGGCGCTGGCCATCGTCAAGGGTGAGTACATCTGCACCAACGACGATCTGATCCGCAACGCCGCCTACAGCTGGTCGCCGATGAGCGCCGCCGAAATCAGCCAGAAGACGGGCATCGAGCAGCGGCGGTACACCGCCCGTGGGCTCGAGGAGATCTCGCTGGACGCGGCCAAGGCGGCGCTGGCGCACGCCGGGCGGCAGCCCGAGGAGATCGGCGCCGTGCTGTTCTGCTCGTGCACCAGCGCCCGGATGATGCCGTCGACGGCAACCTGGATCACCGGCCAGCTCGGCATGCTGCAAACCCACGCGTCGGTCGATCTGGTCGCCGCGTGCGCCGGGCTGCCGTACGGGCTGTCCGAGGCGGTGCGGCTGCTGCAGGAGGTGAACCGGCCGGTGCTGCTGGTCTGCGGGGAGAAGTTCTCCGACAAGATCGGCACCGTCCGCCCGTCCCGGATGATCTTCGGCGACGGGGCGTCGGCGATGGTGATCGCTCCGGCGCCCGAGGGCGAGAGCGGCGACATCGACCTGCTGCAGACCTACGCCGGCGGACCGGTCAGCCAGGTCAACTCGATCATCTGGCCGAACCCCGCCTTCGACAACAACATCACCGTCTTCGGCCCCGAGGTCAAGACGCTGGCCGGCCGCTACCTTGCCCAGATGATCGACGAGCTGGCGGCGCTGCCGGACAACACCGGCAAGGCCAAAACCGCCTGGGACACCGTGGAACTCGTGGTCCCGCACCAGGCGAACAAGACCATGGTCATCGGTCTCGCGGCGAAGGCCGGGCTGGCCGCGGACAAGCTCTACTTCAACATCGAGACGATGGGCAACACGTCGTCGGCCAGCATCCCGATCGCGATCGCCGACGCTGTCGCCGAAAAGGTCATCGACCGGCCGATGTGGATCTTCGCCCCCGGGTTCGGGGCCGGCTCGGTCGGTGGCTACTCGGTGATGCGCATCGATCCGGCCGTGGTGGCGCCCACCGAAACCGGTGCGGACATGCCGGAGTCGGCACCGGGCGAAACCCCGGTGCGCGACGCCGACGATGTGCCCCGCGGCAGCGACGACATCGCGCTGGCCTTCGGCGTCTGACAGGAACGGGGACGCAGGAACGGGGACGCAGGAACGGGGACGTAGGAACGGGGACGTAGGAACGGGGACGCAGGAACGGGGACGCAGGAACGGGGACGAAGGAACGGGGACGCAGGAACGGGGACGCAGGAACGGGGACGCAGGAACGGGGACGCGACGAACCGGGACCGTCAGCCGGCTCCACGCAGCGGGAATCCCGCTGCCGCGTACACCTGGTCGACGAGGGTCATGGACGCCACCGCGTCGTCGACGTCGATGCCGAACGGCTCCCCGGCCCGCAGCGAACCGGCGAGGGCCTCCAGTTGGTAGGTGTAACCGGTCCGCCTGCCCAGGAACTCCTCGCGGGATCCACTGGACGTCGTCAGCACCACCCGGTCGTCCAGGTGTGGTACCGGCCAGCAGGGGGCCATGACCGAACCGTGGTCACCGGTGATGGTCCAGGTCATCCGGCGCTCGACGGTCGAGGCCATGTTCCAGCGCGCGGTCCCGGACAGGCCGTCGGGGTACTCCAGGCCCACCGTCATCCACTCGTCAACCTTCGGGCGGCTCGCCCTGGCGCCGCCGGCCGCGGCGACCAGTCGCGGCTCGCCGCTGGTCCACCGGCCGAACTGCCGGCAGGCGTGCAGGGCATAGCAACCGATGTCCATCGACGCGCCGCCGGCCAGTTCGTACGACCAGCGCGGGTCGTCGTCGGGCGGGGCGGCCATCTGCATGTCGATCTCCACGTGCCGCAGTTCGCCGAGCTGGCCGGAGGTGACGATCTGACGCAGCCGCTGGGTGACCGGGTGATGCAGGTAGTGAAATCCTTCGACGATCCGGCCGCTGGAAGCGGCAGCCGCATTCCTGACTGCCAGCGCCTGGTCGGCGTTGGCGGTGAAGGGCTTCTCGCTGAGCACGTGCTTGCCGGCCCGCAGTGCGGCGATGTTCCAGCGCGCGTGCTCGGAATTGACCAGGGCGTTGTAGACGACCTCTACCTCCGGGTCGTCCAATACCGCTTGGTAGTCCACATGCGCGCGGTCAATGCCGTGCTGCGCCGCGAAAGCCTTTGCCCGGTCGGGGTTTCTGGCCGCGACGGCGACGACCCGGTGACCGGTGGCCCTGGCCGGTTCGATCATCGAGAGTTCGGCGATGCGCGCTGCCCCCAAGATGCCGATGCGGAGCGGCTCGCTCCGCTGGGTGCTCCTGGCCTGGTTCGTCACACGGACAGACTCGCATCCCGAGCCGGGGTCCGGGTGTGGCCAGCGTCACACTGATCGAGTTAGCAAGTTAGCACACACAGAGCTAACCTGCTAACAGGTGCCGGAGAAGCCGTCACCCCCACAGCAAGGAGTTGCCTCATGGCTACCGCCACGAAGGTTGCACAGAACGGCGCAGCCGCGCCCGATGCCGCGGTCGCCCAGGTCAGCGAGACCGTCGTTGCCAGTCTCTCGAAGGCGACCGACGTCGCCAACGACTTCGTCACCAAGACCACCGAGGTCATGACGCCAGCGGTCCAGGCCGCGAGCGACAGGGCCAAGGAACTGACCGAGGCCTACGCCGTTGACCTGAAGAAGGCCGCCGGCCAGACCGTGGACGCCTTCTACAAGGCCGTACACCAGTACCTCGACTTCACGGTTCAGCTGGCCGACGCGGTGAAGGTCGACTGGGTGGGCGAGCTCACCCGCAGCAACGCCAAGTTCATCGGTGACCTCGTCGCCGTTTCCGAGAACGCGGTTCACGATCTGCTGAAGTAATTCCGTCCGCTTTCCTGGAATCAGAACGGGGAATCAGCACGGGGATACAGAAGAGGGCAGCCGGCTCACCGCCGGCCTGCCCTTTTCTGCGTCCTGGGTGCGCTGCCCGAGCCGATATCAGCGCCCGACCAGCGTGACGGTGAAGGCGTACCTGTCCGGTCGGTAGGCGTGCCGTGCCCATTCCACGGCGCGACCGGAATCGTCGTGGGTGAGTCGCTCCATGGTCAGTAGCGGGCTGCCAAACGGCTCCCCCAGCAGTTCACATTCCTCGCGGGTTCCCTCGCGTGCCGCGATGTGTTGCTTGGCGACGCACATCCGCACTCCAGCCTCCCGCATTGCCCGGTACAAGCCGACCGCGGTCAGGTCCGCAGCGCCAATCCCTCCGCCAGTCCCTCCGCCAATCCCGCCGGCGGCGGCGCCCACTTGGTCGGGCAGGTAGTTCTCCAGGATCGCCAGCGGCTCGTCACCGACCAGCCGGACGCGACGCAGGTGCAGGACCGGATGTCGTCGCGGTAGCCGCAACCTCGCGCACACCTCGTCGGAACCGGGTGTCACCTCGTTGATCAGCACCCTGGTCTTCGGGTGCTGCTGCGTTCGGGCCAGATCGTCGAAAAGGCTGGACAGCTTCACCTGTCGGTCGATCCTGCCGCGGACGACCTGGGTGCAGACGCCGCGTTTGCGGACCAACACGCCCCGGCCGACGAGCTCGGCGATTGCCCGCCGGGGTGGGTCGGGACACACCGCATTGTTGGGCGAATTCGATCTCGTTGCCCAACCGACTTCCCGGCGCCAATTCTCCGGTCGCGATCGTGCGTTGTCATTGCTGCGCCAGTTGTTGGTACAGCGGGATGGAGCTTGATCTGTTCAGGTCGCCGGGTTCGATCCGAACCTGGGCGCGATCGTCGGCGCCCGACGGGCGTTGTGCAGGAATGACGGGCGCTGAAGAAATGGACATCAACCGATCCTGGCGAAGCGGAGCCACGTTGCTCCCCGGGCAGATACGTGCGTCCCCCGAGACGCAGCAGGCGGCGGCGTCCCGGTTCCCGGCCGGCTGTTGGTATCAGCGCTGTTCAGCCAACTACGAGGGGGAGTCGCGGTCAAGAACCCGATGACGACGCAGCTGGCGGGTCGTTGTTCGCCGACCTCGCGACGATCCGTCGCCGACCGACGACCGAAGGTCAGCCGAGCTTGACGTTGATCTGCTTGATCTGGGTGAAGGACTCCAATGCGCCCTCCAACGAGAACTCCCGGCCGATTCCGCTGGTCTTGTAGCCACCATAGGACTGGCCGATCACCTGGCCGCCGCCCTGATTGACCTGGATCCAGCCGGACTCGACGCGATGGGCGGTGTCGAGTGCGTCGGTGAGGTTCTGCGTCCAGATGTAGGCGCCAAGGCCGAAGTGCGAGTCGTTGGCCATCGCGATCACCTCGTCCCGGTCACGCCAGGGGATGGCGACGAGTACCGGCCCGAAGATCTCCTCCTGGGCGATCCGCCAGGTGTTGTCGACGCCGGCCAGAATGGTCGGGCCCTGGTAGAAGCCGTCCAGCCCGGGCGGGACCTGATCCGAGCCGTCCAGGGCGACCTGCACGCCCGGCTGCGCCTTGCCCTCGTCGATATACCCCTGCACGGAGTCGAACTGCTTCTGGCTGATGATCGAGCCCATGTCGGTGGCCTCGTCCAACGGATCGCCGACCTTGAGCTGCTTGACCTTGTCGACCAGCGCGGCGAGGAATTCGTCGTAGACATCGGCGTGCACGAACAATCGTGAACCCGCCGTGCACGACTGGCCCTGCCGGGTGAAACGCATCGCGGTGAGCACCCCGGCGGCCGTCGCGTCGATGCGCTCCTGTGTGGCGGAATCTGCGAAAACAATGTTCGGGCTCTTCCCTCCCAATTCCAGGGAAACGTGGGCCAATCTCCGTCCGGTCACCTCGCCGACCCTGCGGCCGATGGTGGTCGAGCCGGTGAACGACACCTTGTCGACCCCGGGATGCACCAGCAACGCCTCGCCGATGTCCGACCCGCGGCCCGTCACCACGTTCAGCACGCCGTCGGGCAGGAACTCCGAGGCGATCTCCGCCATCCGCAGTACGGTCAGTGGTGCTTCCTGGGCGGTCTTGAGTACCAACGTGTTTCCTGCGGCCAGCGAGGCCGGCGTCTTCATCCCCGCGATCATCAAGGGTGAGTTCCAGGGTAGGATCCCGGCCACCACACCGAGCGGCTCGCGCCGGGTGTACTGCAATTGGTCGTCGCCGGCCGGCAGCACCGCGCCCTTGAATTCTCCGGCCACTCCGCCGAAATACCGGAACAAATTGACCAGGCCCTGGGATTCCGGCCGGGCCTGGGTGCGCAAGGCATTACCGGTGTCGGCGGCAGTCAGCAGCGCCAGTTCCTCGGCGTGTTCCTCGAGCGCGTCGGCGATCCGCAGTATCGCCTTCTGCCGGTCCTTGAAATGCAGTGAGCGCCAGGCAGGAAAGGCGGCCCTGGCGGCGGAGACGGCGCGGTCGGCGTCGGCGGGACGGCCTACCGGAACCCGGGCCAGGATGGTGCCACGGCGACCGGGTGAGGGCACCTCGCTCCATTCGCCGTCGAGTGCCGCCACCCATTGCCCGTCGATCAGCATCGGCCGATCGGGGACGGTGGTCACCGTCGCGCCGGGCGCAGTGTGCGTTGTTGTCACGTGGCTTCCTCCGGGGATTGTCCAATGGCTGGCCCAGGCCCGGTCGTGATGAGGCTGCCGCGCCCCGGCAGGCGGAAGTGGCTGGGTACGACGGGACGATCCCGAACGTACCGCCTCGAGGGCCGGACGCGACCACCGAGTCGTGACAAAGCCCGGCTCCCGTTCGCCGGCTGAGCTGTCGGCGAACGGGACCTGGCGATACTCGACGAACAGGTGCTCGACGAACGGGGGAGACCACTGGTGCTGCGTGCCCGGCTACCCGGGCCCGCTCACGGTGTCGACCTGCTTGGTGTCGACCTGCTTGGTGTCGACCTGCTTGGTGTCGACCTGCTTGGTGTCGACCTGCTTGGTGTCGACCTGCTTGGTGTCGACCTGCTTGG
>JBBQGJ010000224.1:0-11018 GCA_038322925.1 Mycobacteriales bacterium
CTGATGGCCTTCCGCGACGGCATCCTGGTCTTCTCCCAGCCCGGCGCGTTGCCCGCGAAGGCACTGGAACAGGTCATCACCGCGGTGCGGGAACTGGACATGGACGAGATCCGCGCGAAGATGGCCGAGACGACGGCCCGATCGGCATGACCGGCCTCAGCGAGGTGACCGCCCCGTCCTACGCGATCACGGTCACCGTGTACCGGCCGTTCGACGACACCCTCACCGCCACCCGGGAGGCGCTGGCAGCACAGGGATTCGGGGTGCTCACCGAGATCGACATGCAGGCAACGCTGAAGGCGAAGCTGGGCGTGGACATCGCCCCCCAGGTGATCCTCGGTGCCTGCCGGCCGCCGCTGGCCCATGCCGCGCTGCAGGTGGAACCGTCGATCGGGCTGCTGCTGCCCTGCAACGTCGGAGTCCGCGCGATCGACGGTGACCGCACCAGGGTGGAAACCATCGACCCTGACATCATGGTCAGCGTCGCCGGCAACCCGGACCTGCAGCCGGTGGCCACCGAGGCCCGCACCCGGCTGACCGCCGCGCTCCACTCGCTGCAACCGTCCCCGCCGACGTGCTGACCGACCCCACCGCCATGCCCGCGACACACGGAGGAACCGACATGGTCGAACTTGCCCCGGAAACGATGGGAACGGTGCTCAACCGGCTGCGCCGCGCGCAGGGCCAACTCGGCGGGGTGCTGCGGATGATCGAGGAAGGCCGGGACTGCCAGGAGATCGTCACCCAACTGGCCGCGGTCAGCCGGGCGCTTGACCGCGCCGGGTTCGCCGTCATCGCCGCCGGCCTCAAACAATGCCTCGTCGAATCCGGCGGCGAAGAGACCCTGGACACCAAGGTGATGGAGAAGCTATTCCTGTCCCTGGCCTGACCACCAACGGTCGCGGTGTCCTGGCGTAGGCCCGGGCAGCAGCCAGCCGAACGAGCGAAACGCGTTGAAGGTAGAGGGGCGTCAGCGGGACGCGAGGCATGTGGCGGGAAGGTCGAACCACCGCAGGTGTTCGAAGTCCTCGGACATCGCGTCAGGTTGCGCACCCGCCGGCTGATCGGTCGGTCCAGGGGCAACGGCGAGCAGTGCGGTGGCCTCCTGCAGGTGGCACTCGAGTTCGGTCTCCTCGGCCCGGTCGTGGTGATGCGGATATCGCATGACGCCGGATTCGTCATAGGAGACTTGTCGTAGACGCAGCGGTGGCTCGGCGGGACCGAGATGATGACGCCACAGGCCCGTGGCCGGGTCGAAGCGGTGGTCCTGCAGAAGCCGCCATCCGTCCCGGGCGACGAGCCGGACCGCGTCGACGAGGTAGGCGAAGACCGGCTCGGAGATGAAGTAGTTGACGTTGATGCGAACCCGGACGGGTTTGATGCCCTCACAGCCGTGGGCGATCTCGCGGTCAAACTCGCGAGAACGGTCCAGATCGATGCCCAACAGCCGGTGTCCGTACGGACCGGCGCAGGAACAGCCGCCGCGGGACTGGATCCCGAACAGGTCGGGCCACGACGTAGTTGTGGTGCAGATAGCGGCCACTGGGGGCGCGGACAACGAACGACACGATCGACAACCGCTCCGCATCGGGGTTGCCGAGTATCTCGATCGCCGGCTCACCCTGCCAGGCCGTGATCGCCCGCCGCAGGAAATGTTCCTCACGCCCGCGGATCACCTCCACGCCGACCGCTTGTTTGAGCTGGACCACCAACCCGGCGCGGATCGATTCGACGATGGCCGGGGTGCCACCCTCCTCCCGCTGCACCGGGTCATCGAGATAGCGGTGCTCGGTCGGGTTGACGTAGGCAACAGTGCCGCCGCCGGGCACGTCCGGCACCCGGTTGCGCAACAGTTCCCGCCGGACCGCCAGCACCCCAGGAGTGCTCGGTCCACCGATGAACTTGTGCGGGCTCAGGACACCGCGTCCTTGTACGCCAACGGGTCCCGTCCCGGGCCGCCGTACATCTCGACGTCGACATACGGACCCGCAGCGGCGAAATCCCACAAAGACAACGCGCCGTGGGCATGCAGCAGCGCCGAAATCCGACCGGTGTCGGTCACGATGCCGGTGACGTTGCTGGCAGCCGAGAACGACCCGATCTTCAACGGTCGCCCCTGGTGGCGGGCGAGTTCGGTTTCCAGGTGCACGGCGTCGATGTGACCATCAGCGTCCTGGGGGATCACGACGACGTCCGCGACGGACTCGCGCCACGGGAGTTCGTTGGAATGGTGCTCGAACGGTCCGATGAAGACCACCGGCCGCTGATCGGCCGGGATGACATCACTGAAGTGGTACCGGTCGTCCAGGTCGCCGGGGATCCGGAGTCCGAGGATGCCGATCAGCTTGTCGATCGCGCCGGTGCAACCGGACCCGGCGAAGATCACCACGGTGTCGGCGTCGCCGCCGAGCGCGTCGACGATGATCGCGCGGGCGTCTTCGCGGAGCCTGGTGGTCTGCAAACCGGTGCCGCTGGACTCGGTGTGAGTGTTGGCGTAACGAGGGAGCACCTCGTCCCGGATGAAGTCCTCCAGGAAGCTCAGCGCTCGACCCGAGGCGGTGTAGTCGGCGTAGGTGACCCGGCGTGGCCCATACGGTCCTGGCATCACCTGGTCATCGCCGATGACGGATTCCCGGATCCGTCGCAGCAACGGGGTGTCGAGGAACTCTTGGGTGGTCACCCCTACGAGACTAGAGACGAACGAAGGTGCGGCCCGCGCACAACCTCGATTCCGGACCAAAGCCGGCATTCGAGGATGACAGCTCCGTCAGCTGTTCACCGGACGTCGGATCAGACGAACCGGAAAGCCGCACAGTGGGTTTGGGACAGCAGGCGACGTGAACGTCTCTCGGGGGATCATCTCGATCAGAACGGAACACCCGCGCAATGCGCGTCTCGGGCCGCGTCGGCCCACTGTTTCAGCCGACCCAGGAGGTCATCGGGAGCCGCGTTTTCGCGTGGGCATGGGCTGCGATCACCCTGAGCGGGGGTGGGGTGTGCGGTGTCAGCAGGGCCAGGAGGCGGTGACTCGATCACGAGGGCATGTCCTTGACGGTGGGGCCGGAAGGTTCGCGGGTGCGGACGCGCGCGCCCACTGTGGGGGCGATGCGTCCGGTCAGCTACCCGAACAGTGCCGGTCGTCGACCGTCAGCAGGGTGACCGCCAGCAGACACACCCGGAACGGGGGCCGCGCGGTGCGCGCCGTCATCGACATGCCGCCAGTGCAGCACAACAGGGCGCCACTGAACAACACACCCAGACGATTCACCCTCGGCACACGGGCTCGGTCAGGAGAGCGCCAGCAGGTTCAACAGCCCGCGCGCGGCCTCTCCCCCGTCGCCCCTGGCGATCGCCAACGCTGCGGGAATGTCCAGATCGTCCAGGAGCGCTGCAGCGACCGCGGCGTCGGCGTGCACGGACCGGTTCGGCCGGCCGGCGGCGGTGAAGAGGGTCTCCAGATCGGCCGTCGCCACGTCGAGGTCACCGTCGCGGTATTCCCAATCGGTGTGCCAGGCCCGGTTCAGCAGCAGCAGGCGGATCGCGGCCGGCGGGTAGCTGCGCAGCAGGTCGCTGATCAGCACCAGGTTGCCGGTCGATTTCGCCATCCTCCGGCCCTGATAGTGCACGGCGCCAACATGCATCGCGCGGCGGGCGAACGGCGTCACTGACGTCGCTGCCTGGACCATCGCGGACTGGTAGGCGTGGTGCGGGAAGGTCAGGTCCTGCCCGCCGATCAGCAGGTCAACGCTGGCGCCGAACGCCGCCATTGCCATGGCCGCGCACTCGGCGTGCCACCCGGGTCGGCCCCAGCCCCACGGACTGGGCCATGCCGGGTCCTGCGCGGTCGACGGGCGCCACACCGGAACATCGAACGGGTCTTCACGCACCGGGTCATCGGGATCGTCGCCGAACTCCACGGCCAGCTCCAACGCCCGGTCCCTGGGCAGCCCGGAAGCCGCCACGGCACGGTGGCCGCGGAAGAACACCGACCCGTCCCGTTCGTAGGCGTTCCCGGTGGCGAGCAAGGCAGCGGCCAGCTGCAGCACCTGCGGGATGTGATGCCGTGCACGCGGCGCGTGCGCCGGCCGCGCGACCTTCAACGCCGCCATGTCCTGGTCGAACAGGAATTCCTGGTAGACCGCGTAGTCGTCGTAGTGCCGGCCGTGGGCGTTGGCGGCCGATGTCAGCACGTCGTCGACATCGGTGACGTTGCGGCACGAGACCGTCTGCACTCCGATCGACCGCAGCACCGACCCCGCTGCGTCCGCCCAGACGAACGTCGCGGCGTGCCCCAGGTGTGTGACGTCGTACGGGGTGATCCCGCAGATGTACACCCGGGCCGGGCTCACCAACGGCAAATCCGCTCCGGCCAGCCGGAACTCGGCGCTGTGGGTCACCGGTTCCCGGTCGTGCGACCATCGTCCGGCCAACCCGACGGTTCCCGACGAACACCTCAACTCATCGCTCATCAGGCCACCGTTCCCTCCGCCCTTTCCCAAAGCCATCCAGCGCGTCCAGCCGAATGCACCGTTGGATTCGCTCCCGATTATTCCGGGTTCGACGGGCGGCTCCCGGCCGTCGCGACACGGACTTCTGTGATCAACATCATACCCATAGGGGTATCCTTTCCAGGACAACCCAGCGGGACCAGGGTCGCCTGGAATGCGCTGCGCCCGTTGGGTTCCCGTGCCAGCACCGGGGTCGAACGTCATCGATGTCGCTGTGATGTCGACGCCGAGGTCGGGACCTTGGACACTCCCGGTCGTCGTCCCCGGTTCCTACCGTGGACGGCAAGGCTGTCATCTCAGTGTGGAGAAGAGGCTGTCGTGAACAGACTGCTGGTGCTCGGTGGTGGTACGGCCGGCACCATGATCGTCAACAAGCTGCGCCGGCGACTCGACGTCAGCCAGTGGCTGATCACGGTGGTGGACCGCGACGATGCCCATCATTACCAGCCGGGGTATCTGTTCGTGCCGTTCGGCGGCTATTCCACCGCGCAGTTGACCAAGTCGCGGCACGCCTTCGTGACCGACGGTGTGGACCTCGTCACCGCCGAGGTCGACCGGATCAACGCCGACGCGAACACCGTGTCCCTGACTGACGGTCGGATCCTGTCCTACGACTACCTGGTCATCGCGTCGGGCGTCTCCTCCCGGCCGGACCAGACACCGGGGATGCTGGGCTCCCAGTGGCGGGCCAGCATCTTCGATTTCTACACCCTGGATGGTGCGCGGGCGCTGGAAAAGACGCTCGCCGAGTTCGAGGGCGGGCGGTTCGTCGTGCACATCACTGACGTGCCCATCAAGTGCCCGGTCGCGCCGCTGGAGTTCACCTTCATGGCCGATGCCTATTTCCGTCGCCGGGGGATCCGCAGCAAGGTCGACATGGTCTACGTCACCCCGCTGTCCGGTGCGTTCACCAAGCCGGTGTCCTCGGCGCGGCTGGGCGCGATGCTGGACGAACGCCAGGTCTCGGTCGAGACGGACTTCCTCGTCGAGCGGATCGACCCGGACGCGAAGATGCTGGTCTCCTACGACGAACGCGAGATCGCCTTCGACCTGCTGGTGACCGTTCCGTTGAACATGGGCGCCGACTTCGTGGAACGTTCCGGGCTGGGCGATGAGATGAACTACGTGCCGGTGGACAAGCACACCCTGCTGTCCGCGGCGCATCCGAACATTTTCGCCGTCGGGGACGCCACCGATATTCCGACGTCCAAGGCTGGTTCCGTCGCACATTTTTCCGTCGAGATCTTCTGCGACAACTTCGTCGACTATGTGCAGGGCAAACCGATGACCGGATCGTTCGACGGGCACGCAAATTGTTTCATCGAAACCGGCGATGGACGAGGGTTGCTCATCGACTTCAACTACGACACCGAGCCGTTGACCGGGAAATACCCGGTGCCGCTCGTCGGGCCGTTCAGCCTGCTGGAAGAGACCCGCGTCAACCACCTGGGCAAGCTGGCGTTCCGGTGGATGTACTGGAACGTCCTGCTCCCCGGGCGGCCCCTCCCGCTGCCGTCCCACATGTCCATGGCCGGCAAGCACCCCGAGAATTAGGAGCCCGTCATGCCTGTCACCACGATGGACAGCCGCCAGATCCACGTCAACAACGAGGGTTTCCTGACCGACCCGACCGAATGGGATGACGAGCTGGCCGCCACCCTGGCCGGTCAGATCGGCATCCAGCTCACCGACACGCATTGGAAAGCGATCCGTTTCCTGCGTGAGGATTATGCGGTCAAGGGCGAGACACCGGCCCTCCGCCGGGTGTCCGTGGCCGGCGGGATCCCGGTGAAGGAACTGTTCAAACTGTTCCCGCAGAAGCCGGCCAAGAAGATGGCCTACATCGCCGGCCTTCCCAAGCCTCAGGGCTGCGTCTGACGACCGCACTACAGACACCCCGCGGCCCGACAGAAGAGAGATGACCATGACCGCCAGCGATATTCCCGTCATCGCCACCGTTCACGCCCCGGTCGCCGCCCCGGCGATCGTGCCCAACTTCGATACCGAGGACAACGGCCGCAAGCTCGCCATCATCTGTTCCAAGGGCACCCTGGACATGGCCTACCCGGGGCTCGTGCTGGCCAACGCCGCTCTCGGCGAGGGCATCGAGACCCATCTGTTCTTCACGTTCTGGGGTTTCGAGATCATCAACAAGAAGACCATGAACGACCTGAAGTTCACCGTGCTCGGCAACCCCGCCACGCACATGCCGCAGGGCATTGGCGGATTGCCGTGGATGACCTCGATGGCCACCGCCAAGATGAAGAAATCGATCGCCGAGGTCGGTGTCCCGGAGATCCCCGACTTCCTCGAGCAGATCGTCGCCTCAGGCGGGCACCTGTGGGCGTGCCGGATGTCCGCCGACATGAACCACCTGACCAAGGACGACCTCTACGACGAGGTCGAGGACATCATCAGCGCCACCGACTTCATCGAGAAAACCGAAGGCGCGCAACTACTGTTCATCTAGCGGGTGCAGAAGAACGTAGCTGGCGCCCCCAGCGGGCGTGGCGGGTTGGCCGAGAGGCGAGGCAGCGGCCTGCAAAGCCGCCAACACCGGTTCGAATCCGGTACCCGCCTCCGACGCTGGCCGCGGAACTCGCTCGGGCTGGTCCGGATCAGTCACGGGCCGCGCCCGACCGGGTGACAGCCGGCGCTGGTCGGCGAGTTGATCGACTCCCGCGCCCGCCTCCCCAGTCGTTCAGCTGATCGGGCACGGTGATCGCCGCCGTCGGCGCCACCGGCCGCACACCGGACGGCCGGAAGTGCCGGCACTGACGGCACTGACGGCACTGACGGCACTGACGGCACTGACGGAAGATCATTCCCACACCGTGCGCAGCGGAGAAATGACCTCTCGGCGTCCGCGACGTCCGCGCCCGCCTCCGTTTTCGATCCCGTCAAAGACCGGGAATTGGAACCGGTGATCGCCTTGCAGCAGACGATTCGTGACTCGTGCCCAGGCAGAATCGACCGAATCCCCCTCTGCGTTGAACCCACTCGACGGTTCTGCGATACGAGACCGGTGGCGCTGCAGCGCTTCCTGGCCGAGTGCGACAACATCTGGCGGGTGTCGCGACCGCAAGAGACCGGCCGTCGGCGATCCGATTGACGGTCGTCCTGGTCACTCGGGGCGGACGGATTCCCCGCCCCATTCCTCGGCAGCAATATCGGCGAGGGTTTCGGAGAACGTCCACTGGTGGCCCGCGGGGTCCTCGGCGGTGAACTGCCGTTCGCCGTACTCGAAATCGGTCGGCTCCGTCAGGATCCGCGCGCCGTGGGCCCGGGCCCGCTCGCAGTGGGCGTGCGCGTCGTCCACGCGCACCATCACCGAGTGGGTGACCTCGCCAGGGCGGGGAGGTCGGCGATCACCACGCACGTCGCCGACGATCACCGCACCATCACCGAACCGGAGCTGGGCGCGGTGGTTCTCGCCGATCCTCACTCGTTCGGCGAAGCCCGAACGCCGCCGACAGCCAGGCGACGGCCTCGCGGACGTGGGGGTAGATCAGGACAGGGATGACCGTGGACGCTGGAATGGAGCGGTTGGCTTTCATACCCGCCGATTCAACCCCGTGACATGCACGCCCAGACCCCTGATGTCGACCCGGTCCTTCCCGACCGACGCCGTCTACCGGAACGGAGTCACCTACCGGGACAACGATCAGCCCCGCTGCGCGACCCGCGTTGATGAGGGATACCTGCCAGTTTCTGCTCAGCTGCGCAATGAGTCGATCAATGGCGGCGCTGACCGTCCCGGTTCGGGTGGCCCCGGGCCGGCCGCGGCAACCGCCTCGACGAGTCGCTAGCTGGCGAAGTCGACCCGATTCCCCGCCACGAACACGGCGCGTACCTCTTGGATGCAGCTGATGTCGTCGAGTGGGTTTCCGGGAACGGCGATGATGTCGGCGTCCTTCCCGGCCGAGATGCTGCCCTTCCGGTCGCCGACACCGCAGATGTCGGCGGCGACGGACGTGTTCGCCCGGAGGGCTTGGGCGTTACTCAGTCCGATGGCGGGCAAAGCGCTGACTCCGTAGCGGAGGACTTCGTGCGGCTTGTTCGGTCCGACGCCGGCGTCGGTCCCGCAGACGATTCGTGCGCCCGCCCTGTGCAGGGCCGCATGGTTGGCTTGGATGGCCGCCAGCCGTTTGGCGATCGCGGGATAGGGCGTCGTCGATCCGGGTATGGAGCCGAAGGTGACCGACACCACCGTGTGCCGGCGGCCCAGTTCGGCGATGACGTCCGGATCGGCGTCGACGCCGTCGGCGGTGAAGAACGTGCAGTGCTCGATGCTGTCGACCCCGGCGGCCATGGCATCGGCGATACCCTGGCCGCCGTGCGCATGGGCGGCGATCTTGAGCCCGTGAGCGTGTGCGGTCTGCGCCGCCGTAGCTAGTTCGGTGGCCGTGAACTGCGATTCGTGTGGACCGAGCGACGGGGTCATGTTGCCGCCGGTGGCCATGATCTTGATGAGGTCGACGCCGCGGGCCGCGTGCGCGCGCACCGCTTCGCGGACGCCCCCTTCGCCATCGGCTTCGCCGCCGAGGAACCAGCAGTGCCCGCCGGTGACCGTGATCGGCGGCCCCGATGTGAGGATCGTCGGGCCGACCTCTGCGGTGCTGCGGAACCAGTCGCGCAGGGTCAGGGAGACGTAGTTCCGGTCGCCGAGATCGCGGATCGTGGTCACCCCGCCCGCCAGCGCCCGCAATGCCGCGAGGCGCATGCGCAACAACAGGGTGGCGTCGTCAACATCGGCCAGGTGGGAAACGGGATCATTCGAGGCGTCGAATGCCAGATGCTGGTGGACGTCGATCAGGCCCGGCAGCACAGTGACGTCGCCGAGGTCGATCACATCAGAATTGCCCGTGCAGTCGTCGCGTCGCGTCACGTTCACAATCCGGCCGGCCGCTACTTCGATCAGCGGGTCTTCCACGATGGAGTCCGCATGCCCGTCGAACAGCCGCGCCGCCGCAATCAACATTCGACCCTCCAGAGCGACGTCCACCACACCGAAACGTAGGTGATCGTGATATTGCCGAATTGTCTGTGTCAAGGGATAGGTATTTCTGCGCCCTGTCGGCCGGTAGACCTGGCCAGTTCTGGCCGCATTCCTGCCCGGTGGTGGCCGGGTTGCCCCGGATAACCGCTGGTTATCCGAGGTGGCCGACCCCGCCGCGCGAGGAGGAAATGACGGTCGAAGGTACGGAACCGGCCCGGCGGCTGGTGCCACTGCCGGTGCCGGTCGGGGCGTTTCGTCACGTGACCCCACCAGCACTCGCCCCCCGCGACCGTCGCACCAGAGGCGAACGTCCCACGACGGCACCCTTCCCGACATCCACGAATTGGCCACCCAGGGCCTTGTGCGAGCGCCGCCGCTCGGCGCTAGGTGCTGGGCTTCCGATGTTGACCGAGGTGATCTGTCTGAGCGTTGGTTGTTGGGTCAGTGGGTGATGGCGTAGCCGTTTTCGGAGCCGGCTGCGATGGCGGTCACGTTGGTGAGCCCGAACACCGGTACCGGCACCGTGCTGAGGCCGGTGGAGCCGTTGCCCAGTTGACCCCACGCGCCTCGACCCCACGCCTGCACCGTGCGGTCGGCGCGGAGCGCGTAACCGGTGGCGCCGGTGGCGGCCACGGCGGTGACGTTCGTCAGCCCTGACACCTGTACCGGTACCAGGCTGGTGTCGGTGGCGCCGTTGCCCAACTGTCCAGTAGAGCCCCCAGCCCCAGGCCGAGACCGTGCCGTTGTCCCGCAGGGCGTACCCGGCGCCGCCGCCGTCGGCCCAGCAGCCGGCGGCGATAGCGGTGATGTTGGTCAGTCCGGACACCTGCACCGGTACCAGGGCGTTGGCGGTGCCGCCGTTACCCAGTTCGCCTCGGGTTCCTGTCCCCCAGGCTCGCACGGTGCGGTCGGTGCGGAGCGCGTACGCGGTGCTGCCGGCGGCGGCGATGGCGGTGACGTTGGTCAGTCCGGACACCTGCACCGGCAGCGGGCTGTTGGCGGTGCCGTCGTTGCCCAGTTGCCCGACCGTGCCGGCGCCCCACGCCCAGACGGTGCCGTCGGAGCGACGCGCGTATCCGGTTCCGAAGTTGCCGGCGATGGCGGTGACGTTGGTCAATCCGGACACCCGCACCGGCAGCGGGCTGTTGGCGGTGCCGCCGTTGCCCAGTTGCCCGACCGTGCCGAAGCCCCACGCCCAGACGGTGCCGTCGGAATGCAGCGCGTACGCAGCGCCGAGGCCGCCGGCCATCGCGGTGACGTTGTTGGCCCCGGCCACCGCTACCGGTCGCGCGCTCTCGGTGTTCCCGCCGTTGCCCAGCGGACCCTGATACCCCCAGCCCCACGCCCATGCCGCGCCGCCGGTCCCGGCTGACGCGGACAGGGTGTAGCCGGTGACGTCGACGATCAGGTCCGCGGCCCCGGCAGAGTCGTTGACCACCTGGATCTGCCCGTCGGGCCCGACCGGCGCGATGACGGTGGTCGCGACGGTCTGCCCCGCGGCGAAGTTCAGG
>JBBQGJ010000225.1:0-11012 GCA_038322925.1 Mycobacteriales bacterium
ACCTGGGATCCGGCGATCAGCACGTAGGACTCGGCCATCCGTTCGGACACCTGCCCGAGGACCTTCTTGACGTGGGTCATGCTCGCCCCGGCATCGACCAGCCTGGTGGCCAGGGTGTGCCTGGCCTGGTGGGTGGTGTGCCCGGGCAGCCCGATGCCGTCGGAGCAGAGCCATGCCTTGAACGCCACGGCGAACAGGGACGGCGAGATCGACCGTTCCAGGGTCGGGTTCGACACCCGGCTGGGGAACAGCGCGATCGCCCGCAGCTGCTGCGGGGTGGGGTCGACACCGAACTTGCCGCGGAACCGCCGTAGGGTCTTGCCCTGCCGGGTGCGGATGAGATCGTAGACGTCGCGGGGGATCTGGATGGCGTAGTCCAGTTTGCCGACCTTGGTCATGTCCACCCACATCCAGGTCCGGCCCAGATGCTCGCTCACACAATCGAAGCGCAGCTTGACGACCTCGCCGATCCGTCGCCCGCAGCGCACCTGGATCGACCAGATGTCGGCCAGGCCGCCGTCGTGCGGGTCCCACCCGTCGAGCAACGCGATGTTCGCCGGGTCGCTCAACGTGGCCAGCACCGGGTCGCTGAACGGCCGCGGGTTCTTCGACGACGGCGAACGGCCGAACGGGATCGCGACGACGAACTCCCGCGGCAGGCCCGCCGTCCCGGCGGCACCGGACTCCAGGGCCCACCGCAGCACCCGGCGGACGGCGTTCATGGTCAGCGCGTAGCTGGTCGGTGTGGCCGGCGAGGTCGACCCGTCCCGGTTGACCACGCCCCGGACCGGTTGCCGGCCGGTCACCCTGCTGGTGATGTCGGCGACGAATCCCTTGCCCGTCGACCCGGTCAGCGCGTCCGGCCGGCCGCCCCCGAACGGGTCGCACTCCCGCAGGTAGGCACTCAGGCAGACCAGTGAGCGACGGACCTGCTCGATGGGGCCGGCGGTGCGGGGACGGGCCGGGCCGTCGAGCACGTCGGCCAGGTGATCCCAGGTGATGTCCCGCAGCCACCGCTGGGAGATCCCCGTCAGGTCGAACGCCGACCGCCGGTCCGGGAAACGGAACCCCCAGTAGTTGGTGTCGACTTACCCCAGATCCCGGGTGTCCAGGCGGGTTCGGTGGATGGCCCCGACATCCTTCTGCATGCCCTTCAGGATCCGGTTCACCGCCGCCGGTTGCGGTGTCCAGGTCTGATCACCCGCGTCGAGGTCCATCAGTGAGACGACCCTGGCGGCGTGACAGGATCGGGCCAGGGTGCGCAGCCACATCGGGTGCCACTTGGCCGGTGCGGCGTCCACGGCGTGAGCCCACAGGCCGTACCGGATCTCCGCGGCCAACAACGGGGCAAGGCCGGCCAGTGAGATCGTCCCGCGGGTACCGGTTTTCACCGTCGGCAGCCACCGCGCCAGGTCGGTCCCGGTGGGGCGGCCGGCGTGTCGCCACGCCAACCGGTGCCGGGGACACAGCGCCGGCGAGAGCTCCGCGTTGCCCGGGCAGACCGGTACCAGGCACGGCCCGGAGCCCGGCAGGGCGTGTTGCCGGGCCGCCCACCGTGTTTCGTCGAACCCGTCCCTGGCGATCTTCCGGGCCCGGGTCCACGTCGCCCGGTGTCGCAGGCACAACCCGTCGCCGACGGCGTCCCGTTCGGGGCAGAACCGGCACGCCGACCCCCGACTGCCGCCCACATCGATCGGCCGGGTCGGGAACGGGACCGCAGCGCCCTTCCACGCGGCCTCACCGATCCCCTGTTGCTGGGCGGAGAGCCGGTCGCGGGCGTGTTGGGTGCACCACAACCCCGCCTGGGTGCTGTGTTCGCCGCATCCCTCGATGCCGCAGCCGTAGCCGAAGATCGGATCGTCCCGGTCGAAGGTGAGCGGCTCCGCGCGCAGCCACGCCGGGAAGTTGCCGCCCGCGATCAACGCCCCGAACCGGTCCAACGGGTCGAGGCGGAACAGGTCGTCGACCGAACCCACCGGGCGCACCACGGCGGTCGTCACGACCCGTGGCCCCACACCCGGTGCAGCGCAGCCTCCAGGCCGGCGTCACCGGCCAGGTGCGCGTAGGTGTCCTCCACCGTTGCCGCGCTCGCCCAACCGCCCTCGTCCGCGACGGCCTTGGTGTTCCCGCCGGTGGCCTCGGTCAATGCGGTCGCCCAGCTGTGCCGAAAGGCATGCGGCTTGATCACACCCAACCCGGCCCGGCGCCCCGCCCGTTCCAGCATCTGCCGGGCACCGTGGGTGCTCAACCCGGCCCCGGCCTGCTCCCCGGTCAACTGCACCAGCACCAACGACCCGTCCGCCACTGCGCGCAGCCGGTGGTAGTCCTCGATGAGGTACTCGTGATAGGTGGCGACCATCGCCGGGCTCGCCCGGCGGACCGTCCCGCCGGTCACGACACCCTCCACCACTTTGGCCGGCCGCCCGGTCTTCGCGCTCGCCCCGTTCGGGTTGCGCCGCCGCACGATGTGAATGTGCGGGCCTTTCCGTTCCCCGCATCGGTGATCGGCGCGCAGGTGCAGGTCACAGAACCAGACGCCGCACAACTCCCCGACCCGAAGGCCCGAATCCGCCAGCCAGGTCACGATCATCCGGTCCCGGGCCGTCCGCACCGCGTCGAGCATCGCCGCCGCGGCCCCGTCGGGCAGCAGCCGCGGATGCCGGCGCGGTGGCGTGCCGTGCGACAACGGGTTCGCCGCCATCGAGGTGGTCAGATGCCCGAGCATCGAGCGGTCCCGGTCCTTCCCGTTCACCAGCCGGCGGGCCGACAACGCCGCCCGCAACGGCTCGTTCACACCCTCCCGGGTCGTCAGGTCCAGGTAGTACCCCTTCACGCAGGCGGCCCGGACCTGTTGCGCGCTCTCACTGAGAGGCGTTGCACGCCAAGGCGTCCCCAACGGTCCGGTGAACTCGACGCCGCACAACGCCATGTAACGGCGCAGGTCCCCGATGCCCACGGTGTCCTCGCGGTACCCGTACGCCGCGAGCCAACGCAGATGATCCACCAGGTGGTACGCGTAGGTCCGCTGCGTGCCCTCGCCGAACCCGCCCAGGAACCCCTCCGCCCGGCGATGCACCACCCCGGACGAGACGTCCAGCACGACATGTGAACGCTGCCCGCCGCGATGATTCACAACCTGAACCCGCAGATCGTCCAACGGGTCCGATTCCACGGTTTACCGCCCCACGCCACGACCGTGTCCCGGACAGGCATCCAGCGGACCGTACGCCACAGACCATTCGGGCCGTTGGACGTACGTGCACGACACGCAGGAGGCGAGCAGTGAAGTCGCAGAATATGTAGTCGCAGCCCGCCTGATCGAAGGTGATGCCGGTGTCCCGGCCGGCCTTTCCCCCGGCGAGCAAGCTGGTGAGCCGGCTCTCCAGGCGGGCCTTCGCGGCCTCCAGGGATTTCGTGGTGTCGGAGCGGCCGCGGGTTGCTTTGGCGTCGCCGCGGTGGCTCAGGGCCTCGGTGAGCTGGTCGATCCGTTCCTGAATGTAGGCCTGCTGGGTCCGGGTCGAGACGGGGATCGCGGTGAACAGGGTTTCCGGGACGATGATCATGTCGTAGTCGCCGGTGGCGGTGAGCGCGGTCAGTTCCCGGCGTCCTTCGGCGTCGGTGCTGGCCGTGCCGGCCAGGACGCGGGCGGCGGGGTACCACTGTTTGGCCTCCCGGGCGACCTGTTCGGTGAGGTGGTTGGGGACGACGATCCAAGGTTGCCGGGCGTGGCCCAGGCGGCGGAGTTCCATCGCGGCCATCACCATGGTGCCGGTTTTGCCGGCGCCGACGACGTGGTCGAGCAGCACGGTGGGTTGGTCGAGGATCCTGGCGACCGCGGCTGTTTGGGTGGGGCGTGGGGTGAAGTGGTCGCCCAGGCCGGGCAGCGACAGGTGGGAGCCGTCGTAGGCGGTGGGCACGTGCGCGTTGAACCGCCGGTTGTAGACGTCGGCCAGGCGTACGGCGCGGTCGGGGTCTTCCCAGAGCCAGGCGGAGAACCGGTGGGCCAGCGCGGTGCGTTTGGCGTTCGCGGCTTCGGTGGCGTCCGGGTCGGGGACCTGCCGTTCGTGGCCCTCGTAGTCCACCGCGGTGCGGGTGACCAGGACCGGGGTGTTGGTCATCAGCGACTGCAGCAGGGCGATGCCGTCGTGGGTGGGGGTGCCGTAGGTGGTGCGGACGGCGCGGGAGTGCTGGGCGGTGGCCGGGACGGTGACCTCGTAGCGTCCGATGAGGTCCTGCCAGGTGACTGTCGCGCCGGGCACGTCCAGCACCCCGGTGACGAACCGGGTGTAGTCGGCGGTGTCGACCCAGGTGACGCCGGGGCGGGCCTCGATGTCGGAGGGGCCGAGGTCGGTGGGTAGCACCGCGGTGAGCGCGTCGACGTTCACCGTGTATCGGGCGTCGAGCGCGGCGGCGGCGCGGGCGGTGTCGAGTTTGCTGCGCACGTCCCCGGACAGGTAGCTGACGGCGGGGATCAGCTCGCCTGTGTCGGGGTCGTCGTAGACGAGCCCGGTCAGCCGGGTGCGGGCCTGTTCGGTGGTGACCGGGCCCTCGAGGAGGTCGGCGATCCGGGTCAGGTCGACCCGGCCAGTTTCGTCCAGGCTGATGGCCAGCGCCTCGGCGGCGTTGGCCGCGACCTGCGGGCGGCCGCGGACGGTGAGGACGTCTTCGGTGAGGATCGGCGCCGGTGTTGCGGTCTGGGTGTCGTCGTCGAAGATTTCCAGGGCCAGCACGGTGGCGAACCCGGGGTCGAAGCGTAGGGCCTCCACGGCGCGGGGCCGTACCTGGTCGCCGCGGATCCGGCGGACCTCCAGGACCGGGTCGCCGTCGTCGGTGACCACCGGGGCGCCCTTGCGGGTGCGGTGCCGGACGGGCCAGTCTGGGTCGATCTCGTCGGGGTCGACGTTGTCGACGCCGACCCACGATGCTCGTTCGAGGACGGTGTACCGGTTGATCGGACCGAACCGGTCCACATATGCCCGGTATAGGGCGGCAGTGTGGGCGCGGGCCGCGGCCCGGTCGTCGGGGCCGGCGCCGGCGGCCTGGGCGGCGATCAGCTCGTCGGCGCTGTCCCGCAGCGCGAGCAACGCGCGGGCCTCCGCCCGGGCGGCGGGGTCGGTCTTGCCGGCGCGGAGCGGGTAGGGCCGCCAGGTGCGGGTGGCCGGGGACAGCCGCTCGAACCCGCCGCCCGGGGTGGAGCGGATCGCACCGGGCCGGGCCTGGGTCTGCCACTGCCCCGCGGCGGCGGCCGGGTCCCGGACCAGCCCGAGCCCGCTACTGAGTGCGTCATGTTTGAGGTTCTGTCCGCGGGCGAACGCGACGATCCGGTCGACCCGGGCGGCGAGCTCGGTGGCCAGATCCGTGTCCGGGTCCGGCAGCACGGTCATCTGCGCCCGGTGGTGCGGGCCGTTGCCGATCGTCAACCGGCCGAGGACCTGGTCGGGGTGCTCGACGTAGTACTGGTTCACCGCGACGGTCCCGGTGTCGGTGACGACATCGGCGGCCCGTTCCCACCTCCGCAGCGGCAGCGGGTTTTCGCCGTCCTTGCGGCGGCGCAGGATCAGCAGGTCGGTGACCACGTCGGTGCCGGCGACGGCCCGGAAGGTCCCGGCGGGCAGCCGGACCGCGCCGAGCAGGTCGCCGTGCTCATGCAGTTCCCGCCGGGCGGCGGGGCTCGCGGCGTCCAACGTGTAGGTGGAGGTGACCATGGCCAGCACACCGCCGGGGGCGGTCAACCGCAGCGCCTTGAGCAGGAAATGGTTGTGGATGGAATGCCCGCGCGGGTTGAACGTCGGGTCGTACACCTTGAAGTTCCCGAACGGCACGTTCCCGACCGCGGCGCTGAAGGTGCCTTCGTTCCAGCCGGGGCCCTCGAACCCGGCGGTCACGATGTCCGCGGACGGGTACAGCGCCGCGGCGATCCCGGCGGTGGTCGGGTCCAGTTCCACGCCGGTCATCACCGCGCCGGCCGGGGCGCGGCCGATGAAGTTCCCGGACCCGCACCCGGGCTCCACCACGCGGCCGCCGGTGAAACCCAACTCGGTCAGCGCCCGCCACGCCTGCGAAACCACGACCGGGTCGGTGTAGTGGGCGTTCAGCGTCGACCGGGCCGCGGCCAGGCGTTCCGCGACGGTGGTGACCTGGGCCAGGTCGGCGCGGAACGGGTCCCACTCCGCCGCGACCGCGACGTCGGTCAGCCGGGCGGCGAGCGCCGCGCCCGGGTCGGTCCCCGACGCGGGGACCTCCGCGGCGATGGCGCGGAGCATTTGGGCGACCGCGCGAGGATCCAGACCGCCGGCACGGATGACGGCGAGCCGCGCGGCGAACGCGGCGACCGCTGCCGGGTCCGCGACGTGGGCGAGGTCGGCGACCCTGCGCGGGATCAGGGTGTCGTACCGGTGCGGCCACCACGGGTCGGCGCCCTGCTCGGCGGGGGCATCGAAGACGTGCGGCAGCGCGCCCCACCCGGACCAGCCCGCCAGGACAACTTGTTCGGCGGGGGTCGCCGGCCGCTGCTGCGCGGTCAGGGCGCGCAGCGTTGTCAGCGCCGCGAGGTTGGCCCGTGCCCGGGCGAGGTCGCCGCTGGGCACGGTGAGCCCGTCCGGCGGGACGTAGTCGACCGCCGCGGCTGGGACGAGAGGGTCGTGGGCCGGTGCCGGGGATTGCGTGGCGTCGGCTGATCCGTGCGGTTCTGCCGGGGCCGGATCCGCCGCGGCGGGTGGTGCGGGACCGCCGGCGGCGGGATGGGCGACCGGCTGGGGGCGGTGTTCCGCGGCTGACCGTGCGGCGGCCGGGCTGGGCGGATCCAACGCGGGGTCATCGGCCTGTTCGTCGGGCAGGGCGAAGAAGTCGAGCTGGTCGACGTCCTGACGGCGCCGCGATGGCATCGGCAGCACCTCCCTCCCTGCGCCGGACCGACCGCGGTCCCTGGATGGGATCGCGACATGCGTCGGCCCGGCGCACCGGAAGGTGGACCGGGCCGGGCAGAGCTATCCACGTGGGACGGAGCTATCGCTGAGTCACAGGTCGGGAGACAGATCCGCGTGGGGTGTGGCGGGTCCGGTGGACGCCGAGGGGGCGTCGTGCGTCGCCGTCGACGCGGGTGCCGGCGCGCTGGTGGTGGCGTTGGGCGCCGGGCTGTCGGTCACGGCGATGGCGCCGCCGCGGGAGGCGGTGTCGACCCGCAGGGAGCGTTGGTGGTGATCCATCGAGGCGGGCAGGTACCAGGCGGCGCGGGGCCCGGACCAACGGAAGCCTGCGCCCTTGAGTGCGGCCTGGACGTCCTTGTCGTCGCGGGTGACCCCGACCGCGATGGTGTGGGCCTGGGTGTGGTGGATGACCGGACCCGTCGGGTGTCCGGCGGCGTCCTGCTCGCCGACCCCGCGGTCGGCGCGCCGATCGGCACGCGTCGCCGGACCATGGCCAACGGTCGTGGACTCGGTGTCCCGCCGGGTCACCGTCGTCGCGAACACCTTGAGCCCCGCGCCCGGTGCACCGTCCCGGCGGGTGAACGCCTGCACCTCCGGCCGACCCTGGACCAGCACGGGATCACCGATCTGCAACGAGTTGGCGGCGTCCTCCGCGGTCCGGCCGAACAGCACCACCTCGGTGTACGACGGCGGGGTGCTGGACCACTGGCCGGCCGCGTCCCGAACCCGCTCATGGGAGGCGACCCGCAGCCGCGCCCACGACCGGCCATCCTCGGTGAGGCCGAACGTCGGCTCGGCCGCGACATTCCCCGCGATGCTCATCCGGATCCCCGCTCGCGGACTTCCATCCCCGGCCGACCTTGCCGCGGAGCCGGCGGGCATCGCGCTGACATCGGCTTGTCTCTGGGCCTGCGCCCTGGACGCCGCGGCGTTTCCCCACTCCTCGATCTGACTGTCGGCACGGACGTACAGCCGGGACTCGGTGTCCAGGACGTGCACCGTATAGATGGCCGGGTCGTCGTCATCGGCAGCGGTGGCACGGTGAAGTCCGGGGACAAGGTAGTCGTGAGCTCGCGCCGACACTCCCTCGTAGATCGGCGGTCCGAGTGGGTCGTCGGGGTTGGGCACGACAATGTCGCGGCCGTCCGCCGCAGGCGCGAGCGTCGGGTGCTGAACCCGGAGGTCGAGCAGCGCGCGGCGCAGCTCACTCAAGATCGCCTGAGCATCGCTGACGGCCAGGCTGACTCGATCGTCGCTGTCCGCGTCGCGGGTTGCCTCTGCGAGGTTCGCTTCCAATTCTGCGATCCGCTTCGTCAGGTCGGCGGCTCGCTCCTCGGGAATGGGAACCCGCTCTACTGGGGATTCGGTCATGACGTCGGCCGATTCCACGGGTGATGCGTCCTGCGGTGTCCGGAGCGTTCGGTGCCCATGGCGCCTCCACGTCTGTGCTGTCCTGCCGGGGCGGTCCCGTATACAGAGGCGGGCGGCGGGCGCCGCTTCTACCAGGCGACGTCGGTCAGCGACGAGCCCTGATGCGGCTAGAGGGCCGGTCCGTGATCGACCATCGGCTCGGTGACCAGCGCTGATTCACGGTGAATCACGGTGTCGGCGAGGTTTCCGAGCGCGGCCGTGGCGTGCCGGTGATCCAGGCGCTGGCTCATCCCCACTGCCTGGGTGAGTCGCGGTCCGAGCGGTTCGGGGTGATCGGCGGCAATGCCCCAACGGTCGCGGTAGGCGACGACCTGCCGGACCGCGGTCATCCACCGGGCCTTTCCGGTCGGATCGTCGGGGAAACCGGCGAGCATGCCGGCCATCCAAGGTGGCCGAGTGTCGACTGCCCGGTCGGCCAACGTGCCCACCCGCGACTCGATCAGGGCGGCCCGCTCGCGCAGCGCGGTCAGTACCTGGTCGTTCGTGATCCCGCCGGCGGCGTCCGGGACGATGCCGCCGATGAGCCGCCGGGCAAGGCGGCCGCGGCCGGTGGTCTGCGCTGCGGTCCACGCCCTGATCGCCTCCGCCGCTCGGGCGACCGAGGTCGCCGCGTCCGTGCCGTGGTTGCCGGCGGCGATGGTGGCCAGGTGCCGGGTGAGGTGCTCGGTCTTCAGCTCGCCGGTGTGTGCCGCGCGCAGGGCCGCGGCCACGGGCCGGAATCCCTCACCCTCGGTGACGGTCTGCGCGTCAGGCCAGCCGGCCGCATAGACGAGGTCGACGGCGGCCAGGTCATGGCCGTAGGCGGCGATGGTTTCGTACTCGGCGACCAGCGTGGCCAGTGATTCCGCCTTGTCGAGTTCGTCGGCGATGCTCTGGTGGGCGGACCGCTCCGCTGTGGTGTTCGCCAGGATGTGCGCGAGAAGGTCGCGGTCGGCCCAGGTCTCGTCGTCGGTGGGGCCGTGGCCGTGCTCGTCCGGCGCGGTGTCCAGCGCGGCGTAGGCGAGGTTGCGGCGTTGTCCGCGGGTCATCGCCACGTAGAACACCTCACGGGTGGTGGCGGCGTCGGCGATGGTGTGGCAGGTGTCCACCGTCATGCCCTGCGCCCGGTGCGCGGTGACCGCGTAGGCCAGTTCCACGTGGTCGCGGACGTACCAGGCGGGCAGGGTGATCGACGCGGCGCCCGGTCGGTGGTCGGGGCCAGCGAGCCGGACGGTCAGCGATCCGTCGGCGCGGGCCTGCTCGACGATCCACTGCTGGCCGTTGCGGACGAACCCGTCGCGGCGCCGTCCGCTCCGCCCGGCCGGCTCGTACCCGGTGCCGTCTTCCAGATACCGATTGATCTCCCGGGTCACGATCCGGTCCCCGCGCCCGGCGAGCAGGCCGTCGTGCAGAGCGACACCGGCCGGGTCGACCAGGCCGGCGGCGACCAGGTCGGTGCGGGCCCGCTGGTTGAGGTCGTGGACGGTGGCGGTGTCCCCGGCGATGAGCAGCGGGGTGAGCCCGGCGGCGGTGTCGGCCCGCCACCCGGCGTACGCGGCGGCGACCATGTCGTCGCGATCCCCGGACCGGATCCGGTCGTGGGCCCGGTAGGTGTCGAGGACATCGATGTGACCGAGACGGATCCCGATCGAGGCCTCTTCCTCCCAACGGCGGCGCCGCCCGTCGGGGTCGGTGAACCGCCGGATCACGGTCAGCTCGGCGACCTGCGGGCGGTCGGCGGCGAGCATCCCGAACGCGCCGCCGGTCTCCACCGCGGACAGCTGGTACGGGTCCCCGACGAGCAGCAGTTTCGCGCCAGCGTCGGCGGCCTGCCGGGCGAGGCGGTCCAACACGAAGGTGCCGGCCATGCCGGCCTCGTCGATGATCAGCAGCTGCCCGGGCCGCAGCGCCCACAGGTCGTACTCGCGGCGGGCTGCGGCGATCGCCCGGTCCAACCCGACGGTGGGTCGGTCCGCGGCCTCGGCCCGGCTGCGGGCGGCGAGCAGTGCGGTGATCCGGTCGGCGCGGCTGGGTTGCAGGACCTCCTGGGCCAGCCACTGCGCGGTGTTCTCGGTCGGCACCCCGAGGTCATCGGCGAGGACCTGCGCGGCCTGCGCCGACGGGGCCAGCCCACGCACCGACCCGGGCCCGTGCTCGCCTTCCCAGATCGCCCGGACCCCGGCCATGGTGGTCGTCTTCCCGGTCCCGGCCGGGCCGACCAGCACGTCGAGCACCCGCCCCGACGTCGTGACGGTCACCGCCGCCGGCGCCTGGTCCTCCGGGTCCAACGGATGGTCACGGCCGGGGAGCCGCGCCCGCGCGATCCGCACCGCCAGGTCCGGGTCGACCGCCGGGCCGCCGGTGTCCCGGGACCACGCCAGCAACCGGTCCTCGGCGGCCAGCACGGCCTGCGAGGTGTAAAGCGGTGGGTCGGCGAACCGGCTCACCCCGGTGACCGGGTCCAGGAACCGGTCCGGCACCGACGCCACCTGCGGGGCGCTGATCAACACCGATAGGGCCACCGCCCGGTCCACCACCTGCCGCCGAACATCCAGGGCCGCGTCCGGGTCGGCGAACTGCCAGCCCACCTGTCCGATCTGCCGCATCGCCTCGGCGGCCAGGTTCCACGTCGTCCACGTCGACCGGTTCCCCGACACCTGGTCGACCACCCGCACC
>JBBQGJ010000226.1:0-10983 GCA_038322925.1 Mycobacteriales bacterium
GAACAGTCGCCTGCTGGTCCGCGGTCAAGCCCTCGAAGGTGCCCTCGAACAGTTCTCTGACGACATCTTCTCGCTTGAAGAAGGTCTCGGCGAGCCACCGGTGACTGGGCTCGTCCGGAGCCGACCTGAGCGCCACGAACAGTTCGAGCGCCCGCGGGACCCCGAAAACCCGGTTCGCCAGGGCAGCAACCTCGACCTCTGGGGCATCGGTGAGTTCCACGTCGAGGCTGCGCATGAGGGCAACCGCATCGGCCGTCCCCAGGCCGTCGACCAGCCCCACCGAGCGAAGCGCCAGCGGGTCCTGAGTCGACATTTTCAGTGACAGGCGCGAAGTCGTGATCAGGCGCATCCGGCTGGCACCCCGCAGATGCTGGTCGACGAACTCCCGGACCTCGACGTCGGTCAGCACCCCCGACTGCGCATCGAGCAGGTCCTCCAGGTTGTCCAGCAGGATGACGCAAGGTATGTCTTGAAGGACCTCCAACAATTGGTCGACCTTTTCACGAACCGTGATCAGACCGTTGCTCCAGAGGCGGAGGATTTGCTGTTCGGTCTCGCCGCCGATGAGCCGGGCCGACCCCGCGAAAATGCGCCGGAGACTGATACCGGTGCCGGACTTCGTGCTGAGGTGGATCACTCCTTGAATGGCCCGGCCGTTGCCCTGTGGCCACCGGTTCTGAGTGATCTCGGCCAGGATGTGTCCGGCAAGCGCGGTCTTGCCTATTCCTGGTGGACCGACGATCTCGACGATGCGCGTCCGGGGAGCATCCAGCAGCCTGCTGATCCGCTCGCGGTACTCATAGCGGTCTTTGAAGTCTGATCCGGTGTTGTCCACGGGCCGATAGACGACCCGATCACCGAGTTGGTCCCGACGGCGCCGGTGTTCCTCCTCGCTCGCAGCGATGAAAAGCTCACGGTGCTGCTCGGAGCCCAACAGGACCATTTCACGCGCCGATGCCAGCGGAAATGGTGGTTCGATGTCGTCCGGCGGCCGGTGCCCGGACGAAACGGGAAACGAAGCAGCCATCTTGCTCAACATCTGTCGCGCCGAGGCCGCATCCGCTTGGCTGAGATCGAGGTAGGTGGGAGCCAACAACAGCGGGGGCATGGTGGCATCACGCAGCCGGATGACGACCAGTCGGCTCTCGCCGTCCGCCGACAGCGCGAGGGCAGCGTCGCGCTCGCGCATGGCCCAGTGCGATTCCAGATAGCTGGGTGAGATCAATGCCACCGTGGCGCGGGCTCTGGCGAGAGCCCGCTCGATGTCCGTGGGAAAGGAATCGCCATGTCGAAAGTGCGCGTCCCATATAGTCGAATAACCGAGCTGCCGCAGCTGCCATTCGATCCAGGCCGCCCAGGTGTGATCCTCACGGGCGTAGCTGACGAAGAAGTCAACGCGGCCTGTCGGTGGGTCCATCCGGTCCACCACTGCCCTGTCCTCAACGACGGCGCAGGACGACGAAACCGGCGCGGGGGATGACCGGTGCCAACCAGCTATTGCTGCTCCACAGCGTCGCGCCTGCGTTCCCGTCGTTCCAGCCGCCGTAGCTCGCGGCATCGCTGTTGAAGATCTCCTGCCACCCACCGGCAGGGACACCAGACAGCTGGTAGCCGTCGCCGTAGGGATTGTTTGCCAGGCTCGCGACGGCAAGCACCTCCTCGTCGCCGTCCGAGCGAATAAACGCAATAATTCTTGTTTCGTCGTTGACGTGCAGGAGTCGGAGGTGTCGGGACCGCAAAGACGGGAGATGACGACGCAGGCGGATGAGATCTCGATAAAAGGTGAACAACCACCGCCCATCGCCGTTCCGCATGGCGGGGAAATCCTCTCGGTGCGAGATGAAATCGTCATACCGGTAGTCCTCCTGGGCGCCGACCTCCTCGCCCATGAAGAACATCGGGGTTCCCGCCGACAACAGATTCATGCCGGCAGCAAAGCGGGCCCGCGCCTCGGCGTAGCGCCGAGTCTCACCGATCAGTGGGGCGCGGCCCACGCCGATGACGAGGGTCCGCCCCGAACGAATCCCGTTGTTGGCGGAATTTCCTGCTTCGTCGTGCGACTCGTGGTAGACCACGGCCCGACGGGCACTTTCGGACAACGCACCGGCGAACAGGCTCAATGCGAGTGCTCGGCCGTCGCCAAGGGCCGCCGTGGTCAGAAGATTCGCGCATTCCGGACCACGGCCTGTGTCGCCGCAGAGGTGGTGGTAGAAGTCGGAATACCACGTTGCGTCGAAGCCGAGACCACCGGTTTCGGCGGGCTCGGTGACCGCGGCCCAACCCGAGTGGTCTTCTGCGGTCAACAGTATCGACGGCTTCACCAGCTGCAGGGTGCGGGTCCACTGGCGGAGGAAGCGCGCTCCCCATTCGTTGGCGCGGTCGGCGCGGGCGCCGTTGGCATGGACCTGGGCGTAGGAATGCATGGAGGTCGTCTGGTCCACCCGGAAGCCGTCCACGTGGAACTCGAGGGCCAGGGCAACGGCACTGCTAATGAAAAGCTGTCGGACCATCTCGGCATCGAAGCGGGGAGCGTAGCCGGTCGACATGTTGTCGATGTAGCCGCCGGACCCCACCGGTTGCGCCGACGGATAGTCCGCGGCCCTGCCCTCGTACCAGTAATAGATGTTCCTTTCGGGTTCAGCGGAGTCGTAACCCCACTCGGCCCGTTCCGCGGAGTGGTGGTAGTGGTTATAAACGACGTCGAGCAGTACGGCGATCCCGCGCCGATGGCATTCGCGGACCAAATGCTTGAACTGATCGCGCCCACCGCCACTGAATTCAACAGCGAAATAATGTGAGGTGCCGTAACCCCAGGACGCCCAGCCCTCGTGCTCGGCGAGCGGCATCAACTCGACGGCGTTGACGCCGAGGTCGGTCAGGTAATCCAGCAGGTCGATGGCGTCACCGAGATTGCCCGGTTGCGGGCGGCCAGCCGCGTCGGTCCGGCCGGCGCCGAGGCCGCCGATGTGCATCTCGTAGATGATGAGGTCTTCGACCCGTGTCGGCACTGGTCGGATCGGGTCGTGCTCGGGTGCCCAGAAGTCCTGATCCGACAGCCACCTGGTCTCCGGAAAGACACCTTCATCAAAGAGTTCGGTCACCCGTTCGGGGTCGATCACGACACTGCAGCTCACGGTGCCGTCGAGGTCCTGACGTTTCCCCGAGAACGGCCGACCGCCCGTGTGCGCCGGGTCGGTGTCACCGCGACCCAGCTGACAACGCGCGTACAGGTCGGTCCGGAACGCCACGGAGCCGTCGTCCTTGGTCACCCGAAACATGTACGGGACGTGGTCCCATCTCCCGAAATCAGCCAGATCCGGAGAACTCAGCGTATCAGTTCGCCATACGCCGTCGTCGCCGCGGTCCATGGGGTAGGGGTCGCCGACGATTCCCGAGCCGTCATCGGCGATGTATCCGCTGGTCAGATCCCCGCGCACGAGTTCGACCAGTTGGGCGTATGGTGCCCATACTCCGAACCGGATGGCCGGAGTCACAGCGCCGATCCCGTACTTGTTGGCGCCGAGTCGTCGACAATGCGTGAGGTGGTACTCCTGTCGGATCGAGGCCGGCCCGAGAGTGAAAGTAAGTTCGCGCCGCCCGTCGATTTCGTTTTCCTGGGTGATTCCCCAACTGTCGGGCCGCCCGGGCGCGTCGAGCAGCACACCCCACGTGATGGCGGTTCCCGTTGCGATTTCCGGAAAGCTCACCGCACAGCGAAATGCGGAGCAGCCGTCGTCGTGGGTGAACTCCGTCATCGGCCGTCTCGTCCATGACGGGGCCGGGATCCCGTCCGCGTTCCAGCTGCCGGTGAGCCGGACATTCCGGAAAACATTGGAGCTCAACCCCGGGATGTACAGGAACTCGACCTCAGTCATGCCGGCTCCCTTCGCGGCAGGCTGGGGGCATGCGTCGGGCGCGCAGGCTCTCGCTCGCACCGGGGATCATCCGTCATTGCGATTCTGAGAGACCTGCCATAGCAACACTGCCGCCGCCATCTACTCCCCGACGATGTCGGCCGATACGTCGACAGGGCGGGC
Organism: Mycobacteriales bacterium; assembly: GCA_038322925.1. Classification (GTDB taxonomy): domain Bacteria; phylum Actinomycetota; class Actinomycetes; order Mycobacteriales; family Nakamurellaceae; genus Nakamurella. The sequence continues at coordinate 4,038 of JBBQGJ010000226.1, forward strand.
CAGGCCTGCGCAGTGAGGGTCGGAAGCGCAGTACGGCTTGATTGACGGACATGTCACCCTCGCTCTGAACAAACTGTGATGGGCCCGCGGCTGAGTTCGTCAGTGCGGCAGATCGGCCGATGATCATTGAACCCCCAACGCGGTGGAAGAACAAGACATTTGTGCCCACATCGGGGATGGCGATCGGCCTCCGCTCGGCGGCTATTTCCGATCCATTCGGCCTAAGCGCTGCCCCTCACGTAGGACAGCAGGGGGTGGCGTAACACCCCAGTAATATCGGGGCGATGTAATTCACCCTGATCGCGGAGGGATGCCGCAGGACTCGGGATCGCCACCGCCGCAGCCCGGGTCGCTCCGAACCACCGACTCGTTTCAACTGAACTGAAGACCACTTGACACGGGACAGTCGTGGCGATTAGACCGTCAGTAACCCCCGAGTCTGCGCTGCATCCCGCGGGGTTGCCCGAGCCCAGATCGACCACCCGCCCAGTTCGCCGGCCACGCAACGATCAGGAGTATCGCCATGACGAGCCGACCCCTGGCCGACAAGAAAATCGCGGTGGTTGTCGAAAGCCAGTACATCCCACGCGAGGTCAGGATCTACCAGCAGCGCTTTGCTGACTTCGGCGCCACGGTGGAGCTCGTATCGCGTCTCTGGGGGGCGCCATCTCAGACCTTCTTTTCGACCGTGGAAATCGAAGACGGACAGCCGACACCGCTGGAGTTCGTCACAGCTACCGTTGACCTGGAAGCTGTCGAGCCTGACGAGTACGCCGCGATCATTGTCGCAGCCAATTATCCCAGCGTTCGCCTGCGCTGGATCGGTGACGTCGTGATCAATTCTGACAATGCCGTCGAACTGGCCCGCAGCGCCCCGGCGGCGCGCTTCCTGCGGCGGGCGATGGGTAACCCGGCCATTGTCAAGGGCTTGCCGTGTCACGCCCTTTGGCTGCTGACGCCGTCCCCGGAAACGTTGGCCGGTCGCCGGGTCACCTGCAACCAGGTGGTGCTGTCGGACGTGCTGAACGCCGGCGGGGTCTACACACCGACCCCACCGGGTACACCTCTCGATCAGCAGATCGTGACCGACGGTGATCTGGTCACCAGCACCAGCTGGCACGCCAGCGAGGCGTTGGTCGATCGGATACGGGATCTGATTCTTCAGCTGCCTGGCGATCTCGGGGTCGCTGGGCTACAACCCCCCGGTCTGCGGGCGACCGATCGCTCCGTCCTGAAGGCAATCGCCGCGCGGACCGCGGAACGAATGGCGTCAATGACTTTCGTACCCGGGACGATTCCTGACCTGACTGTCCCCACGGCGGAGGTCGCGAGCATCATGGCCGCCGGCCACTATGACTTCGACCGGCTCAGCGCAGACGTGAGCAACAAGTTGGGCATCTCCGGGCTGACCCCGGCGCCGAGCGGCAGCGTTTGCCTCTTTGTGGTGGCTCATCACGGGGTCTGGGCCTCGGAACTGACCCTGGCGATGAAGGCGTTCGAGGTGGCCGGGTACGACGTCAGGATCGCCACGTTGACCGGCGAGGCGCCGATCTTCCTTCCGGCCAGTTTGAACGAGAATTTCGAGGACCCCAGCTGGGGCGCGGGCTGGGTGACTTCCGGCGAAGCCGAGCTCGGTTGGCAAATCCAAACGCGCCTGCTCCAGCTGGAGAAGGACGGGAAGATCACCGCGCTCGACGGACTCATTCCTGCCCGACCGCAGGCCCGAGCCGGCCTGGCGGCCAAAGACAGCTACCGGCAGCGACTCTCCGCGGGCCTGGAAATGCTGATCGACGTCCGGTGCGTCGTCGTCCCGGGTGGCAGCGGCGCCATCATCGACCTCGCGGACAACAGCCAGCTCGAGGCCATTCTCGAGATGGCCCACACCGCCGGGCATCCCATCCTCACCGTCTGCTACGGCACACTGGCGGCGTTGTACGCCGAGGACGGCGCGATGATGAGGGGCATCTCGCACACGATTCACAACCGCGCTGATGACTTCGTCACCGGCACTGGCGCGTTGACCGATGAAGGGGTGCGCAAGCTGCGCGGCTATGTCGAGGCCGGCGACTTGACGAGCTTCATCAATGACGCCTCCGTGTGGACCACCTTCATGAGATCGCCGACAACAAAGGCCGAGGTGCTCGGCGAGGCGGTGGGCGGCCCGGGCGCCCAGGTCATTTCCCCGTACACCCCGGACTCGTGTGCCGTCATCGACACCAGCCGGGTGGCGATGGGCAAGGGCGCGATCATCACGGGGCGCAGCATTCACTGCAGCTATGACGGCGCGCTGGCCACCATCGCGCAACAGCTGGGCAACGAGCCACTGAGCTCGACCGTCCTGATGATGACGGGGAACGAGAAGGCTCGGGCACCAGGTTGGGACGACTACAACGCCAACCATCGGGGCGGCCCGCGGTCGGCAACCCCGGCAACGTGACGGTTGGGTCGCTCGATGGGCCAATCCACTCGGAAGGCAAACCTTTGTCCGACAGGATGACCCGAGATCTCGGCGGTGGCGGTGCGGCGGCCCCGCCGACGCCGCCGGAGTCAGAGACCCACTTCCTGGGCGCCGACCTGCTGGTCATGGCGCTGGCCGCGAACGGCTACCACGTCGTGCCGCTCAACCCCGGCGCCACCGAGGAGGTCATTGCCTCGGCCCTGGAGCGTGGTAACGGTGTGGCCCCGGTTCTGGCCTACCAGGAGCTGACCGCGCTGGGTTTCGCGGCCGAAGTGCGACTGGGCTCTGCTGTCAACGGCCGGTCGGCGGGAAGCAATGGCTGCCGGCGGGCCGCGGTGATCGCCCACGGCATGGTCGGCCTCGGCGGGATGGCCAGCTTCATCACCGGTTTCGCGCAGCAGAAGCTGCCGATCCTCGTTCTGGTCGGCAACGCCGGTGTCACCGAGGACAGTCTCGGCCGGCACCAGAATCCGAATGGCGCTCTGGAGCAGCTGGCCCGTGGGGCCGGGTGCAAATCGTGCCTGTGGGTAACCGGCCCGGAATCGCTCATCCACCAGCTCAAGCGGGCGAGCATGCTTGCCGAGGGCGGGACCCCCGGGCCGGTGGCTCTGGTTCCGCAGAACGGGGTGATGGCGGCGCCGGTGTCGCGGGACACCGTCATCGAGGAAATCCCCGGGGTGGACCCGAGTATCGGGCCCAGTTCGGAATCGGTGCGCGAGCTGGCTCGACGGCTTCTCGAGGCGGAAAGCCCGGTCATCATCGTCGGCGACGGAGTCGCCAGGTCCGACGCCGTGACAGATGTCGTGGAGGTTGCCGAGCGCACCGGGGCAGCCGTGATCGGCTCGATGACTCATGAACTCTGTTTTCCGATGAATCACCCCCAATGGGCGGGCTCGACCGGGCACCTCTTCGGCGAACATGCCCGTGACTTGTTGGCCGACGCAGACTGCGTCGTTTCTGTCGGCGGCGTCGACGTGTCCACTGTTTTCCCCACCGTCGACGCGCCCTACCAGCCCGGTACCTGGGTGACGTACGTCGGCGACGACCCAGCCGCGGCCGCCGCCATGTACCGCAACTCGTCGTCGCCGGTGATCGCCAGTCCGAAGGTGACGATGCGGGCGATTGCGCAAGCCGTGAGCGAGATGGCATCCCCTGTCGGGCTGGCCGCGGTCGCTCGACGCACCGGCCGGTTGGTGGCCGCGAACGCAGCGAAACACGAATCCCGGCTGGCCCGGGCGGACGCCGAGCGCAAGACCGTGCCGCTGCATGCCTACGACGTCGCCCTCGGGTTGAGGGACGCCGTCGACGCGCTGGGTATCAAGCACCGGGTCATCCTCGTCAACGAGGCATTGACGCGGGCACAGGCAGTCGAAGATGTCCTTCGACCCTCGCTACCCGGACACTATTTCCTTTCCCAGGGCGGCTCGCTGGGCTATGCGGGACCGATGGCATCGGGTATCGCCCAGGTTAACCCGGACAAGACAGTGATTGCGTTCTCCGGTGACGGCGGCTTCCTGTGCACACCGCAATGGATGCTCAACGCCACCGAAAACGGTTTGAACATCAAATGCATTGTTTTTCAGGACGATACCTACGGTTTATTGGTGCAGGCGGCGTCGGCGCAGGGTCGGACCAGCCCCGACACGTTCCTGTTGGGAAACCGACGGGCCCGGGTGGATCATCCCGCTCCGGTCGACTTCGTGAAATTGGCTGCGGCTCTGGGTGGAGTGCGAGCCGAATGCCTGTCGACCCGTGCGCAGGTTGCGGGATCGATGATGCGCCTGCTTTCGCAAGATGGACCAGCCTTGATCGAGGCCAGAACCCCAGTGGTGGCAGGGGTCTGATTCGTGATGGAGACCCGACGTGCCGGCCAATCACCACCATCGAGGAAATCTTGGTGGCCCGGTGGTTGACGCGACCGGATCTGACGAATGGCTGCATGCCCAGGTACGCGGTTACGAGGCCCTCCGACCACAGTACGACGCGTGCGCCGAACTCCTGCGAAAAGCACTGTTGGTGATGTGCCGTGAGGTTGCGCCGTCGGCGCAGGTGCAAGCGCGTGCGAAGGCGCTCCGCAGTTTCGGTCAGAAGGCCCTACTCACGAGATCGACGGTCAAGGATCCGCTCAAGGAATTCAACGACCTCTGTGCCGCCAGGGTGATCGTCGGGACCCGTGAGGACGTCCAAGCCGTGAAGGCACTGCTCCAGCGATCGTTTGTCGCCGTCGAGCGGCCGACAGGAAGTTCCGGCCGGGCTTTCGGACAGCCCGCCTTCGGCTACCGCTCGGTGCATCTGGTGTTCACGATGCCGGAGGGAGTGCTGAACGGGATGCCGGTTCCGGCGGAAGTCGTCGGGCTGAAGGCCGAAATCCAGGTGCGGACGATCGCCGAGCACGTGTGGGCCGACTTCGCCCACGACCGTTCCTACAAGGGGCAGGTCCGGCTCCCCGACGAGTGGGAGCGAGAACTCAACGGTCTGGCCGCGAGCCTGGAAGCGGTCGACGCCGCGCTCCTGAGACTCGACCTGCGTATGCGCGATTTCGCCGCCAATTATCCCGCCTATCTCAGTACCGAGGACGCAACAACCGAACTGGCCGGTCAACGCGAACTGCTGTCCCTGATGCCGGACGAAGGCACAGTGGCCCGCCGGGTGGCCGGGCTGGCCAAGACCCTGGGTCAGTGGAGAACGATCGCGGAGGCGCTCGAGCCGTTCGCCGACAGCGACACAGCAGATCTCGTCCGCGACCTCGGGGTGGCGCTCTGCAAGCTCCACCACGGTGATTGGCACAGCGAGCCCTTCCAACGCGGCCGGCGGCTGCTGCGCCGCGCAACGGAAATCAACCCTTCCGACGCCGACGCGTGGGCGTCACTGGCAGGAAGCTACAAGGGCGACGACGATTGGGAGTCGGCCAGGCTCTACGAGCGCGCCTATCTGGAGGCTCCAGAGGACCCCTATCCGCTGGGCAACCTCGTGGAGAGCCATCTGCGGCACTACGGCAACCTCGATCACATTCGCCTGCTGCGGCCGGCGTTCCGCGCCGCCCTGCGGCGATGCCAGGAGCGGGCCGCCGTCGGAGTCGACCTGCCCTGGAGCCTCTTCGATCAAGGCCGTCTGCACCTGCTGCTCCAGGAGGACGAGGACGGCCTCAAGGCGTATTGCGCAGGCGCTGCCGCTGCGGGTGCGGACTGGCAGCTCGAGACCGCGAGACGAAGTCTCGATATCTTCCAGTCGCGGCACGTCGGTGCCAGCGACAGTGCTCGCGACCTGTTGACGATGGTGCTCCTGACGAGGTTCGGCGTTCAGGCAGACCGACTGCCCAGCCTGGACGGCCGTGTGCAGCCGGGGCCGACCGTTGTCGTCGTCGTCGGGGGCACTTGTCCGACCGTGCGCGACGGCCTTCAAGTGGTTACCGCGGCTCTGCAGCCCGGGACCCACCAACTGATCATTGCGATCAATCAGGTCGGGACGCCCACGACCCCTACGAACGACCGTGATTCGATGCCGGGCGGAGCCCTGATCGTCGCATCGGCCGAGATCATTGCTTTGCTCGCCGACATCGTGACAGGTCCCGATCTCGAACAGACGGCGATCATTGCCGTCGGACCGGAAGCCTCCAGTTCGCTCGGCGTCCGTGCGGCCGGCGTGCTCGGCCTGCGTGTCGGGCTGGTCGACGCCGCTCCGGCGCAGACCTGCGAGATGTCTCCGGACGCGCATAAGGAGGTGTGGCTGCTCAAGGACGTCGACACCATCAGAGCCTTTCTGCCGAGCACCTGTTCCGGCCTGTCGCAGAGGACCAACGAGAACCTGGCGCGGTCCATCCACGATCACGACACGGACCGCAGGCTCCAACGAATGGCGATGGAGCCGGAACTGGCCGGCTGGGATGTGCTGGCAGATGTCTACCGCGACCTCAGCCGTTCTCAGGCGCACACCATCCAGCGGGTCCTGCAAGCAATTGGGCGTCACCTGCTGCCGCTGCCCGGCCCCGCTGGGGATGTCGCCAGCCAATTGAGCGAGGGCGAATTGGAGCAACTCGCGCGTGCAGAGCATGGTCGCCGCTGTGCCGACCTGCTCGCCGCCGGTTGGCGTTGGGGGACCCAGCTGGACGCTTCCGAGCGCACTTCCCCTTCCCTGTGCCCATGGGCGGAGATGCCGGAAGACCTGCGCGAGCTGGACCGTGACGTCGCGCGCGAGATTCCCGCAATTCTGGCAGATGCGGGCCTGGCCATCGGGTCTGCGACGACCCACTATTGATCGCGTTGCGCCTGAATTCAGACCTGCCTTTCCTTACATTTGGAGGACAAATGCACCGGTTCACTCAGGACACCACACTGATGGGCACTGTCCAGTCCAATGCCGTTGACTTAGCGATTCCGGGGCTGATTTGCCCGTTGAGTCTTGGTTGCCTTTTTGGCGGGTCTCCCAATCGGTAGGAAAAGTGTGCTCTCGGTCGTTTGCGTGTCGGGCTGACCTGCGGTTATTTCGGTG
>JBBQGJ010000227.1:0-10942 GCA_038322925.1 Mycobacteriales bacterium
ACGTTATCGGCACGTGAACAGGTAGTCACAGCAATCCCACTCGAAGCATTCCCCAGAGAACAGTCACGGAAACGCTGGCCGTTCTCCTTTCGGCCCGCTGCCCGGGGCCAAGAACGGGGCCCGAAGTCGCCGCGCGCCCTCGGCGGTCCGCGCAAACTCATGGAGCGCAACCGCGTCGCATCGAATTCATGGCAACGATTACCAAGACCTTCACGGTCGACGACATCGACGGCTCCCAGAACGATGTGAGCACGGTGCAGATCGCTTTGGACAACGTGTCTTACGAGATCGACTTGAGCGCGGACAACGCCGCGCGGCTGCGTGAGCAGCTTGCCCGTTTCGTCGAGAACGGCAAGAAAGTGACGACTCGTCCACTGGATCGGAAAGCGAAACGCGGACGGGCCGGCACATCCGTCCCGGTGGGTCGTGAACAGGCCCAGGCGGTTCGTGATTGGGCTCGGAACAATGGCTACGCGGTGTCCGAGCGTGGACGCATTCCCAAGAGTGTGCAGGAGGCGTTCGATAACTCGCGCTGAATGAGGACATCGGGGAGGCGGTGGCCGCGTCCAGTTCCGTGCTGATGTCGTCCGTGGATAGTCGGCTCAGGGAAACTGGTTGGCGATCTGGTCGAGCCGGTCGAGGTCGTCGATGTAGTCGTCGGGGTCGGCATCGGAGGCCTCGACCAGGTCGATGAGCATGCCTCTGATTAGGCCGAGGGCTTCACCGGTGAGCAGGTTGTATTGCGTGAGCTCGTTGATTGCGATGATTCGGGCGCGGAGTTCGTTGAGTTGGTCTTCGGTGGATTCACCGTCTGTCACGAGAACACCTTCCAGTGAGTTCTGTCATCGCATAGCTGAATCGGGCCGGGTGACCATGTTGCGGTGTCCGGCGCTCGAGAACCCGACCGGCGACGTCGTCACAGGCCAGATCGCCGTTGTCCGTGGTGATAAGGGAACCACGGGAATGGATGGGTTTGCCGACGGCGGTGAACTGCCGGGCCGCGCGCATCGCCCGACTATGGCCGTTCGCTCGGCGTGGCGGGGCCGTTGATCTGATGTCGGCTGCCACACTGCGGGTATCGCAGGGCTCTCGCTGTCGATGTTGGGTGGTGCCGGATGAGCGTGGTGCTGGAGGAGTTGACGGTCTGCGTCGGTGACGGCTGCGCGAATCGCTTCCCCGACGAGGCAGGCTGGGAAGGCCGCTGCCCGGAGTGCATGGCGTTGTGGGATGACCACGCCGCTGGCCAGCATGATCCGCCGGTGGATGGATGCCTGCTCTGCCGTTGAAAGAGTCTTCAGCAACGCCGTATTACCGGCATATCCGCCCAGCCCGCTGGTTGTCTGGGTCTGGTAGTTCGCAGCGGCGTCACACCATGTTCCGAGGTTTGCCGGTGGAGGATGTCCATCGATCGCGTCTGAAATAGCCATTCTCAAGAGTCACGGGTGGAAACTCAGCTGAGTTTCCACCCGTGCTGGGGTGTGGCGATTCGGCCGATGTAGCGATTGTGGCGTACGGTGCGCGGCATGGCCGTAAAGAAGATCAGCCTTAAGGTCTCCTCTCCGATCGAGGTAGGTAACGTCGACGTCGAGTTCGAGGTCCGAGACGGAGCTGCCCTGATGGGAACAGTCGCTATCAGCCGCGGTGGCATCGATTGGCGAGGCAAGGGCAAGCGCAGGGCAACGCCTGTCTCCTGGGCGCGGTTCGCTGATCTGATGAGCGGCGCGGACGCGCGGGTCGGTCCGCCAACGCCCACCAAGGCTCGGCGGCCGGTCAAGCAACCCGCTCCCGTTGCCGACCAAAAAACCATTCGCATGTGGGCACAAGAGACGGGGATGCCTGTAAACGCACGAGGTAGATTGCCGAAAACACTTACTGACGCCTATTACGCTGCTCACTCCTAAAACTCGGCCGAGGAATTCGCAATTCGTCCCGTTGCCGCCTCTGTTGAAGAGGCCATGACCGTCGCTATCAGGGACTGTGATGGGCTGCTCGCACTCGCACCCGGCCGCGGGTGGACGGCGGGGATGGTCCGCGGCAACGGGCATTGACCTGAGACTTGCGTTGTCAGCCAGCGCATCGCCCGGGGCGGCTTCGGTTCGCGACACCAGGTAAGGGATGACCAGGAACCGCGGCGGCCCGATTGCCGTTCTCTGGTCGCCGTTCCGCTGTGGGCGCGCGACTCACGGCCGACCGCTGGAGCGACGGCCACCCCACCTTCGATCCCGCGCTGAGCGTTCGCGCGCACCGGTGAGGACCGCCGGTTCGCCCGGTATCGCTCGGTGTCCTGCACCGCGATCGTCCGGTCGGGTCGCTGACCTGGACCGTCCAGGACCAGGCCGCCGCCGACTCGATGCGCGACGCCTGACGATACGTCGCCGACCTCGGGCCGATCATCCTCGGCCGACAGGCCTTCATCCGCCGGCGCCGCCGATCCAGGGCCGAAGGAACCCGCCGTGTACACAATCACCACCACCCCCGGCAGTCGCGTCGATCCCGTGACTTTGTGCATCCGTTGATGAGGAAATCCCAACGGTTCACCCGCGTGCGGGCGTGTCATGCCGCTCTGAATCGCGCAGGTGTCGTGACGTCCGACACTGGTTCTGATCGGGATTCCTGCCGGCCGACCGGGGCGATGCTCCCGGGCCGGTGTCGGTGGCCGCCGTTACCCTTGATTGCCGCGGCGTGCCGCGCCGCCCCTGGAAAGCTCAACAGCGCGGATGGCGTGCGCCGCTGTGCGGCGTGGAACCGGTGGAGCTTCAGGCGTCCGGGTTGCGCCTGCGGCCCTGGCGCGCCGACGATGCGCCGGCTGTGTTGCTGGCGGTCCGTGATCCGGCGATCGCCAGGTGGAACCCGGTCGACCGACCCGACCCGGACCTTCGGGTCGCGCAGGCGTGGGTGGAGGACCGCGGTGACTGGACCGGGTCGGAGCATGCGTCGTTCGCGGTTGTCACTGCCGCCGCCGACGCGCTCCTCGGCTCGGTGTCACTGTTCAAGATCGACCGTGTCCATGGCAACGCTGAGGTCGGTTACTGGATCGTGCCGCGGTCGCGGGGGAGGGGAGTCGCCACCACTGCGGTTGACCTGGTCGCCCGGTGGGCGTTCGACGTGGGCCAGTTGCACCGCGTGCAGCTTTACCACGCCGTGGACAATCCCGCGTCGTGTCGGGTGGCCACGAAAGCCGGATTCGCGCTGGAGGGCAGGCCGCGTGCGTCCTACAGGTACGGGGACGGGCAGCTGCACGACGAGCACCTCCACGGCCGGTTGGCCACCGACGGGCTCTAGTAGCTCGGCTAGGGACGGACCCAGTTGCTGGCACACGGGTTGGCGCGCCTCGAAGCCGAGTGAGCCAGCCGGCTCCGCCCGCTGCGCCTGTGAGGGATAGATTTCTGAGCTATCCGAGGAAAGGGGGACCCCGCGGGAGATCTATCAGCGGCGCCTGGAACACGCCATCCGCCGTGAACATCTCGGCCGGGGTTGGCCGGCCTCACGGTGAACGAGGAGAAGTCCCGTGCGGTGGTGCACACGACCGCCGACCCCGACGTGTTCGTGGTCGAGATTGACACCGCCTTCGACAGCCCCGACGGGACCCGGATCGTGGTCCTTCTGAAGATCTTCCGCATGCGCGACGGGCAGATCGTCTCACTGCGCGACTATTTCTCGCCCGATCTGGTGACCTGACGTCAAACACCGGCCGACTCCCGAAACGCCGAGAACTCACATCCGCGGTCAGCACCAGGTGACCGGCGTACTCGAGGCTCGCGGTCCCGTGGGCCGCGCCGGGTCAGTTCCGGAGGTGGTCTGTCAGCACTATGGCAAGAGAGGCGACGATTGCTCCTGCGCTGAGAGGGAACACCAAATACATGAACGAGAACAACGAGGTTCAGACGACACCAGTCGCGACCGCCGGCCAGGATCAAGCCCCCGACGTCATGTCGGATCCTGCGAAGGCCGACACCGAGGGCCAGGACTGGTCGGACGAGGGTGGAGCGACTCCCGCGGGTCCCTCGACCAACGATGAATAGGCGGCCTGCTGAATGCTGCAACCGACAAGGTCCCGGAATGATGAGGTGAGCGTGGTGGTCTTGTCCGTCGGGTGGCCAAAGGGGTGGATGCGATGACGGACCCAGGACCTGACGGTTCGGCTGTAGGTGCAGCGGACCGGGTCGGTGACCCGCAGGTGTCGCCTGGGACGGAGCGTGCCGAGGACCGAGACGCGAAGGGCCTTCAGGATCACGGCGATTCCGGTGCTGATGAGACTGCGCAGGCCTGGGAGGCAGAGCGCGTCGCCCAGCAGCCGGACTTTTAAGGCTCCCGCCCGGTGATCAGGAACCGACAGCGCGCCTGCACTCGGCAGTCGGATCTTGATTGTCGGCGCAGGAGGTCCTATGGTCCGACCGAATACCCGTATACCGGTATAGGCGACCGACCCAGTGCGACGGTTACTGTGCCCATCACCGGCTGCCTCGCGGCGGGGAGTCACATTCGATCCGTCCCGGTTCGCGTTGCCGGTTGTGCTGGAGTGTCATTCCATTGTTGGGTGGAGAGCGGGTGGAGAGCCGCGGCGGCGCCCGACACTGAAAAAATGTGTCATTGCCGGCGGATCGGTTTTGTCCAATGAGTTGGCTGACTTGAGATTGATGCGGGTGGTGGGGTCAGGCACCGGTCAGGTCGTCGTGAGTGCCTGTGCGACGGTGGTCAGGTAGTGGATGTGGGCGTCGGCGGAGTCGAAGCCGAGCCCCATGGTGGCGACCGTTGCGTGGGTGCCTCCTGCCTCACGCCAGGCGTCGATCTCTGACACGAGATCGCCAATCCCGCCCCGAGGGAGCGCCACATAGTCCCCGCCGAAGTCTTCGACCGACCTGCCGTAGCGGCGCACGCGATCACGCAGCCGGTTCCAGGCGTGGATGGCGTGGTCCGCGCTGCCGTCGAAGAAGATGAAGCCGTCGGCGAGCCGGGCTGCCCGGTCGAACGCCTTATCGCCGGATCCGCCAAGCCAGATCGGGATGGTGTGCGCCGGCTTTGGTACGAGTGCGGCTCTGTCGATCCGGTGGAAGCGGCCCGAGAAGTCGACAACGGGTTCAGTGAACAGGCGGCGGAGCAGCTGGATCTGTTCTTCCTGTCGGGCGCCGCGGGTATGGAAGTCCTGTCCGAGGGCCTGGTACTCGACGTGGTTCCAGCCGACCCCGACGCCCAGGCGTAGCCGGCCGCCGGACATCAGATCGACATCGGCCGCTTGCCTTGCCACGAGGGCTGTTTGGCGCTGCGGGAGGATCAGGATTCCGGTGGCGAAGCGGAGGCGCTCGGTGATGCCGGCCAGGTAGGCGAACATCACGAACGGGTCGTGGAACGGATCGTGCTCGGTGTAGGGGCCTGTTAGCTCCGGCGTTCGATCGGCGTGAACGGCGCCGAGGACGTGGTCGTAGGCCAGGAGGTGGTCAAAGCCCAGGTCCTCGACCGCTCTGCCAATCCACCGGACCGCGGTCGGATCTCCTCGAAGCTCAATCTGCGGGTAGACGACGCCGATCTGCATGGGGTCCAGCCTGCTACTGCACGGACGGTTCTGCTGCCCAGTGGAGCGCAGGCCGCTGCCGGCGACGGCGGATCTTGATTGTCGGCACGACGGCGCGTGGTGCCATTGGTGTCTGGCACGGGTTTCGCCATCACGAAAGTGTGGTGTGCGCGTTGCGGTAGGTCCGCTCGATCCGGCTGAGTAGGAGGCGTCTGAATCGGCGCACTTGGGCTGGTGATGTCAGCCGGACTGTCGGTGGTCCCTGTCCCTGCCCGAGTTGCTCCTCGGCGACAGCACGCTGGTGGTATTTGCTGTGCTGGGTCCAGGCCCAGAGCACGATGTTGGTTTCCGGGTCGAAAGTTCGCAGGTACCGCCACTGTTCTCGATTGCCGTTTCACAGCTCGGCCCGGGTGATCATGCGGCCGAGTGTGCGGCGGGTGATCCTGGCCATGACCCGCCACCGGGGGAGATCCAGGGCGATCACCAAACCTGCCCGGTCGCGAAGAATCTGACCGACGATGGAGGTGTAGTTGCCGTCGATCACCCATGCATTCTCGGCCGTGGCGAGGCGAACCCGGGCTCGGAACATTTCCGGGTTCGCGGGAGTCCACCCGGGCCCGTGGTAGAGCCTGGTAGAGCCCGTCGAGCTCGACGTGCGGAACACCCAGATCGGATGCAAGCCGCGCCGCGAGGGTGGTCTTGCCCGAACCTGCATTGCCGGTGACCAGCACCCGGGGCGGCACGCACACGCCGAAAACCGTACTGCGTGAAAATCGGGTTCTGCGCTCGATTGCACCCAGCACCCAGCTCATTCGCGCGTGGGGTGCCTTGGCAAGGTTGAAGTTGCTGAAAGACATTGCCGTATTACCGGCATATAGGGGTGTCGGCCCTGATGCGATCGTGCTGCCATGTGGGAGTCACCTCATGACCGCCCGTCGAGCGGCCTTCCTTACACGCCAGGTGCCACCGAGGCACGGGCGCCCAGAGGGCGACGCATCGCGGCCGACTTCGTGCCGTTTGACGCCGCGGTTGCTGGCCGCCGTGTTGGCGCTGGTCGACGCGATCATCACCGAGGTGGTCGGCACGACCGCGAAAGTCACCCGCACGCCGCGGTCGTCGCGGCGCTCCGCGTCGCGGTCACGTAGGGAATCACACCCTCAGGTTGACTGAAAGTCTGGTGGCGTAAGCCTGGCCGTTCAGGGCCGGGATAGCCGATGGTCCGGACACCGTTGATTTTCGACCGACTGCCTGATGATCGACAACGGTGCGCGATCACACGACCCGGCGAAGTACGACGGCGACCACAGTTGTCCCCCAACCATCTTCCCGGGGGCGGCTCAGCGAGGATCTCGATCTGATCGTCGTGACTGACCGCAGGGCTGTAGCGGTCCGCCTCGATGAGCGGCTGCCGACCATGCCCCCTGCACCCGCGCCGTCGGCGCCCCGCGCTGGTTCGCGGCGTTGGCGCGGGTTGGTTCTAGCAGTATCTACGCGGGTCTAGCGCGCTGTTATACCTGCTTAGATAAGGCTATGGATGCAGTTCACAACCCGTACAGCCCCGGAGCGGGTCGCCGGCCACCGGCGCTGGTCGGCCGGGATTTCCAGATCAACGCGATCGACGTCCTCCTGCACCGCGCGGCTATCGGCAGGACGGGGCAAGGGCTGATCCTCAGCGGACTTCGCGGGGTCGGTAAGACGGTCCTTCTCAACGAGCTGGCGGGACGGGCGCAGCGGGCCGACTGGATCGTCTCCAAAGTCGAAGCCCACCCGGACGGGGCCGGTCGGGACAATTTGCAGGTGGCTCTCGCTCGTGGTCTTCATCAGTCCCTGCGGCAACTGCAGGGGAAGGGTTGGGCAGGGAAGTTCAGAACCGCGTTGTCCACCTTTAAGGCGTTCAGCGTGAAGGTCGACCCGACCGGTTCGGTCACCTTCGGCGTAGATGTCAACACCACGGCAGGGCGTGCCGATACCGGGGACGTCGACACCGACCTCACCGAGCTCGCCCTGGACCTCGCTGACGCGGCCGCAGAACAGCATGTCGGGGTCGGGATCTTCATCGACGAGATGCAGGACGTCTCCTCGGACGTGCTCAGCGCGCTCATCAGTGCGGCACACGAGGCCGGCCAGCGGGACCTGCCGTTCTACCTGATCGGCGGCGGTCTACCGTCGTTGCCGCGCGTGCTGGCCGAGGCAAAGTCCTATGCCGAGAGACTTTTCGATTACCACACCATCGGACATCTCGCCGAGCCGCTGGCCGCGGAGGCACTGGTGACACCTGCGCTGGCCGAGGGAGCCAGCTGGGACCCGGATGCACTGAGCCACATCATCAGGGTCGCCGGCGGCTACCCTTATTTCCTGCAGGAGTATGGATCAGTGGCATGGAACGTCGCCCTGGGACCTGTCATCACACCGCATGACGCGGGCGTCGCCGAACAGTTCGGGCAAACCAAACTGGACGCCGGGTTCTTCGCCAGCCGCTGGGGCCGGGCCACTCCGGCCGAACGCGATTACCTCCGTGCGATGGCGGCCGACGCCGGTGGACACAGCCAGTCCAGTGAGGTCGCCAGCAGAATGGGTCGACCGCCTAGCGCACTCGGCCCGGCCCGCGCCAGTCTGATCAGCAAGGGTCTGATCTATGCGCCCGAACACGGCCAGATCGCCTACACCGTGCCTGGCATGGCCCAGTTCATTACCCGACAGACGATCTGACCCAATTGAATAGCTCGGCAGGTGTCACGGTCACTGGTGATGCGGATGGCCTGGTGTGAGCCGCGTTGGTTGGTCGGCGTCGTCGTGACCGTGCGGACGTGAGAGTTGTTGTCCTGCAATACAGAGTTGCTCTGTGTTGAGGTCGGAGTCGGGACGCGACGCTGCGCATCCGCTCGCCGGTGCGCAGCGCTGCGTTAGCAGGTTCGGTTCGGCGTCGGCCGGCCCGGGGTGAGTGTTGCTCATCCACCGGGCGCGCCAGCCCGGCGAAATATATGCACCACAACGCATCTCATTGCGAGGCCCGATGGACAGCCCATACCCGCACCGCGCGCCCTAAATCCATTGCTGAAAGTTCCGAATATCCCAGGGTCGGCTTATGGGAGTTGGGTGATGACTGCTGCGGACCCGCGCGTCATGACTTGACCTCGATTGCGAACTTGGCGATCGCACCTGCCAGGGTTCTCACGACCAGCTACGCACCATGCCCTCGGTGAACGGCATCGCGCATCGGCGACATCCGTTCGATCGCGAAGCAGGCAAACAACTCTCCCTCTCGAGTGTGCGTCGATCTTCGCCAACCGCTACCTGCGGGCTCGCTGTCGCGGCTCGGCCCCCGATCCGCTCGGTGTGGTGCTGTTCAACGTCAACCCGCGCGAAAGTCATAACGCTGAGGTCTTGGCCAACATCCAGGCCGTGCTCGAGGGCTCAGCGTGGCTGCAGTTCAGTCGCCTCGGCCTCTGACACCAGCTGATGCGCCCGTTGGAACGAAACCCCCAGTAAGGCCCCAACGTCGCGGAGCGGGACGCCATCCCGGTGCAGTTCGAGAGCCGCCTTTCGTGACTCTGCCGCCGCCCATGATCGGATCGCGGCTGCTTGCTCTGACAGTTCCTTGGATTTCTGCAGGTGGGCGGCCACGCTGTCGGGTGGGATTATGTCGATATCCAGGTCGAAGGAGTCGGCCGGGATATCGGCCATGACGGCGATCAGATCACGCGCCATCGGTTCGACCTCACGGAGGTTCCGGGCCTGCGTTACCCGGTCGATCTCGGGAACGTAAAGCATCCAGTGCTTTTCGTCGCGTTCGACGCGGACGTGGTAGGCACTCACCGCCACCATCCCCTCCCTAGCTTCGGTGCACATTCCCGGTAGATGGCTTCAGTCGTGCCTTTGGCGATCTCGTTGTGGCGGGCGATAGGGATCATCAGTCCGTCCAGGCTGTAGACAGTGTGGTTGGCGCCTTCACGTGCGATCTCCCATGACAGCTCCGCCTTGCGAGCGGCTGCTGCGATGGTGGAGATGATGTCGCGCCGCTTCGTCATCACTCTAGTCTAGGGCAGAATAGACAATCAAGTCAAGGGCGGCCTAGACTAGACTTGTCTGGCCGTTCTCCCGTCCTGATCAGATCAGAGGCCCTGCCGTCGTGCTGGTGATGGTCAGCCGGACCGTCGGTGGTCCCTGTCCCTGCCCGAGTCGTTCCTCGGCGAGAGCCCGCTGGTGGTATTTGCTGTGCTGGTTCCAGGCTCAGAGCACGATGTTGGTTTCCGGGCCGAGAGTCCGCAGGTTCCGCCACTGTTCTCGATTGCCGTTCCACAGCTCGGCCTGGGTGATCATGCGGCCAAGCGTGCGGCGGGTGATCCTGGCCATGACCCGCCACCGGGGGAGATCCAGGGCGATCACCAAACCCGCCCGGTCGCGAAGAATCTGACCGACGATGGAGGTGTAGTTGCCGTCGATCACCCCATGCCAGCTCGGCCGCGGCGAGGCGCACCCGGGCCCGAAACATGGCCGGATCCGCGGGAGTCCAACCAGACCCGTGGTAGAGCCCGTCGAGCTCGACATGCGGAACGCCCAGATCGGATGCGAGCCCCGCCGCGAGGGTGGTCTTGCCCGAACCTACATTGCCGGTGACCAGCACCCGGGGCGGTACGCACACGCCGAAAACCGTACTGGGTCGTACAGAGGTGGGTCCCGCAGTGCGGCCGCCGTGGGCCAGGGTCACGGGCACCGGTAGCAGGGATGGTTGCTCGCTTACCACGGCGGCTTGGTCGACTCGGCCGGGTGCGCGGCCGACGCCAGGTGACCCTGACCGGCCTCACTGCCCGGGGACGTCCGCCGCGTGACGTCCGCCGGTGATCACCCGCCTAACCACCGTGACGAGTTCGATCTGACCGGCGGCGACGGCCACGCCGACGAGTGGGCTCGCCTCTGGCCGCCGATGCGGCCGGCCAGGCGTGGTGCGAGACGCGGCGGTGCTCGGGGTTTCTCGAGGTTTTCCGCGGGAGCCCCGTATCACCAGCGGTCCTGGGGGAACCGTATGGGTAGACACCGACACCGATCTGGCGGGCGAGTTACTCCGGTGTATGCCGCGCCGGGGAGCCCGCCGGATCGGTACAGGTGCAGCGGTCGCTGGCCGGCGCACTCGTTGGCCGCACATCGGCCTATGCCGTGCCGACCTGCAGCGCAGGGACGACGCCGACCCTGTCAGGGTCGGTGCCGCACCCAACACGGGCAGATCAGCAGGGGAACTCTCCCAGCTATCTCAACCACCTCGAGCGCTGTTGAGCGATCACCAGAACCACGACTCTAGGCCTTGACCAAGCGTGTCGGCGTGTCGTTTCGACGGGTTTGAAGGGCAAAGGCCTTACCCTGCCTGGGTTTGCGACTCCAACGCAGCCCTGGCGGGAAGGCCTTTGTGGTGAAGAAGATATCGCATGAGCAGAGTCG